>CAIPEB010000410.1 GCA_903863885.1 uncultured Planctomycetaceae bacterium | reverse complement strand
CGCCGGGGTTTAGGTTCTTTGCCGGGGGGTGAGCCTTGCCCCTCGGAATCTTCAGTTGGCAGTTTTTTGACATAGTCCGTTCGTCCAGAAATTTTCGAGCCGCGAAAAAAAATCGAGGGGGCCAAAATGAAAGATTCCGACCCGCCGAAAAATCCGCCGCCGAATCTTTCCGCCGTCGCCGCGGAAAAATGGCGGGAGATTTTGCCGTCGCTGCCGGACAGCTCGCCCGCGGCACTGGCCCTGCTCGCCGTTTTTTGCACCGCCCTGGAGAACCTGGAGTTGGCCAAGACCGACGCGGGAAAACTTCGCTGGACGCGAGCCGTCCGGCAGTTGTCCGCGGAACTGCGGATCTCGCCGCGAGCCAGGGTGACCAGCACGCGGCTGGAACTGCGGAAGCCGAATCTTCGATTGATCGCACGCCACGTAAAGGAACACACAGCATGACCATCGACGCGAAAGTTTGGGCCGCATTACACGCCGCCGCCGCACGCGGTGATCGGGAGACCTTCGACCGACTCGTCGACGCCGTTGTCGCCCAGCGGCTGCGCGACCAGATCGCGCGTGAAGCCGTGGCCCGTCGCGAGCGCGCCGGTGATCGCGCATGGATCGCCTCTTGCCGTTGACCGCACACCCAATCCCGCGGCATCGGCCGCAAAACCCAGTAGGAGTTTTTCCCATGTCTCACGAAATCTCGATCTACCAGGACATCGGTTCCCAGCCGGGGGAATACAGCCCCGACATGTTACGCCGAGAACTCGCACGTGCAGCCGGGGGCCCTGTCACCGTCCGGCTCAACAGCCAGGGTGGCAACGTCGTTGACGGCGTCGCGATGTTCAACTTGCTGCGGCAGCATCCCGGAAACGTCACGTGCTGCGTCGACGGAATGGCCCTGTCCATCGCCTCCATTGTCGCGATGGCGGCAGACGAACTGATCGTTCCGGAAAACGCCTGGATGATGATCCACAATCCGCACAACGAGGTGGCCGGAGACGGTGACGATTTGCGCCAGATGGCTTCCCTTCTGGACGGCATGCGGGACCAGCTCGCCGGGATCTACGCCACCAGGAGCCGCAAGCCCATCGGGGAAGTCTGCCGCCTCATGTCCGCCGAAACTTGGATGACCGGGCGCCAGGCGGTGGAAGCCGGCTTCGCTGATCGCACATCGGCGCCTCTGGCCGTGGCCGCCAGCATCGACATCCGGCGGTGGAGAAATGCACCCCGGCAGAGCAAGCAGGTGTTGACGTTCGAGACGGCGGTAGCCTTCAAGGTGCAGACCGGCCTGTCTCGGACCAAGGCCGTCCGCGCCGTGACGATCGAACACCCTGATTTGCACGCCGCCTACATCCGTGAAGTGAACGCGGCCCACCGTGCCGCACGTGCACGCTGATCGAATACCCCCGCCCGTCGCGGTGGTTGCTGCTGGTCTCGGAGCAACCACGCGGCGAGGCGGTTTTCCATCGAGACCCGCGAGACCGGAGAATCAGAAATGCCTCGTATTCGAACCCCAGACCAGTCCCACGAATCCACCGCCCTCCTTGATCGTCCGCCGGCCAGGCCCACCGCCCCAGCCAGGCTGAGCCCGAAGCGTACCGCTTCCGAAATCCTCGACCGGCTTGCCGCCGATGCGAATGAACTGCTGACGGCTACCGATGAAATCGTGGCCGCGATTGCGCAGGGCCAGAATCCGACCGCCGAGGAACGCAGCATCCTTGTTGCCAGGGGCCTTGTCGGCCCGCGGCTGGACGCTGAGGCTTCCCGGCTCCGCAAGGTGACGGCTTTCCAGCAGAAGGCAGGCACCGCCGAGCAACGCGACCAGGCCCGCCACGCCGCCGAGGCCGCCGCCGCCGAGCTGGCCCGCCGTGGCCCGGAGGTCGAGCAGAAGATTGCGGCCCTGCAACGTGAACTGAGCGACCTGCAAGTCGCCGCCGAAAGATCCGCTGCCGTGGTCGAGAGGCAGCGGATTGCCCTGGACTCGCTCAGGAATTGGGAACTGTTGCCCGAACAACTGGTGGCGGAATTGCAGGATTACAGCCGAGCGGTTCAGCCCCTCAATGCACGGCTCAACACCTTGCGAAACGAGATCGCAACGACGGAGAGACTCGCCGGCTTGCCCGTCGAACACGCCGACGTGTTGGCCTACGCCCAGGCGGCCAAACTCGCCTGCTATCGTGACGGCTCAGCACCGAAGCCGGGATCGTCCTCAAAGCCCCACGTCGATCCGGCCGGGTGGCGCGAGTACATCAGCCGGCGTCAGGCCGACGACAACGACCGGCGAGCCGAGCTTGAGCAGGTTGAAACAGACCTGCAACCGCTGAT
>CAIPEB010000409.1 GCA_903863885.1 uncultured Planctomycetaceae bacterium | reverse complement strand
TCCGTGTATCCATCCCGCATGGCACGTGTACCGAGGTCACAACTTGGAGCCCGTCAGGGCGGGATTGGCCGCGAACCTTGGCGAGTGGCCGTGGTCATCGGCGCGGGGGACAGTCAGGTGACTGACCCCTATTCCCCGCTAAAAGATCAGTGCTTGTTACTGACTCGTAAGTGCAAAGTTTTTGCCCAACCGTCGTAGACTCGAGCACAGGCTGCGACCAGAAGAACAGCAACCAGCCAAAATCGTGAAACACCGACTCGCGACAAACGAATCGCGGGACTCCGGCAAATGGCACGGTAGAGCAGAGCGGGGACGTACGGCAGGCGTGCGATTTTGACCTAAGCGACCATGGCCTTGGCTAACATTCGCTCAGGATCGGCGTGCATAGAGAGGAATTTCGCGATGTCATGCCCCTCGGGAGCTCGCAGGAGAAATCCGGGAAGGCTTGATCTGAGAGCATAAGACGTTACCAGCTCCGATGGCATTTGGTGTTTCTTCATTGTTCGCAGCCAACTTCGAAAACATCCCCAGACCTGATCCATCATCGTGGCAGCGAGATACTGGTGCAAACCGTGGGCGATACAGCCGAGCTGAACGAAGCGGTGATATGCCTCGACCTTTCGTGTGACCTGGTCGCGATAGTCCTTCGACTTCCGATGAAGGTATTGATCACCAGAGCCGCGGCGGATCTTGTCCATTTCCTTCATCCAGAAGTGGTAGGCATAGGCGCCGATGACGTGCAAAGCGACCTTGAAGCTGACCTCGATCTTCCAGCGGTAACCGTAAAGCGCGATCACCCTGAGCGGGTCGAGATCGAGCTTGGTCGTCATGAGGATGATGTTTCCACGCGACGGGTGCGCGACAAGCACGAATCTCACGAAATCGCCGACCGGGCGCCAAAGGAGGTTGATGCAGTAGTATCTGATATCGACGCCATCCTCGCCGTAGACAGGGCTGGGAGCTTCAGTGAACAGGTGGCGTTTCCGGAACAGCTTGGCGAGCGAGACCTTTTCGCCATACGTCGGCGGTCTTCCGGGGCCACGCTCGGCCTTTGGTTTTCGCTGGGCAGGATGTTCCGCCGTTGCATTGCTGCGCAATCTGCTGACAACAAAGGACTGGACCAGTTTGAGGGCTCTGATGATCTTCTCGTTGCCGTAGAAATTGTCGGCAACGAAGATGATCGGACGTCCGATGTCGCAAATGAGTTCGCGAAGCATCTGCGCCATGTGATCGACGGTCGTCCGCTGATCACGGTTGGACCGTACGATACCTTCGTGGATGCGCGAGATGAGTGGGACAGCAAAGACGTTCTGGCAAGCCTGTGCAAGGAAGGCGAGGGCCTGGAACGAGTGGCCCATGATGTATTCGGGTTTGGTGTTGTCGTTGGATTCCTGATGGAGTGATTTCACGGCGGGCATCTTTTTGCCTTCCTTTCCGACCTTGATGCCGTCACCGAGCAGGACGCAGAAACCGCTTTCTTCGACCGGCGAGAAGCGGGCAAACACGAATTTCAGCCAGATCCTGGTTGCTGCTTCCAGGTTGAACGCCCTGCTGTGGAAGAAATGCAGCAGGCATTTGTAGGTCCTGTCGGCCAACCCAAGGGCACGGACGATACTGGTTACGCCGACAACCTCCTCTCGAACGGCGAGACCCACCATGATCAATACGAACATAACCCACGTACGCTTGTCTTTGCACGATGGCCTGAACACCGACACGCACCGATACCACTCGAGCCAGAGCAACATAGCGACCTCCGACAGCTTTACAATGCTATCGGGTAACGTGTGGTCGATAGTGACGAAGTCAAGGGACTTTGGTATGTTTTTTTTCGAGGAGAGAACGATGAAACCCAACGAAGAGAAGCTCATCCGGCGAATCGAGAAAGTGAAGATGCGGTTGCACGAGATCACCGACATGCGGCCAGGAAAGCTATCGCAGCAGTACAACGTCTGCGGAAGCCCGACATGCAAGTGCAAGGCAAACCCGCCCCAGAAGCATGGCCCCTATTACCAAATCAGTTTCACTCGCAAGGGCAAGAGCAGTAGCCGTTTTGTCAAGAAGGAAGACCTCGAACTGGTGCGCCGGCAACTTCGCGACTACGTGCGTCTGCGAGCGCTCGTCGATGAATGGATCGACCTCGGCGGTGAGCTGGCAGAACTACGACTGGAGGCGGAGCGGGAAACGCGGTCGCGAAGCTCAGCTTGAGCTGTCGAACAGGATTTGTTCGGTCACGCGGCTAAAATTTGGCACTCTCCAGTTATTGAGGGCAGCCAAAATAACTTCGTATGGCTGCGGTCGGCTTACCCTTGCTTCGCAAGGCCGCCGACCTTCGCACAGTACGGAGTTACTTTGACCTTCATCAATAATGCGTGGATTGCCCCATGGACGACGTCCTCAACGTTCCGGCGAGGAC
>CAIPEB010000408.1 GCA_903863885.1 uncultured Planctomycetaceae bacterium | reverse complement strand
TGCAGATTGTCCGGCGGTTCACGCGGCACGCCGTCAGCGACGACGCATTGCTGACGCTGCGGCGTATCGTGCAGGTCGCGATGATCATCAACGTCTTCCTGCTGCTTTGCGAGGTCTTCACCGAGTTCTATACCGACTCGACCCACGTCGCTTCGGCGCGATACCTGTACTTCGGCGAACACGGGCGGCACGCCTTGGTGCCATGGATCTGGACAGCAACCGGAATGAGCCTGGTTGCCACGGTGCTGCTGATGCTTCCCGCGTCGCGCGGCCTGAAGACGCTGAACCTCGCCTGCCTTCTGTCGATCGTCGGCATCTGGATCGAAAAAGGCATGGGCATGATCGTGCCGGCCTTCGTTCCCACACCGCTGGGTGAAATCGTCGAGTACAGGCCGACCGTGCACGAAGTCATCGTGTGCCTCGGCATTTGGGCCTTCGGGCTGCTTTTGTATACGGTTCTTGTCCGCGTTTCCGTCCCGGTCCTGTCGGGCGAATTGACGTACGCGAAGCGTCTCAGCCGGTCATCCAACTGATCCGCGCCGCCGTGAGTCCAGCTACTGAACAGAGCGGTGCTGCCGCACCGGAATGAGGATCCGCTTCGGTTGGCCGCTGGACTTTGCAGGAATAACAGACATTCAGACGGTTATTGCCACAGAGAGGGAGTAATATCGCCATGCAACGAACACGCACATTTCCGACGTGGCGCGGGCCGGCCGCAATCGCCATGTTCTTCTGGTCATGCAGCTTCGGCGCGGCAGCGCATGCCCAGGCCTGGGGCCTGCCCGAAATGTCGAAGGAAACCAAGGCCTGCGTGGACTGCCACAAGAAGCTCAATGCGCCCATTTACCAGCAGTGGGGAAACAGCAAACATTACCGGGCCAATGTCGGCTGCTTTGAATGCCATATGGCGCAGGAAGGCGAAGTCGATGCCTTCCAGCATGAGGGGTATTGGATCGCGACAATCGTCTCGCCCAAAGACTGTTCCCGCTGCCATTCTCGAGAAGGCGCCGAGTTCGCCAGTTCGCATCACTCGAAGGCTGCCCGCATTCTCGGCTCGGCCGACAATACGCTGGCCGAGGTGGTGGAAGGCAACCGCGGAATGATCACTCCGGCGTTTCCGGGCGGAACGAGCGCGGCCGCGGTCAGCGGTTGCTGGCAGTGCCACGGCACCGAGGTCAAGGTACTGCCCGGCGGAAAGCTCGATCCGGCCACCTGGCCCAATACGGGAATCGGCCGTATCAATCCCGACGGTTCGGAGGGCTCGTGTTCCGCCTGCCACAGCCGCCACTCTTTCTCAGCGTTTCAGGCCCGCAATCCCGACAACTGCGGCAAATGCCACATGGGACCCGACCATCCGCAGATGGAAATCTACTACGAGTCGAAGCACGGCATCGCGTACCGCGCCTTCCGCGAACAGCTTCACATGGACTCGTCTAAATGGGTCGTGGGCGAGGACTATTCCCTGGCGCCGACCTGCGCTACGTGCCACATGAGCGCTACTCCCTCGAGACCGGCCACGAAAGACAAGCCCGCCGTGCCGGGCATGCCCGTCACGCATGACGTGGGTATGCGCATCAGCTGGAACAACCGTCCCGCCGTTTCGATCCGCCCGGAACTCAGCGACGAAAAGATGAAACTGCCGGGCGCATCGGTGAACTGGGAGACACGACGGAACAGCATGAAGAACGTCTGCATCAACTGCCATGAGCAGCAGTGGGTGGAGAACTTCTATGTCCAGTACGACAACCTCATCGGGCTGTATCACGACAAGTTCGCTAAACCCGGTCTCGAGTTGTACGGTTTAGCCAAACCGCTTCTGAAACCGGTCGAGTTCTCCAACCCGCTCGATTTCACGTGGTTCGAGATCTGGCATCACGAAGGACGCCGGGCACGACACGGCGCCGCGATGATGGGGCCGGACTTCACGCACTGGCACGGCACCTACGAAGTCGCCAAGCACTTCTATTCCGAGTACGTGCCCGAACTGGAACAACTGGCAAAAGAGGCCAAGGCATCCGGCGACGCGGCCAAGATCGCCGCGGGCGACGCCCTCCAGAAGAAGATTGAAGAGGTACTCAACGGTCCGAACCACAAATGGTACTTGAATAAAATGGATCCGGCCGAGCAGGCAGAACGCAAGAAACGAACCGAGGAATTCAAGCAGCGCTACAGCCAGTAGCCTGCCGCGATGCGTCGATCGTCAATCCGACCTCGCTTCTCTGCTGAAAAACCGTGCGGGTATGGCGCAGGCCATGCCCGTACGGTGTTTATGAAGCGAACGACGCTCAGGCGTCGTCTTCTGCTCCGCGAAAGAACGTCTCTATTCGTCGTGCGCAGAATCTCGAGGGGCGTCCATTCGCCCGGGCGAATGGCGACTTCGATCAAAGCGGCGGCGACCTGGGCTATTGTTCCGCCCAACTCGGTTTCTGGTTCTTGCCGAACCATTCGAGCAGCAGAAACTGGCGGTCGGTCGGATGGGTCGTCGGGCGAGTGTCATTTCGATCGCCGCCATGCTCGACGCTCCATCCCTGCCACTCGCGAAACGCGTGGTAGGACCAGTCCCAGTGGTGCTCCTCGAATATCTCGATCACGTCGCGCAGATAGCGGCAGGCGCTGTCGCCGGGCGCCCAGCGGATCGCGCTGAACTCCCCCATGTAGATGTGGACGTTGTATCGCTTCTGAAAGTCCATCACGGGTTTCAGCGCCGCTTCGAGCGCCTTCTTGTCCCAGTATTTTCCGTCAACCTCGCCCGGATAGCTCACGGGCTTCTGCTTCGGATCGTACACCCCCTGATGCGTGAAGCCTCCGGGAACATACATGTGGGCGCTATACACTACGTTGGGAACGTCAATCGGAATAAAGTCTGACAGGCTGTCGGGCGAGCCCCACGGCGGAGCCTCGACGATCAGCGTCCGTTGCGGATCGATGTCGTGCACTGCGCGTGCGGCTCGTTCCGCCAGATCGTGCCAGTCGTCACAATTCTCCTCGACAAACTCCTCCACGGGCTCATTCGCCAGATCGAAGCCCCAGATCGGTTTCGCGTTGCGATAGCGCCGGGCGATCTGCCGCCACACCTCGACAAACTTGTCTTGCACGGCTTTGTCCGTGAAAAGGCGGTCGTCGGTCCCCATGTAGCCGCCGCTCGTCGCCTTTCCGCCCGGCGGAGAATGCAAATCGACGACGACATATATTCCGTATTTGACGCACAACGGAAGCAGCGCATCCAATCGCTTTAATTCGGTTTCCAGCCACGCGTCGTAGTCATCCAGCCCCGCCGCCTGCCCGACTCGCCCGTGGCGGATGAGTTGGAACCGAATCAGATTCGCGTGCCATTCGCTGCCCAGCGTTCGCAGACTGGGCTCGTCGATCGTCGGGCTCACCATCGTCCCCCGCAACCGCGGCAGGTCGTGGCCGCGATACGCAGGCCCCGATGCGGCGGCG
>CAIPEB010000407.1 GCA_903863885.1 uncultured Planctomycetaceae bacterium | reverse complement strand
TCTCCGAGATGAACTTCGTGACATTAGCGACGCAGGCCGCGATGCGATCGGCCAGTTCCGTGGCGGCCGGCGCCAAGGCTGCGCCGATCTGCAAGGTGACTCCCCGCAGCGAGCCCCACATGCGATCGGTCGCGTCGCCCAACGCGTCAGCTGCTGCAGCGTCCTCGGTGGACATGATCAGACCGAGACGTCGCGCCTGTTCCGCGTAAGCCGCCAGGCCGGCCGAGCCATTGGCCATCATGGGAATCAGCGACGTGCCCGACTTGCCGAAAAGGTCCATGGCCGCAGCGGTTCTCGCGGCCGGGTCGCTGATCCGCGCCAGCCCGTCGGCAATCTTCTGCATCTGCTGTTCCGGCGACAGACCCGCCAGGTCCGCCGCGGATAGTCCCAACGAAGCGAGTGCTTTCGCAGCGGACTCCGAACCATTCGACGCGTCCACGATGGCCTGCTGCATCTTGCGGACGCCCTTCTCGACATCCTCCAGGCTGGATCCGGTCATGCTGGCCGCGTAACCCAGCGCCGTGAGTCCCTCGGCGCTCATGCCGGTTCGAGCGCCCATATCGGCCACCGCACTGCCGATCGACGAGAACTGCGACACGGCCGCGGCCAGCGGACCGAGGATCGCGCCGCTGGTGGCCGTGAGTCCCGCGCCGATGGCACTCGTCATCGTGGCGAATCCGCGCAGTTGGGCGGCGGCGCGGTTCAAGCCGGCAGCCAGCCGATCACGCAGCACGATCTCCACAAAGGCTTTGCCCGCTCTGACTTCCTTGCCCGCCATGGCAAGTCACCGATCCTTTCTCACATGTCGCAGTCCCGCCACTGAATACAATGCTCGTAGAGAACCTTCCTACAGACTTGACTGCGCCGGAGCACGTCGACGAATTCGATTACCGACGTGTTGTCTGTGTGTTCGCACAGAATGGGGGCGCAGCCTGGCAAGACTTGGTAACAAACGCTACTGGGTTGCGTCCTCTTTGCTAACTCGTGCTCGCTTGAGTCGTTGTATGACCATTAGGTCTTCATTCGCGGCCGCATCATCGCCCACGGTTACGGCGTCCCCAGGATCTCTCGTAAATTCCACGTGGTCGCATTCGGCGCCACCTGCGCAGCGGTCCACCAGGCGGACGTCCCCCGTCGGAACTTATAAGCGGCGCCGCGCACGAACCCCGTGTGCTGAGCAACTCCATCAACGCCCGAGACCATCGTGATCGTTTCGGTATCCAGTGCGTAACCATCCACACCTGGCCCGGCGGTCATCTGCGCGCTGATCGCCACGCCGGCTTCCGGTAATCCGTCCGTGCCGAGACAAAGCACAAAACCCGTGGTCAGGTTCGGTGCGGCAGCCGGTGCGATCGCGTAGCGCGTCATCGAGTACGTCTGGGTCTCGTCGCTGTTGACCACCAGGGTCGCTCCGTTGAATGCGTATCCCGGCAGCGTGATAGCGACAGTCCACGTTCCGTCATCCACATTGAACACGCATTGACCGCTGGCATCGGTTTTCCTGATGTGGCTCTCCGCGCCTCGCACGAGCCGCACGCTGGCCGCTTGCAGCGGATCTTCGCCGTCGTTCAACGTCACGACTACCGTGCGGGCGCCCGTTCCTCCCGCCGAATCGCTGATCGCATGACACAGTTCGGCTACGGTCTGCACGCCGACTGTATCTCGCAGGTCGACAAAC
>CAIPEB010000406.1 GCA_903863885.1 uncultured Planctomycetaceae bacterium | reverse complement strand
CCGCGTACGGTCTTTCTCGAGCGACTTCATCACAATGACGTCCAGGTCTCCTCGGACGAACTTCGACAATCCATGCGGATCGGTCCCTCGGTGCTTGGAAACCGACGTTAGCGTTTGGCCCAATGTGCTGATTTTCGCGCTTGGCCTGGGCGGTTCTTCTTCCTTCACAATCCGCCGCATCTCTTCGCACGCCACTTTCGCGAACCGCTCTTTGTCGAACGGCGTCGTCCCCGTCAGAAGTTCGTACAGAAGCACGCCCAGCGAATAGACGTCCGACCGCGTGTCTACATCGAGTTCGTTTGGTTCCGCCTGCTCTGGACTCATGTACAGGGGAGTCCCGATGAACTGCGCCAAACGCGTGTAGATGGTCCGCTCAGTGAGTCGCTGATTGGTCGCCTTCGCCACACCGAAATCGATGACCTTGGGAACCGGCTTGCCGTCGTGCAGCGTGACCAGCACGTTCGACGGTTTGACGTCGCGATGGATGATTCCCTTCTGGTGAGCATGCTGGATCGCCTGGCAAACCTGGATGAACAATTCGAGGCGTTCACGGATGGAGAGTTTCGCCTGATCGCAGTAGTCCGTGATCGGAATGCCTCGAACCAACTCCATGACGAAATACGGGCGGCCAGAATCCGTGCTCCCTGCGTCGAATACTTTGGCGATGTTCGGATGGTCCATGAGCGCCAACGCTTGCCGCTCCGCCTCAAACCGGGCGATCACTTCCTTCGTGTCCATTCCCGGTTTGATGATCTTCAACGCCACCTTGCGGCGAATCGGGCGATTCTGCTCCGCGACAAACACCACGCCCATGCCTCCCTCGCCGACCTGTTCCATCAGGCGATAACGCCCGATCGTGGTTCCGGGACGCTCGGTGAGCGGGGATTGGTCGACCGTGGAAGCGGGATCGTCGGGCGACGATCTGAGGAACTCTTGCTCCCGCTCATGCACAGCGAGTAATGCCTCGACGCGTTCGCGAAGAGCCTGATCGCCCGCGCAGATTTGAAGCAGATACTTGTCGCGATCGGCCGGATCGTCCAGTTTCCGCGCAATGTGAAAAATCGCCTCTTCATCGAGCTGCTGATGGGCCATGCGAGCACCTCGTCAGGATGACGGATACATTGCCTTCCACAGCACTATGCGGAATCCAGACGCCGTTCCCCGAACGGAATCCGGAAAAAAATCACGAATTCGCTCCCCGCTCTCCGCAACCCTGCATTTCCAGTCGTAGCCACGCGCGTGCGTAAGACCAGTCATTTTCAGCGGTTGAGACAGATACGCCGATCGCTTCGGCCGCTTGTGCCGTGGTCAGTCCCGCGAAGAACCGCAGCTTCACTAGCTGGGCCTTTCGGGCGTCCTTCTGCTCCAGCTTCTGAAGTGCCTCGTCGAGACCGAGCAGATCATCGCAGGCCATGGGCAGGACTGCCGGTTCGATGGCGTCGAGTTCAACTCGCTGGTGATCGCCGCCGCCCTTGAGGCTATGCTTTCGGCGAGCGCGTTCAATGAGGATTCGCCGCATGGCCTCGGCGGCAGCCGCGAAGAAATGCCGGCTACCATCCCATTGCTGCTGGACAGATCGATCCACGAGCCGAAGGTATGCCTCGTGCACCAGCGCTGTGGCCTGTAACGTTTGGCCTGGCTTCTCGTTTGCCAGTCTAGCTGCCGCTAGCTTCCGCAGTTTTTCATACACCAGCGGCAGTAATTGCTCGGCGGCGTGCGGGTCGCCTTGCTCGATGGCCTGCAGGATGCGAGTGGCGTCGGACATGGCACGATTATACCAGAGCGGTGATGGCAATCGCCAACGACGGGCGTTGACGGGCTCACTTCTGCGCTCCTCAGAAGCGGCGATTCCCGGCGGACCGATCGAGTGCGCCTGGGGCAAGAGATCGGTCGGATAGCGGTCCGCACTGCGCCATCACCTGAAATGAGCGGGTAGAATGGGGGCTGCCATCAAACAACTTGCCAATCTCGGAGCTGCGCGATGCGAGAATCAAAATTCGTCGGTTGCGTTGTCGGTCTCGCCGTTGGCGACGCGCTCGGATATCCAGCTGAATTCCGCTCGCGGGCACAACTAGTACGCGAAATTGGTCCTGATGGAATTACCGGCTTTGTTGCTCTTAAGGATCCGCGGTTTTCGCGACCTTTTTTCGTCGGCGCCGGTCACCCGCCCGGCACGTATACCGACGACACTCAAATGACGATCGCCGTCGCCGAATCACTCCTCGCCGCCAATGAAGCGGAGCTCGATGGCCTGATGACCGAGATGAGCGCTCGCTTCGTTGACTGGTCAAAGTCGGAGACTAACAACCGAGCGCCCGGCGGAGCGTGCATCGAGGGTTGCCGGAAGCTGGCTCGCGGCATTCCTTGGCGCGAGTCGGGCGTTCGGGAATCCAAGGGGTGCGGTGCCGCAATGCGAGTGGCGCCAATCGGGTTGTTCTATGACGACCTTGAACAGGTGGCGGAAGTAGCCCGGTCCTCGAGTCTGCTTACCCACGGTCACCCGGCCGCTCTCGAGGGTGCGGCAGCCGCTGCACTGATGGTGGCATTGGCGTTGAAGGGAGTTGCGCCTCAGGAAATGTTCAACGAGATCGATCGTTGCTGCAGCTCGCACAGCAACGACTTTGCCAAAGTGTGGAGGATGCTTCCGAATCTGATAGATGAGCCGCCCGAGCGAGTCCTCGTGGAAGGCGTACTTGGTGAAGGATGGGTTGCCGAAGAAGCAGTCGCCAGCGCCATGTACTGCCACTGGCGTCATTCGAATGACTTCAGGCAAGCGGTGTTGACCGCGATTAACACCGATGGTGATTCGGATTCCATCGGCACTATTACCGGGTCGGTTGTCGGCGTCTACTTGGGTGTTGACGCGATACCTGCCGCCTGGCGGCAGGAGGTGGAAGACTCCGATTACCTGCATGAATTGGGCAGGCGTCTATTTCGGAAGCGGCAGGGCACCGCCGCGACGTGACTCATTTCGGCGTATCGGGACATTGCGTCGATCACCACGCGGTGCGCCAAAGTTGCACTGGACGTTCCTGGCATTCCGCCGGATACACACTCGCTGTGGGGAATGCCTCCCCGTTCAGCTAGTCGCGACCACTCGGGTGAATTAGCCAGGCCGGCCAGTTAGGCGATCGCTTCATATGTCTGAGGAACGCTCGGCTCCACCAATGGCAGTAGAAGGG
>CAIPEB010000405.1 GCA_903863885.1 uncultured Planctomycetaceae bacterium | reverse complement strand
AGTCCAAGACGATGATGTGCGCGCGCGGCATTACGGTTGCGGTACGCTGGACCAAAGCGGCCACCGTCCAAGACTTACCCGATCCGGTTTGCCCGAGAATCGCGAAGTGGCGCCCAAATAGACTTGATGGATCAAGGCAGACTTTAAGTGAGGGATGAGTCGCGACAGTTCCCACAGAAAAGCCCTTCGACTGAAAGCGTTCGAACATCTTTGCGATGTCCATGGAACCGACGGCGTGAACTTCGGCTCCGGTTGTCGGATACTGAGCAAAGCCCCGGTCAAACTGTCCATCGGCGCGGACGGAGCCGATCGGGGTAAGCCGTGCAATCCGCTTTGCAAATGGCAATCGTGCTGTGTCTTCTCCCGGCGTTTCAATTGTTGGCGACGCCAAGGCTTCCTGCTCCGTCATGCGGGTAACAATGGCGATAATGTTTATATCGTTCTGTCGAATGGCGACGTATGAGCCGAGTTGACCAACAAGTACGTCCTCGTCGCCAATGGTGACGGTAGGCACATGTCCTTGATCATCTTCGACCAGAGATGCCGTGAGCATATTTCCCTGAACATCGATTACGTATCCGATCACCTTACTTGCAGGTTCTGTCATTGGTCATACCTCCTTGGCTAGACGCTCAAAACTCCAAAGGTCGGTATGTCCCGGCCCTGTAGTGCCTTTCAAAGAACACTGTGCTTCCGTCACAATGATCACGTTAGTCTTTCCGCTCCAGCGAGCCCATACGGCATCGCTAAGAACCTTGGCGAATATCAGTAGCGTGAAATCGGTTCTGGCAAGTGCAGGCTCTATGACAGCATTCACATGCTCATCAGCAAACCCGTAGCCAATGCACACGAGCCGGTTGATGGGTGCATCGTTGTGCCCCAAGCACCCGCGAAATGTAGACCATAGCGCAGAGTACGGTCGATTCATCGTATCAGCCGCCTTCCTGCGTTGAGGTGGAACCATGAGCCTCTTCGTTCCGGCGGGTGGCGCTTCATCGAACCCGCACCGGCGAATACCGTTGGTCGAACATTCATACCACCCGAGGGACCCATGGAGCTTCAAAAGATGGATCGGTTTTACGGTTTCCTCGAATTGCTTGCCCTTGTGCGTTCCGCGGATTCGCCCAATTCGCTCCTCAAACACTGCGGGATCGAAATATGAACACTCTGCGCCGAGATACCCGTCAATCACCCGTACTCGGACATGCGTCGCTGCCCGCTCGATAAGAGGATCATAGTTAAGGCTGAACACCTTGATCCTCGGTTCCGCGCGTTGCGCAATGCGGTGGACAAATTCGCCGTGGAGATCGAGTGGCGGATGTTTGGTCATGAATAACTCCGCCAACGCGGTTGTCACCAGATGCCGATACGGAGTATCGTTTGCCCCACCATCATCCAAGAGATCCAATGCGTGTTCAATCCCGTTTGCCCCACCGTCGAGTTTGGCCTGTATGTCGTTACGCTTGGCGGTGTCTGTGATCGAGGCCTTGATGAGGTCCCACAGTTGTGCTGCGGGCGGATAGCCGTTCCCGTTGAGGTACGATGATCCTGCACCGAGAAGATAACCGACGCGTTGCGACTTGAGTTGTTGCGTTACCTTCGCCTCAAGCTCTGTCGTGAAGTCGGTTGCTGTAGTCATTCATCTACCCACAATTTATTGAAACTAACCTTGCGCAAAGGCTTTGAAAGCCGCCTGCGTCAGATCGCTGTAGAAATCGATTTGGAGTTTGTCAATGACCTCGGGGGGTAATTCAGCGAAATCGCGACGGTTCTCTGTGGGAAGCGTCACGCACTTCGCGCCTGCGTCCATCGCCACGCGTAATTTGTCCCCGAGTCCTTCGACCCGGCTCAGAACTCCATGAATGCTCATTTGACCCAGGACAACCAGTCCGCCTCTGATGGGACGACCTGTCAGCGCCGAGATAAGGCCAATGAAGAAAGCGACACCAAGATCATTGGCGT
>CAIPEB010000404.1 GCA_903863885.1 uncultured Planctomycetaceae bacterium | reverse complement strand
GCCGCACGCCCCTTCCGCGGCGAAGCGCTCAGTCCAATAAGGCTTTTTGAGTCGGCTCCGCGACGCAAAAAGCCCTATCTATTCGCCCATGGCTCCCAGACGCTGCAACAACTCGCTCATCTCCGCCGCGGCGTGCGACTCGCCCTGCTTGCGGGCCTCGCCGATTCCATCACGGAGCACCGACCGAGCTTCGTTGTAGTCCTCGTTTGCGAGGAGTCGTTGTGCGGCCATCAGGAAGGATGGGACGTGCGGGGTCGCATCGGTCATCAGTCCCCGAAACAAATCCATGCAGCGTTCTTCCTGACCGTCTCGACCTAATTCCATCGCTAGCATGTAACGCAGGAACTGGTCATGCGGCTGCTGTGCAAGCATGCTTTCAATCTGTTGGCGACGCGATAATGGAGCTTGGCTCATTACATGACCTTTGGTGCCAGCAGCGATGGCCGTGCCAGCAGCGATGGGCGAAAGATCCTCGGATTTGGCCAGCCGAGTGCACTCAGGCCACGTGCCCTCGTTTGCCTGAAGTGCGGCGGTAAAGTCTCGCCAGACTTCCTGTACTTCTTATGTTTTCGATTCATCAAAAAAGGAAAGGTTTACTCAACCCGCACGATCGTGGTGGTCGATAAACGGACGCGCTGGCCACCGTCACATCGTATACGGAATGGAAGCCATGTCATACAAGGTATGGGCGCCGATCGGCGTAGTGTTTGCGTTGGGAGTCGTCACAGCACTGGTTCGTGCTCAGGACGATGCTCGAGACCTATCGCCGGCGGGGACGAATGCGGGTCGTTCATCGGTCGAACGGAGCGTTCTCAAGAGGCCAGCGAGTTCGTCAACTCCATCGGCATTCACCCGTCCGGTGACGGAGCGAAGTGCATCGCCGAATTTTTCGCAGGACGCCGCATCGATCGCCTCTCGGGGGGGGCAGCAGAGTCTACCGCAGGAGTCGGTCGGATCGGGAGTGCGAATCGGGGCGTTGCCTGGCAGTTCGCGTCCGAATCTCGGCGAGCGTTTGAAGAACCTCCGCAACAATGCGTTTGGCGGGAACCGAACGGGAGAAACGAGTGAGCCGTCCAGCGGCGGAACTCCGAGTGCGGATGCCGAGTTGGGGCCGCCACCGGTGCCTCCGCCGGACAAGCCGGATTCTGCGCCGACTCTGACGCCGCCCGCTGCGCCGGCTTTTGCGCCGCCTCTGACGAGTTCGCCCCCGGTGGAACTGGTTCCGCCCGACGCGCCAGCGCAGGCACCGTTGCCTTTCAAGGGAGTTGAACCGGCTGAAGAGGCTCCGAAGACTCGAAATGTCATCGTGCCCAAGGCTCGCGGCGCCGCCAAGGGTTCGGGTATCTTGACGTCCAATCAAGCGCCGGCTCTGCGTGCCGAGACACAGGGGCCCGACGCCATCGTGATCGGCAAGGAAGCCGACTACGTGGTGCGGCTGGTCAACGACGGCGCCGTTGCCGCCGAGGGCGTGCACGTTCGTGTTGCTCTGCCAAGCTGGGTCCAGGTGGTGAAGGCGGAAACGAAGCTGGGGCCTGCTCAGCCGCAGGACGACGGCAATGGCCTGCAGCGGCTGGTCTGGACGGCGGACTCGATCGGTGCGGGCGGCTCGGACCAGATGGTGCTGACGGTCAAGCCGACGGACGGTCGACCGTTTGACATTGCCGTTGATTGGACGGTGCGTCCCACCTCTACGGTGACTCAGATTACGGTACAGCGTCCCGAACTGGCGGTGGTGCTGTTTGGTCCGAAGGACATGATGTACGGGAAGTCGGCGAGCTTCACGATTCAGCTCACCAATCCGGGAACCGGGGATGCCGAGGACGTTGTGCTGGAGTTCATGTATGGCCAGCGCCATCTGGAACCGAAGCGGATCGGCCGCCTGGCAGCGGGACAGCAGTCCGAGGTCGAGGTCGAACTCAGCGCTCACGAGGCCGGGACGCTGCGAGTCAATGCCGTCGCGACGGCGGCCGGCAACCTGAAGGCCGAGGCGACCGAGGAACTGCTCGTGCGTCGCGGTCTGCTGGTTGCCGAACTTCAGGGGCCTCCGGTGGAGTTTGCGGGCACGTCGGCCAATTACAAGCTGCGCGTGGCCAACACGGGCAACGCCGCGGCTTCGGACGTCGTGGTCAATGTGCTGCTGCCGCGAGGCGCGAAGAACCTGACGGCCGCGGATGCCACCGAGCGGACCGAGTCCGGCACGACTTGGAAGATCGGCTCGATGTCTCCTGGCAGCGAGCGGGTGCTGGAGTTCAGCTGCGAGCTGCAGATGGCGGGCGCCAATCGCGTCGAAGCGTCCGTTCGGGGCGAGGATGGCCTGGAGGTAACTCAGGCTTTCGTCACGGACGTAAAGGCACTGGCCGATCTGAAGCTGTTGGTCAACGATCCTCCGGGACCGATGCCGATCGGCGAACAATCCGCGTATGAAGTGCGGATCGTCAACCGCGGCACGAAAGCGGCCGAGCAGGTCAACGTTGTTGCCCAGTTCTCCGATGGCATCGAGCCGGTCGAGGCGGTGGGCGGATCCGCGAGCATCGTGCCGGGACAGGTGCTGTTCCGTCCGATTCCCCGGGTCGAGCCGGGTGCGGAACTCACGCTGCGGGTGGTGGCTCGTGCGTCCCGCGAAGGCATTCACCGCTTCCGCGCGGAGGTGACCTGCGGCGATCCCGACACGAAACTGGTGGCGGAAGAGTCCACCTACTATTTCGACGGCAAGTCGATTCGCACGGCCAAGAAGCCGTGACCTGATCAGGCCGTGAAGCGGAGCGATCCGCGAGTCGCATCGCGATCGCTCCGCTCAAGCCGATTCAGAAGTTGTAATTGAATCCTTCAACGCCGAGCGGGAGGCGAAACACGGCTTCCTTTGCCGCAACGGTTACGTACAGGTGAGTGCCGAAGAAATGGCAGTTTGTCGACTGGCTGCCGCCGGCGTCATACTGGCGAACGAGCTTGCCCGACGGCACCTCCACCACGTTGATCACGCCGCCCGTCCACATTCCCACATAGAGTCGGCCCTGCGCGTCGAACACAAACCCGTCGGGCATGAACTCTCCGCCGCGGATGTTCCCGTCATCCTGTTTCGGGAATTCGATCAGCACCCGCTGGTTCGCCGCTCCGTCCTCGGTCAGATCCATGATCGACAGGCGATATCGCGCGCTCTCGGAGACACAGAGTGACTTCTGATCCGGCGTGACGCCGACCCCGTTGGGGTAGGCCATTCCGGTTGCCAGCCTTGTGACCTTTGCGGTCGCAATGTCGTAGCGATACACCGAACCGTGCGGATCCTCGGCGCTCGAGTTGCCGGGGTCGGTGAAATAGATGTTCCCCTTGCGATCGAGAGCCACATCGTTCAGAGACTCGAAAGGCTTGTCCTCGAATCGATCGGCGAGCACTTCGATGCGTTTGCCTTCCTCGGAGATCCGCAGCAAACGGCCGACGCCCGCATCGGCCGCGATCAGCCGGCCTTCGCGATCGACTTTCAGTCCGTTGGCCTGCGACCGTTTCCCTTGGACAGGCGCTCCTTCGTTGAGGTTGCACCAGACCGCTGCGGTGCCGTCCGGCGTGATGCGGCCGATGTTGCCGTTGCCCCGGTAATTCACCACGAACAGATTGCCGTGGGCGTCGAAGGCCGGGCCCTCTGCAAACTCGAACCCGGTTGCGAACAACTCCGGTTTAACGCCGTGCGACGGAGGCAGCGGCGGAACCTCGGCGGAACGCAACGGCGCGGTGAGCATCGCACAGCCCAACAGGACGGCGGCAGGATATCTGGTTTGCACGCTGGCTTCTCCCATGAAAATCGTTTTGCGGGCTTCGAGGACGCCCGCATTTTCAATTGGTCGCACGACCGACGTCAGCGGATCCAACGAAGGTCACACAGGCAATATGCACGGCCGAGCGGGGTGCCGCAAGCGTGCCGCCCGGATCGTCCCGTGATTTGGTCCGGCGTCACAAACAAACCGGAGCGGCCCGTCAGTTCGATTGCGGCAGCGGTTCGAGTTGCAGAGGATTCTCGGCCAGCGGATCGTGCACGCGAATCGCGACGCGACCCGCGAGCAGATCGTCGATGAAATCACCTACGACCAGAGCGCGCCAGCCGCGCGAGAGGACTGGGGGCTGGCGGTCGTTTCCCCCTCCCAGCTTGAGCCGGTGGGCCACGAGATCGCGGAGGTTCTGGATGGTGCCCACGAGGCTGGGGGCGATTTCCATGGCGCGGCATCGGCTGCCGAGCGCCGTCGCCAGGAACTGGCCCAGCAGCTGCAGTTGGGACGAGTTCCAATTCGGGCCTCGCGACGGATCCGGGCAGTCGGGCCGCTCGAGATCGCAGGCCCGCTGGATGCAGGCCGACAAGCCGTCGATATGCCGCTGCAGATCGCGCCGCTCGAAGCCCCGGATAGCGCGGATGCGCGCAGGATCGGAACTCTGCCGCCGGGCGAGTTCAACAATCAGATCATCGCGGAGCACCCGCCGCGCAGGGCAGTTGCGTTTGAGCGCCTGCTCTTCGCGCCATTGCCAGAGTTCGCGGACGATGGCCAGCTGCCTTCCGGACAGTCCGGCGATGCCGCTTACCTTCCGCCACGGGTCGCGGTTTTCGGCGGTGGACAACTGCGTCTGCCAGGTCTCCAGTTCCTCGTCCAGCCACGCCGTGCGTCCGAGCGATTCGATCCGTTCGACCAGCACGTTGCGGATCGGTTCGAGGTAAGCGACGTCCTGAACGGCGTATTCGATCTGGCGGGCCGAAAGCGGGCGGCGCCGCCAGTCGGTGCGGGTTTCGGCTTTATTCAGCGTGCAGCCGAGCAATTTGGCGAGCAGCGTACTGTAGGCTGCCGGATATTCGAGTCCGATGAAGCCGGCAGCGATCTGGACATCGAACCAGCCGTGCGGCCGTTGGCCCGTCGCATCGAGGCAGAACTGAAACTCCTGGCGACCCGCGTGCACGACCGTGGTGTGTCCCGGTTCCGTCAGCATCTGCCAGAACGGCCGCATGTCGCCGGCCATCTGCGGATCGATAATCGCAACGCGTCCCGCGCCTGCCACCTGCACGAGGCAGAGTTCCGGACGGTACGCGTCCTCGGAGACGAACTCGGTATCCAGCGCAATGAGCGGAGCCGTCGCAAGTGCGGAACATAGCTCCGAAAGCTCTGCAGGTTTCGCAATGTACTCGTAATCCACGGCGAGGTCGCCCTCCGTTTTTGCCTTCGCTTCGCCTCGCGACTCATTCCCGCGGAACTCAGGGCCGGCGAGAGGCACTTTCACTGTCGTTAGACTCTAGCTACACGTGCTCAATAAAGCTACCGGCAGACGGGAAACCTCCGCTTTCTCAGGCCCGCGGCAGGCGGCTACAATAGCACGGCCCGAAGACATCGGAATACCGCCACATGACCCGCCTGTTAGTCAGCGTCCGAAATTGCGAAGAGGCACTCCTCGCCCGAGCGGCAGGCGCCCATCTGATCGACGTCAAGGAACCTCAGCGAGGTTCGCTGGGCGCAGCCGAAGCTCTGATTCTCAGGAGTGTCCGCCAATGCCTCGATGCGGATGTGCCGCTCAGCGCGGCGCTTGGCGAGCTGGTCAATGACGTAATGCCCCGCGATCACTCGGTGCTGGACGGATACAGCTACGCGAAACTCGGACTGGCCGGCTGCCGCGGTTTGGATGATTGGCCCCGGCGCTGGGCTGCCGAACTGCGTTCGTTTCCCGGCGGCGTGTGTGCCGTGGCAGTTGCCTACGCCGACTTCCAAGCGGCCCGGTCTCCCGACCCCGACGATGTGATTCGAGTCGGCTGCGATCTGGGATGCCGCGCGCTGCTCTTCGACACGCATGACAAAACGCGGGGCTCGTTGTTCGACCACCTGTCGGTCCAAGAGGTCGCGCGGCTGAGCGAGCGGGCGCGGGCCGCCGGAATGATGGTTGTGCTGGCCGGCTCGCTGGGCCGGGATGCGTTCGACGACGCGATATCGCTGCGCCCCGATTATCTGGCGATACGGGGCGACGCATGCCGCGGAGGAAGGCTGGGCATGCTCGACCGGACACGCGTCGAGCGGTGGATCGAACGGCTGGCCGGCGTTCGGCAGCGAGCAACGGCCGATCCCGTCACTTGACACTTTTTTCGCCCGCCGCGATACTTCGACCCAATCAGGAGCACCCTTCATGGCAAAGTTCAAGACCGAAGTGTCCCACCAATTGGGAAAGGACGCGGCGAAGAAAAGGCTGCAGTCGTTCATTTCGAAAGTCAGCCATCAATTCCAGGCGCAGGCGACCCAATTGCAGAGCGACTGGGAGGACAACCTGCTGAAATTCTGCATCACGACGTTCGGCATGAAGATCGACGGCACGCTGACCGTGGAAGAGGCGTCGGCACATGTCGAAGGCAGTCTTCCGCTGGCTGCGATGATGTTCAAGGGCAAGATCGAGAATACGATCCAGACCGAGTTGGCACGAGCCCTCTCCTGATGTCCGCTCAGGGTGCCGGCACGAGACGCAGCTTGTTTCCCTCGCGCACCGCGCGGATGCCGGTGTCTTGCAGCGCGCGGTTGACGAGTTCATCCGGCGTAGCGTTCTCGACGCGGAAAGAGACCAGCTTGTGCAGGCGATCCTGCGGCAGTTGATCATCCACCTCCAGTTCGTAATTCAGTCGGCGGGCCAGGGCCTGAATAACGCCGCCGACCGGCTGGTTCTCGATCTTCAGGCTGTAACGCGTCTCGCCTGCAACGGGCGCTTTTTCGCCGCGCAGCCATCGCTCGAGCCGCATCTGGTCCTCGTAACGGCCGATTGCTTCCAGTGAAGACCCTGAACGGCGGATCCGCATTTCGGGAAACTGCTTGGACCATGCATTGCCGCGAAGCTGTTCGGCGGACGCGCTGTGCGTTCGCGCGATGGTTGCCGATTCGGGCCAGGGCACCAGGCGAATTGCAGCTCCTTTCTTGTCGAAAGCAAACGTGCGGCGGAATCCGGCAAGCAGCAGCGTCAGCCGCTCGACAACGGTCAGCGGCGGCAGTTGAGCTGCGGGCCACAGATCGTGCGGCACCTCTTCCGGATTCAGCACGGTAAAGTGGCCTTCCTCGGCAATCTCGCGGAGCAGATCGCGGGGGACCGTCAGTTCATCCCAGCGCCAGGCTCGCCGCTCGAGCCACTGCTGCCGCGCGCCTGGGGCGAGCTGCTTTGCTTCGTCCGTGCGCAAAGCGGCGACCGTGGCGACTTGTGCCGCGATTTCCGGCGGGCCGATGTAGGCCACGGAGTCCATGAACCCCGCGCCGCAGCCCACGCCCTCGGCCAGTTGCGCCAGAGCCTGACGCAGGGGCTTCCGATCCGCACGGAAGCTGATTTCCTGATCGGGGTTGGTCTGGCGATCCAGCCAGATGCAGATTCGCTGGGTGCGAGAGAGGCCCGCCAACGCGGCACGCAGGGAACTGCCCGACCATTCCGCGCCGAGCGGTTGATCGAGTTGCTGCCAGTAGGAGTTGCCGGCCTGCCATTCCGGAGGCGCCTCTTCGGCCGGCAACGTGCCGGCAGCCATCAGGCACGCCAGCGCCGACCCGATAAGACAGAGAGCTGTGATGCGGAGAGGCATGTTCATCACCGACGGGGCCGATATTCGACGGGCTGTTGAGATCTTCCAATAGCTGCCGGCTCCGCGGAGGCCGTGTGTGGCAGACGCGGTGCGTGGCCGGCCATTCCGTGGTTTTAGCGATTTCGGGGCTGCGTGCACAGCGTTGTGCGAGTCGATCCGAGGGAGCCGGTCCGCGTGATTGTCGCCCGTTGAGCCCGCCGCTAAACTCGTTCGGTGCGGTGTAGGCGGCGGAGCCACGAAGAGCAAATCAGCAATGCGGAACAAGCCGGTCCTGATACTTGGCGCGGGCATCAACGGCGCGGCCATCGCGCGGGAAATGCTGCTGAACGACGTGCCGGTCCTGTTGGTGGATTCAGCGGATCTCGCTTCGGGAGCCACGTCCTACTCGACGCGGCTGGTGCATGGCGGACTTCGCTATCTCGAATACGGCGAAGTCGGGCTCGTCCGCGAAGCGCTGGCTGAACGCACCCGGCTGCTCGAACTTGCGCCGGACTTCGTACAGCCACTTCGGCTTTACATCCCCGTTAATCGCCTGGTGCGCGGCTGGGTGCAGGCCGCCACGCGATTTCTGGGGATCCCTAATCGCAGCCGTTCAAACACCAGCCGCGGGCGCTGGCTCGTCGGCACCGGACTCTGGATGTACGATCTGCTTGCCGCCGGCACCAAGCTGCCTCGGCACTCGCTCCACCGCGCGGGCACCGGCGGAGCGCCGGCTGTGGACCCGCAGTATCAGTGGCTCTATGCCTATTACGATGCGCAGATGGTCTATCCCGAGCGGTTCGTGGCCGCGCTGCTGCACGACTCCTTTCGCATCGCGGCCGAGCGGGGGCTGCAGTTCAATCTGCTGACCTACTGCCGCGTGGAACGCGATGGGCCCGGCGTTACTATCGACAGCCAGGACTCGCACCATGCAGCGCCGGTGACGGTCCAGCCGTCGGCGATCATCAATGCGACCGGCAGCTGGGTCGACGATGCGCTGAAAAGCCTGAACGCCGCGCCGGCCCGCCGGCTGATGGGCGGCACCAAGGGCAGCCATCTGCTCACGTTTCATCCGGGGCTCTGCGGGCTGCTTGACGGATTCGGGCTGTACGTCGAAGCCGACGATGGCCGTCCCGTTTTCATTCTGCCATGGCGCGACGGAGCTCTGATCGGCACCACCGATGTGCCGTTCGAAGGCGACGCGGCTCTGGCCACCGCATCCAACGACGAAGTGGAATACCTGCTCGACGCGGTCAACCGCGTGCTGCCCGGAGTCGGACTGCGGCGCGAGGATGTCACGATGCACTGCGCAGGCGTCCGACCGCTGCCGATGGTCGATCAATCGACCCCGGCGGCCATCACACGCCGCCATTGGGTCGAGACGCATCCGGGCGAACTGCCGATCTTTTCGGTCATCGGCGGCAAGCTCACCGTGTGCCGATCGCTGGCCGAACATACCGCGGCGACCGTGCTGGCCCGTTTGGGCAGGAAGCCGCAGGCCGTTTCCCGGACCAGGCCGATTTGCGGCGCTACGGGCGACCCGCGTGAGTGGGCGGATCGCCAGCGGAAACAGCGTTCGCTCGCGGAACAAACCGGACTGGATGTTTCACAGATCGAAGCGATATGGCCGCTCTGCGCAGCGCCGGCCGAAACCATGCTGTCCGATGCAGCGGCGACGGAGCGGGAACCTCTGCCGGGAACGAATATTCCCCGCCAGTTCGCACGCAACGTCATCCGCATGGAATGGGTAACCCGGCTGAGCGACGTTGTCGAACGCCGCTTAATGCTGCTTTACGACGTTAATCTGTCCGTTGCCTGCCTGCGTGAACTCGCCGGTATCATGGCCCAGGAGGGTGTGATTCCTCCACGCGGCGTGGAACCCGAAGTGGAACGCTGCCGGCAGCGGTTGCTCGAACATTTCGGCCGAAGCCTCGCGGACTTGCCCGCATGACGGGCCTCCTGCTCAGCGGCCCCCGGGCCCGTGCAGACGAACCGGAGTAAGGAATTGCGATGAAATCATGCATCATGGCGCTGGATCAGGGCACGACATCGAGTCGCGCCATTCTCTTCGATCATGAAGGCCGCATCGTGGCGAGCGCCCAGCGGGAGTTTCCGCAGCTGCTGCCCGAACCGGGGCACGTCGAGCACGACCCCGAGGACATCTGGACCAGCCAGCTCGCGGTGGCCCGCGAGGCGCTGGAGCAGTCCGGCCTGCATGTGCGCGACGTCGCGGCATTGGGCGTGACCAACCAGCGTGAAACCACGATTCTCTGGGAACGCGATACGGGAAAGCCGATTGCCAACGCGATAGTCTGGCAAAGCCGGATCAGCGCTCCGATCTGCGAGAAGCTCAAGGCGGATGGGCTGGAGGCCACGTTCCGCGAAAAGACCGGGCTCGTGCTGGATCCCTATTTCTCCGGAAGCAAGATCGCGTGGCTGCTGAACCGGAATCCCGGCCTGAGAGCGCGGGCCGCCCGCGGGGAAGTGCTGTTCGGGACCGTGGATAGTTTCCTGCTGTGGCGGATGACCGGCGGACGCCGCCATGCGACGGATGTGAGCAACGCCAGCCGCACGCTGCTGTTCAACATCCATACGCTGGACTGGGATGACGAACTGCTGAAACTGCTCGACATCCCGCGCGAGATGCTCCCCGAAGTGGTCTCCTCGAGTGAAGTCTATGCTGCTTCGGCGAGCGATTTTCTCGGCGAGCCGGTTCCGATTGCAGGTATCGCGGGCGATCAGCAGGCGGCGACTTTCGGACAGGCCTGTTTTGAAAAGGGCAGCGCCAAGAACACCTACGGCACGGGCTGTTTCCTGTTGATGAACACGGGCACGCAGGCCGTCGCTTCGCGCAATCAACTGCTGACCACGATCGGCTGGAAGATCCAGGGCGAAGTCACGTACTGCCTCGAAGGCTCCGTGTTTGTGGCGGGTGCCGTGGTGCAGTGGCTGAGGGATGGACTCGGGCTGATCCGATCGTCTTCCGAAATCGAGCAGCTCGCGACTTCCGTGCCGGACAGCGGGGGAGTAGTCGTAGTGCCCGCGTTTGTCGGGCTGGGCGCGCCGCATTGGGATCCCTATGCGCGAGGCACGGTCTTCGGCATCACCCGCGGTACGCAGTCGGCCCACATCGCTCGTGCGGCACTGGAGGCGATGGCCTTCCAGACTTCCGACCTGGTGCGCGCGATGGAGAACGATTCGGGGCTCAAGCTCAAGATGTTGAAGGTCGACGGCGGGGCTGCGGTGAACAACCTGCTGATGCAGTTCCAGGCGGACCTGCTGGACGCCGCCGTGCAGCGTCCGGTCGTGTTCGAGACCACGGCGCTCGGTGCGGCTTACCTGGCTGGACTGGCTGTGGGATTCTGGAAAGATCGAGACGATGTGTCTCGCCACTGGGCGTTGAGCCGCGAATTCCAGCCGGTGATGCCCGCTGCCACTCGCGAATCACGCATGCGCCGATGGCAGAAGGCCGTGCAGCGATCGCTCGCTTGGGAGGATGCGCCGATATGATGGCTGCGGATGTTTTCGTGGGCATTGTGGCCATGGTGATCGGGGTTGCGTCGCTGGCGGCCGCCGTGACGAATCGCGAGTACTTCTACCAGTTTCCCAAGATCCGCTGGATCGAAAAGAAGGGCGGAAGAGCCGCGGCGCGGGCCTTTTACACGCTGCTCGGCGTGCTGCTGATTCTGCTCGGCGCAGCCATCGCGTGCGGCTTCCGCTTCAATCTGATGCGGCCGTCCACGCCGCTGGAGTCCGGAGTCCGGAGTCTGGAGTCGCGTAGAGGCTGTGAGTTTTTGCGATTGCACGAATTTGGCCTGGCGCTAAATTGTGTGCATGAGCAGATCACATCACGAGCAACGCGGCGATGCCCGAACCAAGACCCCCGAACGGCATCAGGTGGAGATGCAGTTTCTCTCGCT
>CAIPEB010000403.1 GCA_903863885.1 uncultured Planctomycetaceae bacterium | reverse complement strand
GGCACACGCAGGGGTCGGGCAAAAGCCTGACCATGGCGTTCTACGCAGGGTGGATTGTCCAGCACCCGGCGATGGAGAACCCGACGCTGGTCGTCATCACGGACCGCAACGACCTCGACGACCAGCTTTTTGGGACATTTTCTGCCTGCCACGAACTGTTGCGCCAGAAGCCGGTGCAGGCGGAGAACCGGGAGGATTTGCAGGAGAAGCTCAAGGTGGTCTCCGGTGGCGTCGTCTTCACGACCCTGCAGAAGTTCATCCCCGATGAGAACGCCACGTATCCGCAGCTGACGGCTCGGCGCAACGTGATCGTCATCGCAGACGAAGCGCACCGCAGCCAGTACGGCCTAAAGGCACGCGTGACGAAGCCAAAGGACAAGGACGAGGCCCATATCGCCTACGGCTTCGCCAAGCACCTGCGCGACGGCCTGCCGAACGCGTCGTTTATAGGTTTCACAGGCACTCCGATCGAACACGCCGACCGGAGCACCCCGGCCGTCTTCGGCGAGTACATCGACATCTACGACATCCAGCGGGCGGTGGAGGACGGTGCCACGGTCAAGATCCTCTACGAGGGTCGATTGGCGAAGATCGAGTTGGAAGAGAGCGAACGTCCGAGAATTGACCCGGACTTCGAAGATGTGACGGAAGGCGAGGAACAGACAGTCAAGGAGAAGCTCAAGAGCAAATGGGCGCGGCTGGAAGCGATGGTCGGCAGCGAGAAACGCATCCGGTTGATCGCGCGCGACATCGTCGACCACTGGGAAAAGCGGCTGGATGCCATGGACGGCAAGGCGATGATCGTCTGCATGAGCCGCCGCATTTGCATCGAACTCTATAAGGAGATCATCAAGCTCCGCCCGGCCTGGCATAGCGACAAGGACGAAGAGGGGACGCTCAAGGTCGTCATGACCGGTTCCGCCAGCGACGATGTATCGTGGCAGGCCCATATCCGCTCAAAGAAGGCTCGCGAGGCTCTGGCCAAGCGGTTCAAGCGTGCCGACGACCCCATGAAGCTGGTGATCGTCCGCGACATGTGGCTCACGGGCTTCGACGCCCCATGCATGCACACGATGTACCTTGATAAGCCGATGCGCGGCCACGGTCTGATGCAGGCCATTGCCCGCGTGAACCGGGTGTTCCGAGATAAACCTGGCGGGCTGGTCGTGGATTATCTGGGGCTTGCCGCCGAACTCAAGAAAGCCCTGGCGGAATACACGCAGCAGGACCGCGACAACGTCGGCATCCCGACCGAGCAAGCCCTTGAAGTCCTGCTGGAGAAGTACGAAGTCGTCACCGCCATGTTCCACGGCTTTGATTACGGACGGTTCTTCACCGGAACGCCCTCGGAGCGTCTTGGCGTCCTTGCCGGCGCCACGGAATTCATCCTCACCCCCCAGACTGACAAAGAGAAGGCGGACGATCGCAAACAGCGATTCATGCAGGCGGCCACGGAGCTGTCGAAGGCCTTCGCGCTGGTAGCGACCGAGGACAAAGCCATCGAGATCCGCGAAGAAGTGGCGTTGTTCCAGTGCATTCGAGCCCAGCTTGCCAAGCTCTCCACTGGAGGTGACGGCGGAAAGAAAGGCGAAGATCTTGACCACGCCGTCCGACAGATTATCTCGCGGGCCGTGGCATCGGACCACGTGATTGACATCTTCGCTGCGGCTGGGATGCAGCAGCCGAACATCGCCATCCTCTCCGACGAATTCCTGGCCGAAGTACAGGGGATGCCGCAGCGTAACCTCGCGCTGGAGATGCTCAGAAAGCTCCTCAACGACGAGATCAAAACAAAGGCAAAGAAGAACCTCGTGCAATCCCGTTCCTTCGCCGAAATGCTCGAAAAGTCAGTCCGTGCCTACCAGAACCGCTCGCTGGACGCCGCGCAGGTGATTGCCCATCTCGTGCAACTGGCCAAGGACATGCGGGCAGCTCACCGTCGAGGCGAGGATCTGGGGCTTTCCGATGACGAAGTCGCGTTCTACGACGCACTCGAAGTCAATGACAGCGCCGTCAAGGTGCTCGGCGAGCCGACGCTCCGCGACATCGCGCGCGAATTGGTTGATTCCGTGCGCAGGAACGTCACTATCGACTGGACCGTCAAGGAGAGCGCCCGCGCAAAACTCCGGGTGCTCGTGAAACGGATTCTGAAGAAACACGGCTACCCGCCGGATAAGCAGGAGAAGGCTACCCTCACCGTCCTCGCACAGGCCGAGCTGCTGTGCAAGGACTGGGCGGCGTGACAGAGAACCAGAGATATGTCAAAGACTGAAGTGACGTATGATGATTACGAAGCGGAATGCCTCGGTTTTCTTGCCGATCATTTCGACAAGGAGGGCGAATTCGTCGATATCGATGACTTCCCCCGGTTCGAAGAAGTCGGCCGTGATCGCGTCAACGGGGTGCTGTCACGTTTTCGACGGTTTAATCTAATTCAATTTCACACACGAGGCTCGATTGAAATTCTGCCACACCTTTTCGATGTGGTTGAGCAACTTAGCGCCCCAAAGAGCGATAACAAATACGACATATTCATCAGCTATGCATGCTGCGATTCCTCCCTTGCCAAGGAAGTACAATCCGAAATCGAAAAACGCGGCATGACGTCATTTATGGCCGAAAAGGATATTCCCGTTTCATCGGACTGGAAACGTACCATTCGCGACGCACTTCGTTCCTCATCGCGGGTGTTGATTTTGTTGACGCCGAATTCAATTTCGCGTCCGTGGGTGTTGCTTGAAACAGGCGCTGCTTGGGCACTCGACAAAACTCTGATTCCAGCGATCGCGTTCGTTGACCCCGATCAGATGGTCGATCCATTAAGGGACATTCAAGCGCGAAGGATTGAGACCACTGAACAGAAGATGCAACTGATCGAAGAGATTACGGCAAATCGATAGACTGCCGATGTCAATTTCTTCTCTTGAGTAGACAGTTTCGACACAGTTTGGTAATCGATGTCGAGCGTCCGAATTAAGTTTGGGTGGAGTCGAGTTGCGCGCTCCTTGCAGTTCCGCTAATATGCTTTAGCGGAATCGTTATTACCCCTCCCTTAGCCTCACCGATGCCGGTTCAACGTCGTCGCTACAACGGCCCAAAGTCGCAGGACGTCAAGAGTCTCATCCCCGTCGACAGCCCCCCTGTTCGCTCGGAGCATGCCACCAAACAAACGCGGCTTCCGGTCAAGTTTGCTGACCAACGCCTCGCACTTCGGGCCGGTGACTTCGCTACGCGGCAGCAAGTGAGTGGCGTCCTCGGCACGCTGCTTGACCAGTGCAGGGCAAGCGATGCCGGTGCAGCGCTCATCCCGTGGTTCTGCGATGCACTCCCCTCCCCCAAGAGCCGCCGAGACTACCACCGCGACCTGCGCGAGTTCTTCGGGCACATGGCCGACATCGGCGCACACCCCTACGACGTGACGGGCGACCACGTGCGGCTCTATAAGGAGGCACTGGTGCAGGCTGGGAGGCGTCCGGCATCCATCGCCCGCGCTCTGTCCGTCGTTCGGGGGACCTACGAACAATTTGGGAAGAAAGGCCTCGTGCCGTGGAACCAGGTTGGGGACATCCAGGCCGTGACGGCTCCCCACGTGGAGAAGAACACGACGCCGATGATCGGCGAAGAGGATGCGTGCCGGATGCTCCACGCGCCGGACACGGAGACGGCCATCGGCTGCCGCAACCATGCGCTGCTCTTCACCTACTTCAAGACCGCATGCCGATCGTCGGCCATCGCGAACGCGAAGGTCTCGGACCTCGAACGGAATGACACGGAGTGGTTCCTGCGCGTGGTCGAGAAGGGCCGCAAAGAACGAAGATTACCGCTTCTGGAAGCGGCTCCGGCTGTGCTTCGATGGCTCGATGTTCACGTAGCAGCAGGTGATGCTCCCCTCTTCCCCGCGTTGGCACAGGATAAGCGGACACCGAGCAACCGACATCTCTCCGGCCGCCAAATCCTGAAAATCGTAAAGAAGTACGCTCGGATGGTGGGCCTCAACACGGATCCAGGGAATCGCCGAGGCATTTGCACGCACTCGCTGCGGAAAACGTGTGCGGTGAACGCCCTGCGCCACGGAGCGCACGTGCACCAGGTGCAACAGTGGCTCGGCCACGCCGATATCCGCACGACGCAGGAGTACATCACGTATAAGGAGGACGATGTGGAAGCGGCGGCGAGAAGGTGCCAGATTCGGTAGTACCGCCTGCCTACCTGGGACGTACCGCGGGCCGTCACGCGTTACCGCGGTCACATTTGTTCGCGCATGCGCTAGAATTGCATTATGAACATAAAGATCCCCGGTGAAGGATCGATGCTGCAAGACGGCTGTCCATGGCTGCAGAACGAAGAGGAACGCATCGAGCGCATCCTTGATGTTGTGGAGCGCAATAGCGTCATCGAAGGGCTGCCTCGATTCGACGAAGAGACGCGGCAAAGGCTCAAGGAGCGGCTGAAGGACGGCTCCGTGCGTGCAATCGCCTCGTGAATGATGGGGTCGTCCGGCGCGCAGTTCATGTGATGCCTGCGGTCGCCTTCACGAGCGGCAACTCCACATCCTCGATGGCTGTGATGCGTTCCTGATGGTCCTCCACCTTCTCCACGGTCTCTATGCGGCGCTCGTAGAGGCGTTGCAGAGCCAGGTGCGTCTTCTCGTCGTTCTCCTGTAATTGCGCGAAATTTGCTTTCAATTGCCCCACATCGCCCTTCAATTGCGCCACATCCGCCTGCACCTGGGCAACCGCCTTCCGGAGGGGTTCGGTCTCTCGGCGTAATTCCGACTGTAGGTCAGTTCTCAGTGATTCGAATCCTGCCTGCAAATGGTCCAGCAGCATCCGGAGCGTCACGACGTGATTATCCTTGGGCATGCGGCCATGCGTACCGGGCAGGCCAGCGCGAGACAACTCTTTTACCCGCCGCTCGACGACCCCGGCTGGGCCGAACACGGGGACACGCGCGAAAAGGAGGCACCGTCGCCAAGCGCAGATCAGGTCAAAGAAATGACATCGTCCGGAAGCGTGCGGGTGGACACCCACTCGTCGAACGCCTTTCGGCGTGGTGTCCATCCAGCGCTAGCCGGCGGGCGTTCGGTACACGTCAACATCACTCCGTTCGTTTGCCGTAAAGCACGCGATGACAATTGGCCGACCTTTCCGATCCAGATTGATAATCACCCAGTCGCACGGATGTGTCGGATTGCGATCGACAATCTCAGCCTGCCATCGATTCTTATCCATCGTCCAGTGGACGATTTCATAACTTGTGGGGTTCTGGCCCACCAGGTGAATCCTGCCGTGTAAATCACACGCGATGGAGTTGCGGAACGATGTCCATGGCACTGGGAGAGGCTGCAGCTGCCAGCCATTGGGGTGGCGGAAAGCCAAGGAGTACACCGGTCGTTCGGGGTGGGAATAATGGCTGACGAGTGCGATGGGCTGCTCGTCGCTTCCCACCGTGATTGCGCTCGCTCGGTTGACAGTCGGATCTATGACGTCCTGAAGTCGGACACCTTTGTCCCAGCAAATGTACTGCGGAGGGCTTCGGTCTGAGCCAAACTTCTGTGGTGCAAAGATGAAGTGACAACTTCGGGCACTGGGCACGCCGATTAGTGCGTAGCCGTCGCCTTGTGCGCCTACGCGCTCCGTGTGCCAGGTCTCGTCTTCCCTGGATGTGTAGCACCCATAGTTGCCGTTGAAGTCAAAGTGCAGAACGCCAGACAGCGAATTGCCAGCGATCGCAAAACAAGGAAAAAAGCCGGCGTTGCATTCTCGTTCTAGCACTGTTTGAACCCAAGTCCCCTGCTGGCTACGGCGAGCCAGTACGAAATCCCCCGCGTAGGGGTCGCCATTTTTCAGTCGTCGTCGATACGCCAGGGCTGTTTCGTCTGCGATCAGGGCAAGGCGGCAGGCGTTTGGGGACAACTGTCCGCGATCTGACACCGATTCGATTCGCGTGACGCCGCCGCGGTCGGAAGCGACGCGGAGATTCGCCGTCCCCTCGAAGCTTTGAAGTGCGCAATCACGAAAGTACGCGATCGCGACATGACCGTCGCCGTCGGTCTGTACCATCCGCATCGGGTCGCATCGTAGGCCCGGTACGTCTCGCAGTAGAGAGGTACGTCGCCATCGTCCTTGATCTTTCGGTTGAGCAAATTCTTCGTGCCTCTGCGGAATGGCGGTATCCCAAAGCTCGATGCTTCCAACGTCATGGGCGATCGCCACGCGACGGGAAGAACGATCGACGACGATCTGTCGCGCGCCAGGATATCGGCACGTCCTTTCCAGCAGTACTCGATCGTGCTTTGGGTCGTACACGATGAAACGACCTCGCGCGTCGAGAAGGATGAGGCGGCGGTTGCCCGGAGTGTCCGCGATGCTTATGCACGGCGCATCGTGAAAGGCGCTGGTCAAGGCATTGGTCACTTCAGTCGTCTGGCCGCCAACGACGACCTCTGCGATGCGCCCTTCGGTGTCGCTGGCCACAAAGTGGTTTGTGGGGTCGCTGAGCCAAGCCATGGCCGTTCCGCCCGAACCGGCGACACGGACCTCGTCTCTCAAACGTCGAAACGGGCCCGCGGCATAGACGGCACTTGTTTGCCCTGCCCCGAAGGCAGCGAGGTAGTTGTCGCCATAGCTGAACGCAAGTTTTCCCGTTAGCGGCTCACCGTGGGGTGAACTGACGATTCGGTCGCGGAAGAGAAGCTTTCGCGACGCAATGTCCCAGATGAGGACCTGGGACTGCGAATCGACGGCGGCAAGCCACCTGGAGTTGTGGCTCGCGGCCAGACTCAATAGCACAGAAGTGTGCCGGATTGCAGGTTTGCTTTCTTGGATTTCTGGGCCTTTGAGACGCCAGAAGCGTACATAATGATCACGGCTGGAAGTGACGACTTCGCGCAACCCGGCCGGCGCACAAACGGCGGTGATTTGCGCGCCGTGTGCGTGCTTTCGCACTGCCCGTACCTCGCCTGCTTCGCAGTTGATGCACGACAGCGACCCGTCGGAAGCTCCCGCCCAGAGAATCGACTCGTTCGAAGCATCGAACGCCACGCAATTGGGAGACGGAAGCACAATTTGTCGTACGCCGCTCTCGACCCGTGTATCCCAGCATTTGAGGGCCATGTCATGGCCGGCCGTAACCAAGCCCGCGCCGGTGGAGAGCACGGCCCCGGCAACTCGCGAAAACCGGTTGGCAAGGCTTTCTGGCGAGATGGCTTTCGTTTTCTCTCGGACGTTTCTAGCGGACACCGCGTATCGGCTGGTCCAAAGGATCTGTGCTGTGGCCCTGCTCCAGCAGACAAGCTGGAGTTCGTTGTTAATGGCGTACAGCGAGTCATCGCCCTTTCCAAAACACACGGCGTGTGCAGTGCCCCCGCCCGTGTCTCTTGAGGGAACACGCAGACGATTAGTCAGGGAAGTTGACCGTCCGTCCTTTGACAGATCGTAAAGGATAACCTCGGGTGAATTGGCGGCCACGGCGAGCGTCGTGGCTTCGCTTCTGGCATCAATCGCGATATCCCATATTGGCCCCGGCCCCTTTATTTCATGCATCACCTTAAGATCGTCCGCTGCGAGCAGCCGGATACTGCCGTCTTGACCCGCTGTAATCCATCGAGCGCCAACGGTATCCCACACAATATCCGTGACGGCCTTGTTCGAGACATTTGCGTCACGCTTTACTGCACCGTCTGCAGACGACAGGTGCACGGTTCCAGAGAGGCATCCAAAGAGCATCCGGATCCCGGTTTTGTCGAGGGCAACGGTGCAGAGCGGTTGATCGACGCGGAACAAGACTTCGTGCGAGCCGGATTGGCAGTCGTAACGCACGGCAGAACCATCCAAACAAGCGGCAATGACGTGTCGGCCATCGGGGTGCCACGTAACATCGGACGGATAGTGAGAGTCTTGCCTTTCGACGAGCTCTGCGAAGTGGACATAACGCCGTCGTGCAGAATCCCACTTTCCCGTAGAAAGCGAGCGGAGCAGTCTGCCGCTAGTCACG
>CAIPEB010000402.1 GCA_903863885.1 uncultured Planctomycetaceae bacterium | reverse complement strand
TCACCGCCGCCGAACGTGGACTGATCGCCGAGACTCTGAGGAGCCGACTCTGCAGGCTTGCCGCCTTGCAGGGTGTGCTGATCGCCCAAGCTGGCTTCGTAGTCTTTCGGCATGGCTGATTTCCTACGGTATCCAAGTCACACTGAATAAATCGGCCAATCACGTAAGCAGAGCAGCGCCGAACCAGCACTGCATTTGACGAGTTTACACGCCATTTGAGCATCGCACCGTTTCGGCCACAGGAATGTACAAGTCCACGTCCACCGGTTCGCGCCCGATTGATCAGGCTTGCTCACTGGCCGGGCAGGACCAGGGCCACACGGAAGCCAAGGTCGCGGGACCGGGACGACGGAACACATCCATAGCGTCTCGCCGATCGGCACGTCCACGCGTCGACGGTCCAACTGCCTCCCCGACACACCCGGTACGCCCCCTGCGGCGGTCCTTGCGGGTCAACCGTCGGTGAGGTCCGGTAATAATCCTGGTCATACCAGTCTTGGCACCACTCCCACGCATTGCCGTGCATGTCGTAAAGACCCCAAGGATTTGGCTCTTTCTGGCCAACCGGATGCATTGTCTCGCCCGAGTTTTCCGCGTACCAAGCGTAATCCCCTAACTGATTCACTGCATTTCCAAAACTGAAATTCGTCGTTGTGCCCGCACGACACGCATATTCCCATTCCGCTTCTGTTGGAAGACGATATACTCGGCCCGCAGCCTTCTCTGCCGTAAGTTGTGACAGGGTCCGGCAGAATCCTGCCGCCTCCTCCCACGAAACGCATTCCAGTGGGCATGTTAAGGCATTGGGGTGGAGCGACAACTCCTCCATGACACGCGCGTACTGCTCGTGAGTCACTGCGTAAACACTGAGATAAAATGCCTGCGTTATCGTCACTTGGTGAGGTGGGGTTTCACCAGCTCCTTGGAACGTAGTTCCCATCGTGAACGTGCCGGGTGGAATGATCTTCAATACCATCCCGATCGAATTCGTAACGAGTGGAAGTTGCAGGATTTCTGTCGCTGGGAGGCTTGCGATCAGTCTCAAAGGAAGCTGGGCGACGACGTGCCTTGGGTAGCAAAGAACCTGTGCCACCAGACTGTCTCGCAATCTGCGAATTCCGGAATGGTTGGGATTCAACTTGAGGTACTCTTCGGACCGCGGCAGCAAGAATGCAATTTCGCGCAACTCGATAACCCCATCAGCTTTCGCGAAATTGTAGAGTCTTGCCAACTCTGCCTCAGCAGCGATGATGGTCCGGAGTTCATCCTCTAACTGCTTCTGAGGTTCGGTGAGTTGCGTTGCCCAATCTCTGTTAACCAGTTGCAGTGCCGCACTGGCGCTGCCTGCCGAAAGCAGCCTCCTGGCCTCCGTGAAGGCCTCGTCTCGTTGCCGGATAGTGTTCTCTTCGCGCTCTCGCAATTGCTGCTCGCGAGGAATCAGTTGATCCCGAAGCTCGGTCATGGCGGTGTTGTATGGCGATAACTCCAATAATTGTTGCACCTGATCCAGCAATCCCGCGTAGTTCTTGATACGCAACCTCTCCTCGATTGATTTCTGCAGCGAGTTTCGGCGATCCCGCTTCGACCTGGCGTCTTCTGCCAAGCGTCGCATTGGTGCTTTCAGATACGACCGATCAATTCGCCCGAGATGCGTCAGCACCGAGTCGTAGTCACAGGCTTGCATCGCTACCTGCGCAGCCGCAAACGCCTCTTTAAACATCTCGCTTCTTTTGGCCTGGCGGTCGACAAGCTGCAATCGCAGCTTTTGCACGTCCTTTCGATCAGGCCGGAGTTCCAAGAAGCGATCAACCTTAACTAACAGTTCGTTCAATTGCTTGGACGCGATCGCTTGGCGAATCGACTTTTCGAGAGTGCGGCATTCTTCGTGCTTCAATTCGACACGGCGGAGCACGTTCGACGGAGACTCCGCCTGATTGGGGACTGTTGCATCGAACAGTGGCTTTGGAATCTGGTTAAGCGTTGTGATCGCAGAGGCGTAGTCGTAGGCAGCCTCGTGGCGGATCGCCTCAGAGATGAGGCTGCTGACTCGCGACAATTGATCAGCTCTTCGCGTCTCCAAGTGGTCAAGAAACTGCTTGCTCCATGCCGCCTGCGTTTGAAACCGCGGATCCGCGTCTTTTCCAAGTGACTCAGCAAGTTCGCGAGCGGCGTCAAAGTCGGAGGCTTCGAGATTCGATTCCGCGTCCGACTGCATCTTCTCAAGTGCAGCGATCCGTTCTTGGATGAGCGGCAGTTGCTTTGCGCCGCATTCCGGGCACACCTGATCCCAAATCGGAATAACGGCCTGGCAAGCGAGGCATCCGACGCGCAAAGAAACCGCGCACTGTTTGCAGAACTTGCGGTGCGGCTCGTTGTGAGTTGCACATTTCGGACAAACACCCTCCCCGGCGATGGCAGTTCCCGGGGTGCAATCCCATTTTGCATGACGTTTGCGATTGCTTCCGGGCTGTGGGCAGTTCCAACTCGGGTACGTGATTTGGCCGTCTTTCGGTTATCTTGGCTCCTGTAGTGTGTCTTCGTTTCTTTGACCATCTCGCAGGGAGGCGAGAGCTATGGGAGCGGTCATGGTGAATGGAAAGAACTTGCCAGCGGTGGAGTCGGTCGAGGAAATGGCGGGCCGATTCACGAGTGAACTGATGGCGGCCATGGGCGGTTGGAAACACAGGCTGATGTCGAGTCCTGCTGAACTTGAGCAGCTGGAACGGGACGTGCATGCGGCCTTTTCACGTGGAGCGGATCTGGTGGTGGCCGGTTTGGTGGCGGTGGTGATGAAGCAACCTGCATTCGCGGTATCGAGCGAACAGACGCGAAAGGGCTATGCTCACCCGCTCACCCGAGGCCGCGAACGCACGATCGGAGTCAAGCTGTTGGGGGGCCTATTGATTTGGGTCGCTTCCGTGTATTGCGCACCGCGTAAGGGTTCCCGCATCACGGCGGAAGAGGTGTCTGGGTTGTATATCGAGTTAGCGCAGTTTGGCTGCGGGAAAGGGATCACACCGGGCTTGGAGAGCCGCGTGGCTCGGCAAGCGGCGCTCTGTCCGTCGCTGGAACTGGCTCGCCAGGAACTGGAGCGTGACGGCGTGACACTGGACGTCAAGACCGTGCGGCGTATTGCGTATCAATGCGGCAACGGGCTGCTCAGTCTGCGCAAGCACCAGTTGCGGTTGTGGCGGGCGGGCCAACTTCCCGCCGGTGACGAACTGCGCGGTCAACGGGTCTCCGTACAAATCGATGGCGGTCGGACGAGGTTACGGAGTGAACTGCGTCCCGCGGAGCAGAAACCGGAGAGAACCGACGCCGACGGCCTGGTGGTCGAGAACGCTCCGGGAAGATCGAAGATGCGGCCAGCTCAGACCTTTGATGCGGAGTGGCGCGAACCGAAGCTGGTCACGATATTTGTGCATGACGAACGTGGACGGATGTTGAAGGAGTCTCGTGCGACATTCGAAGGTACCTTCCTCGGTCCTGATGCCATAGCGGAGTTGGTGGCCATGCACTTGCACCGCTTGGGAGCTGCTGAAGCGCTCAGCATCACGTTCAGCAGCGACGGCGCAACTTGGATTTGGGATCGCATCCCGCAAATCGTTGCGCAGGCGCAGCTGACGAACGTCCCGATCTACGAAGTGCTGGACTGTTGCCACGCGGCCCACCACATCGCGTTGGCCCTGGCCGCGCTGGGGCTGAGCGACAAGGAGAGGATGCCTTTGTACCGTCATCATCGTACCCTTCTCAGAAATGGTCAGTGGCGGCGCGTCGTGGAGGAACTGAGCGAACTGGCAGAGGGTTTGGAAAACGAGGGTATGAAGCCGGAAATCGCCTACCTGCAAAAACACGGCGAGGCCGGTCGGCTGAGTTACCCACATTTTCGCAAGCTGGGGATTCCCCTGGGCAGCGGCGCGATTGAAAGCGGCATTCGACGTGTGATCAACCTGCGTCTGAAAAGTAACGCGATGTTCTGGCGCGAACCGAACGCTGAATCGATGCTTCAAGTCCGAGCTCAAGTCCTCAGCAACCGCTGGGACGAACGGGTCCAGGAAATGCGGAAGCTGAGACGGTCAGATGGGTCCACGGATTGGACATGGCAACCGCGAGCGATGAACGTGAAAACTGAAGCCGAAAACGCATCGGCCCTTTGAACCTGGAAAAATGCAGAAACTTAGCGCCGCACAACGGGATTGCACCCGTTCCCGAAGCAGGAACCGTGCCTTGTGAACGCAGACTGCCACGCAGCGCCGCCTTGAAATCTCGCGCCGTCTGGAAGCGATCTTCCTTCTTCGTCTTCAACGCCTGCGCGAACGTTGCTCGCAGTTGCTGCGGTACCGCATCCAGATCAATGACCCGTGGCGACTCTCCCGTGACAATCTGGTACAACGTGGCGGCCAAACTCCACAGGTCGCTGCATGCGTCAATCAGCGCCACGTCCATTCGCTGCTCTGGCGCCATGTAGTCGATTGTCCCCAGGACCGCACCGGCAACCGTATGCCCGTGACCGGTCGATTCGGCCTTGGCTAAGCCAAAATCCGTCAATTTCGGAACACCGTCCTTCGTGAGCAGCACGTTCGCCGGTTTGATGTCGCGGTGGATAATACCCGCGTCGTGCGCCTTCGCGAGACCGTCGCATAACTGGCACACCAACTCGACGGCTTCCTCGACCGGCACCACGCCACGGCGACACCGGTCCAACAGGTTGCCTCCGTCGACGTATTCCATGATCAGGAACGGTCCGTCCTTGTCGCGGCCGTAGTCATGGATCTGCACCGCGTTCGCATGGTTCAGCGCAGCAATCGCCTTCGCTTCCGTCAGGAAACGACTCACCGCGGTGCGGTTTCGCGTAGCATCACCACGGATTCGCTTGATCGCGACCTTTCGTTCCAGTCGCATGTCCGTTGCCAGGAGCACCTCGCCCATGCCGCCCTTGCCGAGCGTCCGCTCGACCTTGTATCTGGCCGAGAGATCGACAATCTCCATGTCGAGGCCATCGTCGGTACCGAGTCCTGTCAACTCGGCCATTGATGAGGAGTCACCGCCGCCGAACGTGGACTGATCGCCGAGACTCTGAGGAGCCGACTCTGCAGGCTTGCCGCCTTGCAGGGTGTGCTGATCGCCCAAGCTGGCTTCGTAGTCTTTCGGCATGGCTGATTTCCTACGGTATCCAAGTCAC
>CAIPEB010000401.1 GCA_903863885.1 uncultured Planctomycetaceae bacterium | reverse complement strand
CGATCTTGCCGCCCCAGTTCGGCATCGGCTTGGACTCGAAAATCTCCAGGCTCTTGAGCCGGAAATCCCGCATCCACTGCGGCTCGTTTTTCATCTCGGAAATCTGTGCCACTCCGCGCGCGGAGAGCCCTTTTTCCGCCTTGAAAACCGCCTGGGTCTGCGTCTGAAAATCGTACTTATTGAAATCGCCGATCTGCTGTCGTTCGGCTTGCGGCGAGGCCGCTTCGGAAGTCATGGCAAACTCCAATCACAGGGACGCTCTGATCCCCTGAACTCTCGATAAACGATCATCAAACCGCCGCATCACCCGCCCTCGGCGTTTGACGACGCGCGGGCTCGACCGTCACACGGCTTCGTGGACCGTTTCTTGTTCCTTCTGCAACATCTCGCGGTTCGCCGCTTCGGCCTGCGGGTACTCACGGCGAATGCGATCGTAACCGTGACTGTGCAATTCCTCGGCCAGTTCCACGCCGCCGGTTTCCACAATACGCCCGCCAAGCATGACGTGCGTGAAATCGGGCGGGTTGTGCACCAGCAGTTTGTCGTGGTGCGTGATGATCAGCAGGCCCATCTTTTCGCGGCCGATCTCGGCAATGCTCTCGCTGGCCAACCGCACGGCATCGGCGTCCAGACCGCTGTCGGTCTCGTCCAGGATCGCGAACTTCGGCGCGAGCATGGCCATCTGCAGGATTTCGGCCCGTTTCATCTCGCCGCCGGAGAAACCGTCGTTCACGTACCGGCGAGCGAACTCCAGGTCCATCTTCAATTGCTGCATCTTGGACTTCAGTTCCTTGCGGAACTCGCGCATCGGCAGCAGCTCCTCGCCTTCCTTGCGTTCGGGACGCCGCACATTGGTCGTGGCGTGACGCAGAAAGTCCGCCAGTTTCACGCCGGGGATCGCGACGGGACGCTGGAACGCCATGAAGATGCCGCTGCGGGCCCGCTCTTCCGGAGTCATCGCAAGCGCGTCGCGGCCGTTCAATTCCATACAGCCGTCGACCACCTCGTACTTCGGGTGGCCCATGATCGCCAGACCTAACGTGCTCTTGCCCGAGCCGTTCGGTCCCATCAGGGCGTGGGTTTCTCCCCGACGGATCGCCAGGTTCACGCCTCGCAGAATCAGCTTGCCTTCAACCTGCACCTGCAGGTTCTTGATCGTCAACGTGTCAATCATGAGCAGCAACCCAATGACAGAAAAACAGAACGCAACGCGGCATCAGCCGCGCGGGGACTGAATCGGTGCGGGACGAAGCCGCCCGTAATCCGGCACAGCAACACTCCGCAACGCCGGAAAGGCCGCCTGCCGCAAAAGGACAGTCCGCGACAATTCCAACGACGCCGATCCAACGATCCGCAACCGGCTACACCGCAACTATCTCTGCAACGAAATTCACTTAGGCGTCACCTTCTGGTGGTCGCGCATCGGCTCCTGATCGGCCGGCGCCAGAACGTATCCGCTGTGATGCGGCAAAGGCAGCTCGTCCTCCACCTTCTGACCGCGGCACATGAATCCACTGCCGTCCCCGCGCTGCTTGGCAATGCGATGGCCGCGGATCTTGTCCTGAATCCGCAACAGGCCTTCCAGAAGCGAGTCCGGGCGGGGAGGGCAACCGGGCACATACACATCCACCGGCACGATCAGATCCACGCCCTTGCAGACATGGTAGCCCCATTTGAAATAGGGGCCGCCGCCGATCGTGCACGCACCCATGGCCATCACGAATTTCGGCTCGGGCATCATGTCGTACAACCGGCGGATGCGGCTCGCCATCTTGTACGTCACCGTGCCCGCCACGATCATCAAGTCGGCCTGGCGGGGCGTCGCTCGAAACGCACCGGCACCAAAGCGGTCCATGTCGTAACGACCCGCGCCGGCAGCCATCATCTCGATCGCGCAACATGCAATACCAAAAGTCATCGGCCAAATGCTGGACTCACGAGCCCAGTTGATCGCCTGCTCGACCGTCGTGAGTAAGAAGTTCTCTTCAAACCGGGCTTCAATCCAGGGCTCTGTCATTCCTGCTGCCTGCCGTATTCCGTTCAGTTGTTCCCGAGGCTGATTTCAAGGCCGCCGCCGACCTTCCCCTGCTGATGATTGTGCCAATGATCACGGCAAACCAAAAGGGGACTCAGCCATATCCCGAATCCATACAACCGGTTTATTTCTCCACCCGAATCAGCCTGCCCGCCCGAGATCGACCGCCCCCTATTCGACAACCGACGGCGACGGGGCGAACTGACAACACTGGCCGCCGTCCAGCCGGCAGCGGTCCAGCTGTACATCCTCTCCCAAGACCTCCCGAAACATCTCGCGTTCCACCGAACAAACCGTGCGATCCTGCTCCGCCAGATCCGGATACGGACAGGAAAGCACGGTCAACACCGGCCCCCGCCTCGCTCCGTCGGCCTCCACCGAAAACCGGATCCGCCGCTCATGAAACAATCCGGCGAGCGACTGCATCCGCTCCTCCAGAGATTGCCCATGCACATCGCCCGAGTACATCCGAGCCAGCCGGCGCGACGTTCCATCCAATAGCCCTTGCCGGACCGCCGCGTCCTCCAAGCTGCCAATCTCGCGCCACATGGCAATCGCCAAGTCCGCAAAATTTACTCCCGTTTTGCGACGTCCCTCCGGGGTCAACATGTACCGGTGACTCGGACGGCCGCGTTTTGCCTTCGTCGACGACCGGGCCACTAACCCCTGGGCCATCAGCCGCATGAGCCTCTGGCGAACAGCAGTTGCCGTAACTTCCATCGCCAAAGCGATTTCTGTTACGCTGGCTGTCTCATGCTCCACCAGCAGATCGAGAATCGCCGCATCAGAGGCTACAAATTCGCTCTCCACAGCAGTTCTCTCACTAACCATGCTGCCACCCTTAACGACGGTAGCATCTTATGCACTTCTGACATTTTTGACAACCAGATGTTTGAAAAAACAGGGCGGCGCAGAAGCGTGGGAAAACGGGGGGGCAAAACCGGCAGCCACACGCGGGTCAATCCGCGTCTTTCGTGTCCAGAGTGTCGATCTCGAGCGGCCCTTTGAGATGCTCGCGCTCAACCGGCGGAAGCACAAGCACGCGAAACGCGCAGAAGCCGCTCAGCGTCAGCACGCCGCCGACCGACACAATCATGATCACCCAGCCAGCCAGGTTCAAATCGTAGTTCATTCACGGTTCTCCCGTCATTCACATCACGTCCGCTGCGTCGGTTGCCTCATGGCTGGGCCGCGGCCTTCGCCGGCCCGATTCGCCCTTCTTGCTTCCACCTTCTTCCGGCGATGTGAACCAGAACGAAAAGGAACAACATAATCACCGTGATGAACAGAATGGAAATGAACGCAACGCGGTCGTTGCCGATCGTCTCAAAATAGCCCGGCACATGTTTCATGACCGCCAGGCGGCCTTTTCCGCTGGCAATCGTGTACAGCAGCACGCCCTGTGCATCGTGGATTCTCCAGCCCGTCCCGTCGGAAGATTCTGCGAGCCGGCAGTCGTTCGGCAGAGGTGCTTCATGTTTCTGGAAATCATCCGCCAGCGTTTGGGGCACGGCGCCGGCCTCGGGCCGTTGTGCCAACTGCGTTTCGACCTCGAAGGCCGGCACGTTTCGACTGGGCAGGTTCTGCCAGCAGAACGTAACGAAGATCACCAGCAGGTAAACCGGCGCGACGTACTTCAGCACGTACTGGATGAAACGGGGAATTCTCAGATGCGCGCCGCGATGCGCCTCGCGCTGGCCCCGTTCGATGCCGAATAACCATCCGTACAGCACGGACTGAAAGAAGGCGAGCATGAAAATAAGCACGTTGCCCACCCAGAAGTCAAAGGTATCCAGGGCCACCAGGCCTTTGGAGAAGTAGACGACGTAGCCGCAACCGATCGCCGAGACCAGACCGAGAAACGCGACGGAGGCGTGCCGCTTGAGACCGAACCCTTCTTCAAGGAACGCAATTACGGGTTGCAGCATGGATATGCTGCTGGTGACCGCGGCGATGAAGAGCATAAAGAACCAGAAGAACCCGAAGATGCGTCCGGCGGGCATCAGCGCGAACACGTTGGGAATCGCTTTGAATCCCAGGTCGAACGTGCCCATTTTTCCGGCCGCTGCCCCCAGAAAGATAAACGCCGCCGGCAGCGTGATCATGCCGCCGAGACAGACTTCGAAAAACTCGTTCATCGAACTGGAGGTCAGACCGCTGAGCACGACGTCATCGTTTTCCCGCAGGTAGCTCGCGTAGTTGATAACGATGCCGAACCCCACGGAAAGGCTGAAAAAAATCTGCCCGGAAGCCGCGAGCCAGGTCTGTGCGCTGAGGAGCTCCTTCGCATGCGGATTCCACATGAACCCCAATCCCCCGAGAACGGATTGTTCCGGTCGCTGCGGGTCGGGGGTTCCCAGGGTCAGAACGCGTACCAGCACCACGACGCCGAGAACCAGCATCAGCGGCATCGCGAAATTGCAGAACTTCTCGATGCCCTTGCCGAGCCCGCGGTAGATCAGCACGAAGTTCACCAGAAAGGTCGCGGACAGGATCACGATCCACTGCCGGCTCCCGGCACTGAAGATCTTGCCGTCCTCGGCAATCCCGACGAAGTCGTTGAAGAACCGGGAAAAAGCCTGAGAAGTGACCTCGGGCGCCGACATGTGCGGACTCTGCGTCCCGATCGCCGTCATGATCGAGTCCATGGCGCCGCCCGTGTGCGGCACGAGATCGCCCGTGAGGTAGTAGTAGGCATAGGTCACGCACCAGGCTTCGATCATGACGTAATACATATAGATGACCAGCGGAATCACCAGCGCGAGAGCCCCGACGTATTTGGACAGCCAGTGGGGCCAGATCGCGGAAAAGACTCCGGGGGCCGAATTGAAGCCGCGATTTCCGCCATACCGGCCCATCGTCCATTCGGCCCAGCACAGAGGAATGCCCAGGATCAGCAGCGACACAAAGTACGGGAGCATGAACGCTCCGCCGCCATGCTGCGCTGCCTGGCCCGGAAACCGCAGAAAGTTCCCCAACCCGACCGCCGACCCGGCGACAGCGAGGATCACGCCCAATCGCGATCCCCATTGCTCACGACTTCTTCCTTCGCTCATCGCACGACTCCAATATGGCACTACCGTCAGAAGGACAGCCTTTCGCGCTGAGTCCAGCGACTAACGGGAGCGGGTTAACGCCCGGTGCGGCAGCACCGACTCTGGCTGGCGGTCCTACCGCCCCGTGAGATCAACCGTTTGAACTCTTGTTTTTCGTATAAAGTCCAGCGACCAACGGGAGCGGGTTATCGCCCGGTGCGGCAGCACCGACTCTGGCTGGCGGGCCTGCCGCCCCGGGCGCGACGCTGCGTCATTGTGCACGACGCAAGGGCTCCGCGCGAAGTACGCTGTTCAGCCGAAACGGGATTTGGGGAAGAACTGTTCGACAACCTCACGGAACTCGGACTGCGAACGAACTCCGGCGACGTGCGTGCGAAACAGTCTCGCGCCGGCGCGGCCCTGGGCGTAACAGCACGCGAATTTCCGCATCAGCATCGTTCCCTTCGCCTCGCCGAAACGGTTCACCACCAGTTCGTTATGCCGCAGCAGACAATCCCGCTCCTCTTCCGTCGTCGGGTCGGGAGGAACGGGCTCGCCGCGGAGAATCGCAGCAACCTGACGAAACAGCCAGGGCTTCCCGAGGGCGGCCCGAGCAATCATCACGCCGTCGATATCGTACTTCTGGAACACTTCAAGCACACGCTGCGCCGAGTCCAGGTCGCCGTTGCCGATCAGCGGAATTCTGCGGAGCGCCGGCTTGAGCGACGCGATCTGCTCCCAATCGGCCGTCCCCTTGAAAAACTGGTCGGCCGTCCGTCCGTGCACAGTCAGCGCCGCGGCCCCCGCCTCCTCAATACTCTGGGCCACCTCGCGGGCGTTGATCTGATTGCGATTGCAGCCGAGCCGGACCTTCGCGGTCACCGGCACGGGATCACACGCGGCCACAACGCGGCGAATGATCTGCCCGATGCGTTCCGGGTCGCGGAGCAGGTAAGAGCCGCTCTGGGCCTTCTCGCTCACCTGCCGCACGGGACAACCGAAGTTGATATCGACGACGCTGACTTCGTATTCGTGTGCCAGCTTCGCCCCGACTCGCGCCAGTGTGACCGGATCGTTGTCCCAGATCTGGACGGCCAGCGGACGCGGTTCGTCGCGGATGCCCCACAATCGATCCGGATGCTCGGCATCGCGGTCGTCCATCCAGGTAAAACTCCGCGCGCTGATCATTTCCGTCGCCTGCAGCCCGACACCGCCCCACTCGCGCACGACCTGGCGAAACGCATAGTTGGTGAATCCGGCCATCGGCGCCTGAAGCACCGGCGGGCTGATGACCAGCGGACCGATGCGCAGCACCTGTCCGCGACGGCCTGCGATGGGTGCGGAATCGTCTGGGGAAACCGGATTCATGAACGGCCTGAATGGATGGCGCGGCAACCAGGCTGGTTTGTGACAGCACTGCGGAACTTGCGACAGCATGACTGCAGGTGCGGCAAATCCCAATTGACGCAAGACAGGGAAACTGGCACTGTATGGTTAATCGTAAGGTAACGGACGACTGCGATTTTTCGAGAGGGGCGATCGACCATGAACCTGCTGCACTTGACTTTGACGGTCCTCTTGAGCCAGGTTTCACCCCCCCCAACCGAGCTGGCACCCGCGCCGACAGGCCTACCGCTGCAGCCCGCTCCGGCCGCTGCGGCTCCTGCTCCGCCGGAAATGCCATCATCGCTTCAGGCTCCGGCTGCTCCGAACCAGTCGTCGCCCGCGTTTTCTCCGCTGGTCGCGCCGACCGGGGGCCAATTCTCGGATGCCGCCCAGCCGCCGGCCGCACCGCCGATCGGTGCGCCGGCCAGTCCGACCGCGAGCGATCCGCCTCCAACGTTCCAAACGCCGGCTTCAACGGCCGGATCTCCGACAACTCAAGGAAATTCCGCTGCGGACGGACTCGCCGAGTCGCTGTGGCAATCGGGCATGGAGGCAACCGATCCGGCCGCATTCCAGGCAGACCGAAAGTCGCTGCTCGACACATTGAATTCTCTGACCGAGACGGCCTCGCAGACGCCGGCAGTGAAAGCCTACTGGCGTCTGGCTGCGGCAATCGTACAGTTCAGTTTCGCGGAAGAGGAAGCAGCCGTCCTTGCCAAGGCGACCGATCCACAGTCCCCTCCCGAACGGGCTTTGTTGGTCGCCGCGCGGGCGGCTGCGTTTGCCCGGCAGCAGGAACTGCAGTTCGCCGTCAGTTCGGCCCAGTACGACCTGATCGAACGAGCGCCTGCCTTGGCGGGCGACACGGTGCCATGGCCATCGGAAGTGCCGCTGACCGGAAAATACCGCACAAACTTCGATGTGCTGTTTGCCGGCCGCGTACCCCCGCCTGGACTCCTGCGCATTCACAAGACGCTGCCCGCATCCCTGGCCGCAACGGAAGGTCAGGCGGAATCCGCCGCGGCGGCCGGCGACGCCGTTGACAAGATCAGCCAGGCCTACGCATCGGGTCAGGTGCGTGCGGAGGATCTGATTAACGCCGTGTCGGTCTGGCGTGACCAGCGCACCGCTTATGTACGCGCCGTGTTGCGATACAACGAACAGATCACCGACTATGCGATGGCCGTGATGGGCCCGGTGGCCGACCCCGCGACTGTGATTTCCACGCTGATCGCAAAGAAACCGGCGGCCGCGCCGAATAGCGCGGACGGAGTGCGTCAGGCTTCGGCCACCGAAGCAGTCCCCAGGGAATCGCCCGCAATCCGAGGTTCGTCGACCGCCTCTCCGACGACGGGTTTGCCGACGGCAGCCTCGCCGGCCACTGCACCCCCTGCAACCAAACCGTCCACGGGTGATTCACCGACCACGCAAACCTCGCCGACAGCCTCCGGGGAACCGAACCTGTTTCCGGAAACGCAATCGGTACTGAAGAGCGTTCGCGTCGCGCACTGATCCGCTCGGCATCATTCGGCATCGACGTCGAGAAATGGATCAAGCCCCATTTCGGCCTGCATCTTTCGGCGTTCGTTCTCGACGAAGCGCAGCAGTTTTCTCTGCTGAAAGTGTCGACGTTCCACGCGTGCCTGAGCACGACGTAACGCGCGGCCGACGCGAGAGGCAAACTCCGGGCGTGCTGCCAGAGTGCCTTTCAGCCGCTCGACCTGACGGGGCGACAGGCCCGCCTCGAGCAGTTGGTCGTCAAGTGATACGAACCGGCGGCAGGAGCCTGGATCTCCATGGCGTGCACACTGCCCGACGAGTTGGCGGTCGTTCCGCGCTGACTCGTGCATTTCGGCACAAATGACGTGCAACCCGCCCAACTGAGCGACTTCGTCGGCCAGCCGGATATCGGTCCCTCGGCCTGCCAGGTTCGTCGCCACGGTCACCCGGCCGCGCTGGCCCGCCTGCGCGGCGATTGCCGCCTCTTCCGCGGGCCGGAGGGCATTGAGCACGGCGTGCTCGATCCCTGCAGCCTTCAAATGCCGCGACAGTTCTTCCGAACGGTCGATCGAACGGGTCCCGATCAGTACGGGACGGCCCGCTTGATGCATCATCATGACCTCGGCCACGACCGCGTCCCATTTGTCCGAAGCCGTCAAGAACACCCGGTCGGGCAGGCTCACTCGGCGCGACGTCCGGTTCGAGGGAATGACGCGAACGGCCAAACCAAAAACACTCCGGAATTCGCGGCGAGCTTCGATCGCCGTCCCGGACATTCCGGTGAGCTTCGTGTATCTCCGAAAGAAGTCCTGCGGATGGATGCGTGCCGATTCCGCCGTCCCGACGCTGATCGCCAGCTTTTCCTTGGCCTCGATCGCCTGATGCAGTCCATCCCGCCAGCGGCGTCCCGGCGCAAGACGGCCGGTGAGTTCATCCACAAGGATCGCTGCGCCGTCGCGGACCACGTAGTGACGGTCGCGTGTGAAATCGCGGAGCGCTCTCAGAGCCCGCTCGACATGATCGTGCAGCTCGATTTCCGGAAGATCGCAGACCTCCTCGGGTTTGCTGCGCTCTCGCACTTTGCGCCGCCCGCGCGGCAACAGACTCAATTCACTGCTTTCTGCGTCGTGCCGGAAATCCGTCTGTTCGGCCAATTCCGCGGCCACCTCAGCCGCCCATCGAAACGTCGCTTCCGCCCGCGATGCGGAACCGCCGGGCAGCGAAGTGACAATCCATGGCGGGCTGGGCTCGTCAATCAGCACGCAGTCGGCTTCATCCACCAGCGCGAAATGCAGTTCCCGCTGCACGGGCGCTGCATGGGCCGCCTGCGGCTTTCCGGGGAACGTCAACGAGAACGCATTGTCCCGCCCGCAGGAGTTTCCGCCGAGCAATCGGTCTCGAAGGAAATCGGAGCCGAGTTCGCGAGCTGCGGCGCAGGTCACATCACAGGCGTACGCGCGCCTTCGCTCGGCGCGGGAACTGGACGCCTGAATGGCCCCGACACGCAGCCCCAACAGATCGAAGACGGGGCGAATCAAGTCCGCGTCGCGGGCGGCGAGGTAGTCGTTGGCCGTGGCCAGGTGGGCTCCGTGTCCTTCGATCGCCGCAAGAAACAGCGGCATCGTGGCTGCGAGCGTCTTTCCTTCGCCCGACTGCATTTCCGCGATGCAGCCCTGATGCATGGCGATAGCGCCGAGCAACTGGACGTCATCCGGCCGCGTGCCGATCGCCCGGTCAGCCGCCTCGCTCACCAGCGCAAAGGCCTCCGGCAAAATCCGGTCTGAAGCCTCTCCGCTGAGAGCGCGGTATCGCAGCGACAGACTGCGGCGACGCAGTTCATCGCGCGTAAGAAGTCTCAGTTCGCCACCCAGCCCGCCGATTCGCGCCATGAGACCCGGTTTCCGGACGCCCGGAATCCGCAGCGGAAAACGAGCGAGCAGCGAAGAGAGCGACCCGAGACTGGCCAAGGACATTTGCACGCTCTACCTCACGCGCCTCGGCTGGTCTGAAGTTCGGCACTGCACTCGAGCGAGTTCCAGGTGCCAGGGCCTGCGAACCGTCAGCTGCCGACCACGGCCATGGCAGGCGGCTGGTCGTCGCGGGTCTTCCAACTCGCGGAATTGGAGCCCGAGTTCGACGCCGGAGCAAGCGGAGGCGACACCGTGCGAACCGGTGCCGAGGGAGTCGCGGACTGCGGGTACTGAGACAAGTCTCTTGTGCTCCCCTGCGGCTGAATGCTGCCCGGCGGCGGAGAGACCGTCGGGGCGACCGCTGTTGTGGCATCATTCACGGTCATCCCTTTCAACGTCGGACTGGCCGAAGTCTTCGCCGTCGGCGCCTCGACGATGCGGATCGGAGATGACGAGTCGGCCCCCAAGGAACTGACCGGTTGAGCCGTGGATGGTGCCGGCTTCAGTCCAGCTTCGTTCATTGACACGAGCCGCACTGATCCCGAGGATCCACCCGCAGTCGATCCGGCTTTCGGAGCGGCCGCCAGGGTCTGTTGAGCCGGGGCTGCCGCGGGGGATTTTGCCGAGGCAAACTGTCCGGATGCGCTCTCCCACGAAAGCCCCGACTTGGGCGAGGGCTGATAATAGCTGTCCGGCCTCGCAAAACTGCCTGTTCCGGGCGGAGGTACCCGAGTTCCGCCATACGGCGCCATAAGATTGAACGACGGCGCAGGCGAATTACAGCCGACCAGCAGAATCAGAGCTGCAACCGTTGTGGCTAATCGCCTCATCGAAGACTCCTTTACGCCGCACAAGGACAGCAATTCGCCAGCCGGAAATCCTGCTCAACGGGGACCTGCCCGCCGATCGCGCACTCCGTGCGTCTGGATCGGCGGGGGGGGGTAGAGTATCTCGATCGATCGCGCACGCCAAGATCGAATTGACGTTTTTTGTCCGAGTGCAAGCAGACGGCAGTCTGGAGTCTGGAGTCCGTAGTCCGGAGTCTGGAGTCTGGAGTCTGGAGTCTGGAGTCCGGAGTCCGGAGTCTGGAGTCTGGAGTCTGGAGTCTGGAGTCTGGAGTCTGGAGTCTGGAGTCTGG
>CAIPEB010000400.1 GCA_903863885.1 uncultured Planctomycetaceae bacterium | reverse complement strand
CCCGTAAGCCGCGCACGGGCACCGCCGCGCCGTTGCCCGTGAAATGGGAAGAGCTTACGGCGCGCGACTGGCCGCGCGCCGTTGCCCGTGCCCAGCAGACCTGCCTGGTGCCTCTGGGCGTTTTGGAGAAGCACGGCGACCATCTGACGACGCTGGACGCCCAGTTCGTCAGTATGAAGCAATTGAACGACGTGTCGGACCTCGTCCTGCAGCAACCCATCGGTGTCTTCTTGAATCCCGTGAACTGGGAGGGTGTCAAGGGCAGCCTGGTGAAGGCCAAGAACGCGAAAGTGCCCGTCATCATCGTCGACGCTCCGGCCAAAGATCAGGATCTGGTGTTGTGCACGGTGGCCTCGGACAACGTCGAGGCCGGTCGGCTCGCGTGCCGCGCGCTCGGCAAGGTGAAGCCGAAAGCCAAAGTCGTGATTCTTCATCTGTCGGTGAACAAGGCCTGCATCGATCGAGTGGCCGGGTTCCAGGAGGAGATGAAGAAATTCCCCGAGATGAAGCTGCTTGATACCCAGGAAGGGAAGGGCACGACCGAAGGCGCTCGCCCGGTCATGCGAGACCTGCTCGGCCGGTTCCCGGATCTCGATGCCGTGTTCCCCATCAACGATCCCAGTGCTCTGGGGGCCGTATCCGCGATTGAATCCGCGGGCAAACTGGGCCAGATAACCGTCGTCACGGTCGATGGTTCCAAGGAAGGCGTGACCGCCGTCAAAGCGGGGAAGATTCGTTCAACGTCGGCCCAATTCCCGAAGGAAATCGGGCGAATTGCCGCAGAAAAGCTGTATGAACACCTGGAAGGCAAGCCGGTCGACAAGGACATTCCGGTGCGGGTCGAGTTGATCACTGCCGAGAACGCCGACGCGTACTTGAAGCAGGAGTGACGGCATGGCGGTTGCCGAGTTCCTGCCGCCACCGTTGCTCGCCTTGCACGGAGTCACCAAGCGGTTCGGAGGTGTCTGCGCTCTGGACCACGTGGACTTCGATCTGCGCGAAGGCGAGATTCACGCGCTGTTGGGTGAAAACGGCGCAGGCAAGTCCACGCTGATCAAGATCCTGGGCGGCATTCATTCGCCGGACGCGGGATCGATGTCGATCCGGGGCCGGAATGCCGATATTCGCGGAGTCTCGGATGCCAACCGTCTCGGCATCCGGTTGATCCACCAGGAATTGTCCCTGGCTCCCAATCTCACCGTGGCCGAAAACATCTTTCTCGGACGCGAGCCGACGCAGTTCGGGCTGCTGGCCCGGCGCAAATTGCACGACGACGCAGCGCATTTGGTCAAATCGCTGGGAATGGCGGAGATTGCCGATGTCTGGCAGACTGTGGCCAGGCTGAGCGTCGCGCGGCAGCAACTTGTCGAGATTGCACGAGCGCTTTCCTGCCAGGCCCAGATCCTGGTTTTGGACGAACCCACATCGTCGTTGTCGGACGCTGAAACGACGGAGCTGTTCGTGACGCTCAAGCGATTGCGCTCGCAGGGCGTCGGCATCATCTACATCTCGCATCGTCTCGAAGAGATCATGCAGTTGGCCGATCGCATCACGGTACTTCGCGACGGAAAGTCGATCGGCACGCGACGGGCCGGGCAGGTCAATACGCGGGAACTCGTGAAGTGGATGGTCGGCCGCGACGTGATGGACTACTCGCATTTCCGGCGGGGCGAGCCGGGCGACGTCGCGATTGAAGTGCACAATCTCTCCAACAGGCACGTTCACGATGTCTCGTTCGAGGTTCGCTACGGCGAAGTGCTGGGCATCGCGGGGCTGGTGGGTTCCGGACGCAGCGAACTGGGACGTGCGCTGTTTGGGATCGACCGCGTGGACCGCGGCGAAATCCGGATTGACGGACGGGCGGTGAAGATCCACCGACCGAGTCAGGCACTGTCCGCGGGGCTCGTGCTCGTGCCGGAGGATCGCAAGGCGCAGGGACTGGTGGTAGCCCAGACCACAGAATTCAACATCGCTCTTCCCTGGGTGCGGGAGTGGATCTGGGGGCCGGTTCCGAATCTCGCCGCGCGGGACGCGATCGTGCGAAGTGCAATTGATCGCTTTCGCATTCGCGTTTCCGACGCGACGCTGCCCATCGACAGCCTGTCCGGCGGCAATCAGCAAAAGGCCCTGGTCGGTCGCTGGATGCACCGGCCGCCCAAAATCCTGGTGCTCGACGAGCCGACGCGCGGCGTCGATGTCGGTGCCCGCGAAGAGATGTTCCGCATCATCGGCGAGCTGGCTGAGGCCGGCATGGCGATCATCCTCATTTCGTCTGACCTCGACGAGGTGATCCAGATGTCTCACCGCGTCGCCGTTTATCGCGACGGGACGATCTTGAAGACGCTTTCCTCCGAACAGACGAGTCTCGAAGTAATCATGCGGTTGTTGACGGGAGCCGGCGCAGAATGAAAAGTTTGAAACGGATGGTGCCGCTGTTGGGCGCGACGCTGGTGCTGCTGCTGCTGTTCTGGTGGCGAGTTCCCGGCTTCCTGAACACGGAGAACCTGCTGGATCTGGCGCAGCAGATCTCGGTCAACGCCATCATGGCCTTCGGCATGACGCTCGCCATTCTGATCGGCGGCATCGATCTGTCGGTGGGCGCTCTCTTGGCGCTGGTCGGCACGACCACGGTGTTCGTGTTGACGGTGCAGGGGGGCGAATCACAGAGCGTTGCGTGGCTCTCACTTTCGATCGCGGCCGGTCTGGGGGTCTCGCTCGTATTCGGCCTGTTTCACGGCTTGAGCGCGGCGACGACCCGCATGCCGCCTTTCATCATCACGCTGGCCACGATGCTCGTGGCGCGCGGCTGCGCGCTGCGGTACAACGAAGGCCGGCCCATGCATATCCCGGAGTTCCAGACGATCTTCCTCGAAATCGGGAACGGGCGGCTGTGGGGCAAGGTGCCCATCCCCGTGCTCATCATGCTCGTGATTTTCGCGGCGATGGTCGTGCTGCTGCACCAGACCCGATTGGGACAGTACATCTATGCGATGGGCGGAAATCGCGAGGCGGCCCGCTTCACGGGCATTCCGCTGGTGCGGGTCGAGGTTATCGTCTATACGATTTGCTCCGTGCTGACGGGGGTCGCCGGCATGATCCATACGTCCCAACTGTATTCAGCCGAGCCGGGATCGGGAGTCGGTTTCGAGTTGAATGCAATCGCCGCGGCGGTCGTAGGCGGAACCAGTTTTACCGGCGGACGCGGCACGATGGTCGGAACACTGCTCGGCGCGGTCATCATCGGTATTCTGTCGAAAGGCCTCAATCAGGCAGGCGTCCATTTTTCCCTGCAGTACATCGTCAACGGCCTCGTGATCCTGGGGGCCGTATTCATCGATGTGCGGGGAAAGAGCACGCGTTGAAACACGTGCGGGTGCGCAGTGTGCCATTGGTTATGCCGGTGTTCTGAGGCGTTCATCGGACATTAGGCAGGGCGAAAGAATGAGTTAATTCTCTCGCTCGGGCTAACGGATCTTGGCCGCCGGCAGTTCCTGCTTCACGCCTTCGTCGATCGGCATCGTGTCGGGAATCGCGCCCGTCTCGGCGAGCAGCCTCTCGAGTTCCGCCTGCATCCGCGATTGGACTTCCGCGCAACCCGGATCGCCGGCCAGATTGCGAACCTCATCGGCGTCGGTCGCGATGTGGAACAGATCGGGCTTGTGGCGGTCGGGACCGCCGTCTCCATGCGGATATCGCACGAATTTCCATTCCGCAGTGCGCACTGCCCGGACGTTAGGCGTGTAGGGGAACTGCTTCTCGTAGTTGTAGTGGTACAGAAAACTCTGACGCCAGTCCTTGTCGTCCTGGCCCATGGCCAGTTTCTTCCACGAGCGCCCGTGCGTTCTGGCGAGCGGCGCTGCTCCGCAGATGTCGAGAATGCTCGCGGCAAAATCCACCGTCAGCGTCATCGCTGCGACGGTTCGCGGATTTTCGGGGGCGGTCAGACGCGGACAACGTGCGACCAGCGGGACTCGGATGCTCGGTTCGTGAGCTGTGCGCTTGTCGATCATGCCGTGTTCGCCGTTCAGCAGTCCGTTGTCGGAAGTGAAGATGATGAGCGTATTGTCCAGTTGGTTCTTGTCCCGCAGGAGCTGGTACAGCCGGCCGACACTGTCATCCACGGACAGAATGGTTCCCCAGTAACCGCGGGTCATCGCCGCAAAATCGCGAACGCCTTCGGCAGTCCGGTCGGGCCAGTTCTTGCGAAAATCAAACAGTGGTCCGTAGATGCCGTGCCACGTGTCGAGTCGCTGCTGATACCAGGCGTCGTTTCCCGCAATCTGAAAGGCACTGGCCGGATAAGGAACGTTGACGTGGTCGAACGCATGCTCGTACTTCGTTTCGGGCGTGTAGAAACTGTGCGGTGCCTTGTGGCCGAGGATCAGCGCCCATGGTTTTGAGCCATCGCGCTGACCGAGCCACTTTTCGGCCATCTCGGTAACCACGGTCGTGTAGTAGCCTTTTACGACCTTGCGCTCGCCTCCGTGAAAGCGGAACTCCGTGTCGAAATACTTGCCCTGCCCGCGATGGGTTACGAAATAGTCGAAGCCGCCCCGCACGTCATCATTGTCCTCGCCCATGTGGTACTTGCCGATGTAGGCCGTCTCGTAGCCCGCTGCGTGCAAGGCTCCCGGCCACGTCGGCATGTCGTGAGGATACTCGGTGAAGTTGTTTGAGACGCCGTGCGCATGCGCATACAGGCCGCTGAGAATCGATGCGCGGCTGGGCGAACAGAGCGAAGTCGTGCAGAAGTGGTTGGGGAAGTAGATTCCCTCGCGGCCCAATCGGTCGATATTCGGTGTGGCGATGACCGATTTGGAATTGAGACTGACGGCGTCCCATCGCTGGTCATCGGTCAGAATAAACAACACGTTCGGCCGATCCGCAGCCTTGGCCGTGCCATGAATCAACGACATCAGCGCGATCGCATAGACCATGTTTCTGATCATCGACGTAGCTCCGGGTGCGGGGAGTCAAGAGGCCACGAACTGACACGGATTTTCACGGATGATTGCATCTCTATTCCGTGTTTCATCCGTGAACATCCGTGGCGTCCTGCCCAGCTGGATCATTAAACGGCACTCACACGGGTTCGCCCCATTCGGCGACAAACGCATGCTGGCAGGCGTTGCACTGCACGCGGCAGCCGAGGTATTCGCCTCGCACCCGCGCGGGCTGACTGCACGACGGACAGAGAACGCGAAACCGCCGCTGAAGCATCTCGTCCGCCGACTCGCCGTCGGGCAATGCCTCGAAGTCCAGGTCGCTTGGATCGAGTCGGGTGAGCAGTTCGGTGGTGATGGGTACGATATCCGCGACGCGGTTGGCCAGCCGCCGGATGGCTCCTTCAAATGTGTTGCGGACCGCGCGGCCGTTTCCGAACCGCTCGTCACGACTCGCATGAAGCTGCTCGAAGCCGAGAATCAGGCGGGTGCGAACAGCGGGGGTGAGTTCATAGTGGTTCTGCCGGCACATGATCTCGAAAATTCTGCATAAGTCGACGACGCTGTAGTCCTCGAATTGCAGCCGGTTGTTGAATCGCGACGACAGGCCGGGGTTCACCTGAAGCAATCGTTCCATCGGTTGCGGGTAGCCGGCCATCACCACGACCAACCGGTCGCGGTCGTCCTCCATTCGCTTGAGGAGCGTCTGCAACGCCTCGCGTCCGAATGCGTCTTCGCTTCCTTCTCCCACCAGCGAATACGCCTCGTCGATGAACAGCACTCCGTCGATGGCCTGGTCGACGATCTTGTTGGTCTTGGGCGAAGTCTGGCCGACGTATTCGGCAACGAGTCCCGAACGATCCGTTTCGACGAGATGCCCTTTCTCGAGGATTCCCAGTCCGCGGAAAATCTGACCGATGATCCTGGCCACCGTCGTCTTTCCGGTCCCCGGATTGCCCGCGAACACCATGTGCAGGCTCAGTTTCGTTGCGGGAAGACCCGCCTGAGCGCGGTGCCGCTGCAGCTTGAGGAAGTTCGTCAGCGTGTCGATTTCCTTCTTGACCGAACTCAGGCCAATTAACGACTCAAGCTGCGCTTTGGCCTGGGCGAGCAATTGCGCGGGATCCGGCTGGCCGGCCTGCTGCTGGGCGGTCTGTTGAGATTGGCTGCCGGCCTGCAGTGTTTCTCCGGCGGACGAGTCCGCCTTGAGCGACGTCGATTCCCGGCGCGCGCTGCGCACTGCTTCAACTCCCGCATTGCGGGCTTCCTCGTGGTGTCCGGACTCGTCGAAGGGAATTCGCACCAGATTCGTTTCAAGTTCGTTCTGGATGGCGCGCAGGCAGCTCGCTTCGTTCGGGGTGACTGTCCCGTCGGCCTTGGCCACGAGATTCGCCAGCCGCATGATGATCGTCACCAGAGAGGCCACGCGATTCCGCAGCGGCGCGATCTGGTCGAACGGCCTCACGAGGCTGTAGAGAGTCATTCCCTCGACCTGATGCGAGACGCTGCGCAGCATGGTGGTCAGTTTGTCGCCCTCGAGACGTTCCTGCCAGAGATGCTCGAAGAGGATCGTCGCCAGTTCAAGTTGCGCCGGCAGCAATCGGCGGTCAGCCTGCGCTACGCGGGTATAGATCTTCACCAGCAGCGCTTTGTGAAGTTCTTCCATCATCTCGACAAACTCGCGCGGCGAACCGCCAAGAATCAGTTCCGGAAACTGGTCGGCGATCTCGCGGCCGGCACTGCCATACAACTGCCGGCACTCGGACAGCGTCGCGCGAAACGCGGGAACGGAAGATGATTGGGGAGAACTCGACATTCGGGTGAGAGAGTCTGGAGTCTGGAGTCTGGAGTCTGGAGTCTGGAGTCTGGAGTCTGGAGTCTG
>CAIPEB010000399.1 GCA_903863885.1 uncultured Planctomycetaceae bacterium | reverse complement strand
CAGACTCCAGACTCCAGACTCCAGACTCTGAGAACTCACTTCACGAATCGCGCATTCAGCCAGTTGGCGCGATCCATGACGTCCCCCTGGTCGGCGGCGTCAACGACGAGAGCGATGCGTTGTGCCCCATCGACCGTCAACGAAATCGAAAGCGGCACGGCGTTCCCCTGCACGGCGGGACTTTCGTAAGCGAGCTTCCATGTCCGCGAACTCGCCCGCTCGGCAGCAACTTCTTCGAAGACCCGGAAGATCACGTTGCCCAGGCGACCGGCGGATTCATCGACCGCCAGTTCGGCTTCCAGAGCCCTGAAGCCGGGCGGCACGCTGTAGACGGCTCGCGCTGTGCTGTGAAATGACAGTCCCTTGCGATAGACGTTGCCGTTCTCGCGCAGCAGTCCCCCGGAGGCACTCCGGTCGCGTGCCAACGGCCAGGTCATGTCGAGAAAAGGCACATGCTTGTAACTGACCGGCTCAAGATCCGACAGGTACACGACCTGCGGGTGCAGCGGCTGAACCATGGTTATCTGCTGCTGGAAAGCACCCTTTGCCGCGGACAGCGTGACGCCGCGTCCCAGCTCCAATGTTGCGTCCGCCTCCCCGATACTCGCCGTGGCCGCGCGAACGCAACTGCCTTCACGCAAAGCAACGTAGGCGGAGACCGGACTGGAAGCCGCTGCCGGTTCGACGTCCTTGCCGAAGGCGATGGCAACTGTGTTGGCAGTTTCGATCGTCAGCAGCGGTGCTCCGCCGGGCAGTTGGAACTGTATCGCCGGCACGCCGAAGAGATTCGCGCCGCTCTTCTCAACGCTCGGCAGAACGCGGCCCGTCAATTCATCGCCGTTGGCCAGCCAGATGCGATCCTGCGGAAGCTGGAACGACCAGATGCGCTGGAGCAGTCGATCTCGCTGCGCCGGATCCAAGGGCGGTTGAAACACGATGCCTCGCACGAAGCCCCGTGGAATCGCCACTCGTCGCCACAGTCGCGACTCGACGGATATGTCGCGGTCGCCCACGCTCATCAGCGTGGCGACGAGCAGACTGTCGTTTCCAACCAGGCAGAGTGGTTCTTCGGCCTGGTCGCGCCAATGCCCCCAAACGACGAGGTCCTTTGCCGGTACCGCACGGGACTCGCTCCGCGTATTCAATTGCAGTTCCCAATCCGGCCCCAGACCGGCGAACGAAGCCTGAAAGGTCTCTCCCATCCGCACGACCGCAGTATCGCCCTCCGAAGCGATCGCGATGGCAGTCGTCGCATATCCGGCGGCCAGCGCGTAACCGGCGGCCAGAATCAGCGTCAAGGCCGCACACCGCATCGGGCGGCGACGCTTCTCTGCAGGTTCCGGGATCAACGGAAGACACGGCAATCGCATGTTCTGAACCTGACCTTTGCCTTTCCGTTTCTGCCTTGCAGCCAAATGTGACTGAATGAACTTCATCGCTGAAAAATAGGAAGGTAATTCGACGGCATGTGCAGGACGAGAGTAGCCATCGCCGTGCCATATTCGGGCGAGATTGTGTCGAACCAAGATCCATCGGCCCGTTGTTCAGCGAGCAGCGAATCACGAATGGCGGGATACCAGGTCTGCCAGAACTTGCCGCCCGCATGCCACATCGCCTGAACTGCATAGTAGTGGCCGTACATGTAGTAGCTCTGTTCGCCCTGGACATTGCGGCGCGGCGGATTGCGCATCAGGTAATCGAGCCCTTTGCGAATTTCCTCGCCTTCATAGATGCCGGCGCTATAGAGTGCGACGATCGCGGCGGCGGAGCGTGGAAACAGGCTCTCCATGGGCGGTTGGCCAGCCTGGTACATGAAGCCCCCGTCGGCATTCTGACATTTCTTGACATATTCGACGGCACGATCGATGACGGTGTTGGGCACAAACATGCCCGTGTTGTGCGCAGCCCGCAATGCCATCACCTGGCAGACCGTGACTGAAATATCGGCTTCGTGCCGACGAGGCTCGTAGCGCCAGCCTCCCTCCGAATTCTGAGTGTCAATGATCAACCGCACCGCCCGCGACAGAGGATCTCGCACGTCTTTGGTCGGTGCCATGCCATAAACTTCGGACAGAAACAGCGTGGCGAATCCGTGGTCATACATCGGGCCGCGGCTGGCGCCCTCGGCGGCGGATACAAATCCGTTTTCCGCAGTATGGGCCAGAAGAAAATCCAGGCATCGTGCGACATGCCGGCCGTAACGACCGCGGCCCGGCACGTCTCCATCGGCAAGGAAGGCCATGCCGCACAGTCCGATCACTGCGGCATTTCGGCTGTAGGTGCCCGTGCCGAAGGACCCGTCTTCGTTCTGGCGGCTGGCCAGATAAGCGAGTGCTTTCTGCACGGCCTCACGTGCTTTCGCGTTGTACAGCAACTCGCCCGGCCTGGCCGGCTGATCGGCGGCCGCGGCGGGTCGGGCGCACGCCGGCAGCAGGCAAATTCCGACGGCGCAGCGTTGCAGAAAACGCCGCCGGGAAAGCACTCGTTCAGTTTCGCCAGGGTTCATCGCTGCTGGTCTTCCGCAAGACGCTTGTAGTAATCGCTGATCAGCTTCTCATAGCCCGGAAGGAACTGCTCGCGCAGCGGACTTTGAATCTGCCGCTGCAGCACCTCGGGCAATCTGCCCCAGACCTCCGATACGAGGTCCTTGGCGGTTGCCGGCGGTTCCACCTTGCCCGTGCCGTCCTTCTGCGTTCCTCGCGGGGAGGCGTTGCCCGTCTCTCCCGCCGCCGTGGCATTTCCGCTCGTGTTTGACGGAGCCGTGCCCGACGGTTGTTTTCGCTGTTCATCCCCGCCCTGTCCCTGATACTTGTCGATCAGTTTCGACAGGCCACCCACGATATCGGCCTGAACCCTCTGGGTTTCCTCAGCCGTTTTCTGATTTCGAATCAGAGATTCGGATATCCGCATGGCCCGCGCAATCTGCGCGAGTTGCTCGACATCGCTCTGGGGTCTACCCGCGTCCTCGCCGGCTGGAGCCGCCGCGGATTCGCCCGCGGGGACGGCGGGCTTTTCTGCCGGCTCCTCGGAAGGCGGCGCGGGGGCCGGCGGCGGTTCGTTCCCCATGCCCATGGCAGCCGCGCACAGAACGAACGCGAGAAGAGCAAGACCAGCGATCCGCGTCGAATGAATCATCATTTCAACCCTGGTTCGAACACGCTTCTGCCCCGATACAACCTCGTCCTTACGAAGCGAGCCTCACAACACCCTACATCAACGCCCCGTGAAACCGGGGACTCCCGCATCCTCGAGTGCCTTATCCAATTCGCTGTCCGGCGATACGGTCGGCGGTTTCGCGTTATCGTCCGGCTTCAGCGCATCGGCCGCCAGAACTGATTCGATCACTTCCACCAGGCGCGCCTGATCGGCGGCCAGCTCATCGTACGCTTTCTGCCGCTCCGGAGTCATCGGCTGATCGGGCGTTGTACCGGCGGCGAGCAATGCCGTTCGCTGATTGATCTCCTGCTGCAGGGAATGCAGCAGCACGAGTTCTGCCAGAGTAATCCGGGCACGAGCCTCATCGGGAGGCGTATTCCCTGGACTCGACGTCTGGGATTCCGAGGCAGGCTTCGGTTCGGCGAAACTATCCTGCAGCCTCTGCAGCATGCGCAGCGCCTCGTCCTGCAGTTGCTCGACCGACGCGCCGCGCACGCCCGCGGACAACTGCTGGCCCGCATTCAGCATCGTGCGAACCGCTTGTTCAATGCCCAATCGGAACGAAGCGGGAACGCGCTGATCGGCAGCCGACGGCGCAAGTTCTTCGCCGAGCGAACGCTGTTTGCCGGCGAGGTCCTGCCATGCGGCTTCGTCCGCCGTCGCAGACGAGGATTTGGTCTTCTCCGCCAGGGATTGTTGGCGGGCGTACCAATCGGCCAACGACTGCCGCAGTTGCTGGAGCCGTTCGGCGGCGGCGGACTGCTGCGATACGGCCTGTTTTTCCGCCAACTGGCTTCGCGCCGACTGCAACTGCGCGAGAGCCTGACGGGCCTGTTCTTCGGCCCGATCGAGGTCTGATTCCGCTGCGGCCGAGGCAGCCTGTTCCATGGAACTGCCCGCCTGCGCGGTCGATCTGGCTGCTTCGGCGGCCTGGAGCTTCTCCAACTGGGGCGCAACGGCAGTTGCGTCCGTGGCCGCGCTGCGCTGCGTTTCCGCAACCTGGCTCAGCTGCCTGGCCCGCTCGGCGTCGTCGGACAACGGCCGGACGCGGCCCATTTCTTCCAGCAAAGCCTGCTGCCGCTCCAGCAGCGAATCGAGCTTCGAGCCGGCATCGGCCAGCTCGCGAGCCACTCGTTCCGGGTCGTTGTCCGGTCGCCGGGCGAGCACATCGAGCAACTCCGTAAGGCCCTGCAGCACGGCCTGCTGAAGCTGGACCGCCTGGCCGATTCGGTTCGCGTCGACATCCTGGGCACCCTGTCGCATCTGGCCGCTCAGTTTCAGCCGCCGCATCGTATCGAGTGCTTCCTGCACAGTCGCAGTATCCGCGCCGGCCCCCGGTTTGCCGGCGAGTCCGCTCGTCAGCCGGCCTTGCAGCCGATCCAGTTCGCGAGCCAGGTCGAGCTGCCGCTGCGACAGACGTTTCAATTCGCCGCGGGACGCGGCGGGAAGCGAAGCCAGATCCTGACCGGTCGTCGTCAGCGACTGAGTTTCGCCGGCAATTCTCTCCTGTTTCTGCCGAATTGCCGCGACGTCCTGGGCCAGTCGCCGGTTGTCCTCCCATTCGGTCAGCGAATCCAGAATCTCCTCGAGGCGGTTGATCACGTCTGCCTGCAGCGAACCCACGGCGGTCACGGCGGCGTTCAACGCGGCGCTGAACGGAATTGTCGCGACACCCGGCGGCGAAGCCGATCCAGCCCCACCCGGCGCTGCGTCGATTGCGGCCTTCGATTCCTTGAGCACGCGGGCCAGTTCGAACTGGATCTTCGTGAGCAGTTCATCGTTGATCTGCTGGATCGCGGTTCTTAAACGGTCGAGTTGCAGGGTCAATTCGGGCCGATCGACGCGATTGCTCTTGAGTTCCTCGGCAAGGAAATCGACGAGCGCGACCGCCCCGTCCCGCGGTCCATTGAGGATCTGCTGCACGCGACGCTGCCCCAACTCGGCCGATTGCAGTGCCTCGACATCTTCGCGCCGAAGGCTTCCGGCTTTCTTTACGCGATCTTCCCAGGCCTGAGTCTGATCGCGCGTCGTCTGCTGCGCGGCCAGTGCTTCCCGCACCCGCTGGCTCAGATTCGACTGGCGCTGGTCGATGCGAGATTCCAGTTCATCGGGCGAGATGATATTCAGCCGCACCGGGTCGGTCGCGCCGGTTTGCGGACGGCGATCACTCGTAATTAGGCGGAACTCCACCACGTCGCCCGGCCCGAGCCCTTTCAATTCAGCCAGATCCCAATCGTACTGCACCACGCGGGTCTCGCCTGTCGAGGCGGGAAGCGCGCGGTTGGCTGTCGCGGGGGCAACCGCGGCAGCATGGTAAAGCTCTCTTCGAGTGCCGCCTGATTCGAGCTCCACGCTGAGAATCCCGAGGTCGTCTTTCGCGACCGCGCTGATCGAAACGAGCGATTTCGACGTGAAACAGGCCCCGGCAGTCGGAGCGGCAAGCGAAATCGTCGGCGGCGCATCCTTCTGGACCCGCAATTCCGAGCCGGTCAGGTCATCGGTAGTAAAGCCCGTCGCATCGCGCAGTTCGAGCCAGTACGTGCCGGATTCCTGGACGACCCATGGATCGCGAGAATTGGCCGACAGCGTGAATCGCCTGCCGCCGCGATCCATGGCGGCCGCGTGCCGCACCACGCTGCCCGCACATTTCGCCACGAGCGTAACGCCACGCACGGGCTTGTCGAGTTGCCCGGTCACCGCGATGCGGGTGCCCGCCCAAGCACGAATGTGGCGCTGGGACATCGTGGACGGCAACTGCATGTAGTCGGGCGGAAACAACTGGACCGAGAAGTCGGACACCCGCGCCGGCTCGACCACGTCGAGGTGAGTCCACGGCATCGTGTCGTCGTCGCCTCCGGCAGCGCGATAGCGGAGCGAACGGCTGACGTTCTTCAAGCGGGCGTACGCGATGCCGTCCCTGATTTCCATGAGATCGTGCTGCAGCGGCTGCCCTTCCTCGTCATCGCTCCAATAAAACGTGACGGAATCGGGCAGGCGGCCGTCGCGATCGGTCAGTGCGCATTCAAAGTCGGCGCCGAGCGCGAGGCGACGCGGTTGCTTCTGCCAGACGAGCGAGTTGCGCCGAGGCCAGACGTCGCCTCCCCATGGAAGCAACAGCCTGCGTGCGGCGATCACCGAAGCTCCGGTATCCGCAGTGAAGGCCGTAACCACACCCGCGAGGACGACAGCCAGCGCGGCGACGGCACGCCACGCGGGCCGCGTGTCGAGACAGTGCTCCAACTCGAGGGCTGCGACGTGCCGGCTGGCGTCGAGAATCGCCGCTTCGCGCAGGGTTTTTGAACCGGTCCCCGGATCGGAAGCGTGCTCCTCAAGAAATGCGACGGCTGTGGACAGCCGATCAGACAATTGCGGAAAGCAACGCTCGATCTGTTGCGCCGCCCTTACGTCGCTGGCACGGAACCGCGCTGCCGGATACACCAGCCTCACAAACGCATACGCCGCCACGAGAGCAAGCGACACCGTCGCCGCGATGCGCCCGACGTGATCCTGATAGCGGAGCACATAGTCCGCCGAACCCGCAACCAGGGCGCAGGCCAGGAAGATCGCCAGGAAGAACAGCATCGCGTACAGCCGGACCAGACGCCGGGCACGGCGTTTCACCGATCGCACTCGTTCAAGCAGCGGATGCGACATCGTTGGCAAATAAGCGATGGTTTCGTTATGGGTAACGCAGCTCGGGTGGCCGCGAACCCGCTGGTCCTCGCCCGGCATTCGCTCCGGGAGTCGACTTCACGGGCCTTTCCGGCCTTGATCCACTTCCAGCATCCCGTCTTTTCAGTCTACAGCATCCCTTTTCTTTTCCGCAGGAGCCACTCGAGGCTCACCAGCACCACGAAGGCCGCAGCCACGAGGGAGGAGTTCCACAGCGGCTGAGGGGGAAGAGATTCGATCGTCACTCGGCGGCCGGGAGGCAGTTGCGAGAAAAGACGCGATGCGTCGCGAATCGTCGCGAACTGTCCCTGCGACGTCTCGGCGGCCTTGAGCAGATCGGCCGAATCCATGGCGATGCGGGCCTGTTCCCCGGGCGGTGCGGCGACCGTGAACTGGCGAGCCGAACTCTGATCCGCGGCCGCGAGCCAGACTCGGTATTGGCCGTCGAGCAATCCGGTGAGCGTGCCCTCAAACAGCTCCCGGCGAATGGGATCCCGCTGCAGCGTCAATTGCTGCTGACGCCCGCCGCCCTGCTGGACGATCACCACGACGCCGTCATCGCTTTGCGGTGATCTCCGGTCGTCAAGAAACCGCACGCGCACCCGCACCGGGTCACCGCAGCGATATTGCTGCCTGTCGGTTGTTATTTCGGCGACCTGATTCGGCGCCCGCAGCTTCGAACGACTGAGATACCGAAGCGTCTGCATCCAGTATCTCGCATAATACTGAGGATCGCCCGGATAGCGGGACCAGCGGTACGTTTCGTCGGTATTGTGCAGGATGACCTTTCCCGCGCCGTTGAATTGCAGCAGAACCAGCGGCAGCAACTCGCCCTGAGCGCCGGTCTTCTTGGGATGCACGGCCAGCACGTGAGCGGCCGGACGAACGTCGGGAGTGGATACGAACCAGTGCAGGCCCGGAAGTTGCTGCCAGACGCGACTTGTCTCAGCCGCGGTGTCCCCAAGCTGCAGGTTCGGCGACGACAGACCGAGCGGCGTCGGCCGCACTGCGAAGGAATCGATGAGCTGTTCATTGGCCGGCGGAACAGACGCGGTCGCAAGATTCACGGGCAGCAGTCGAGCCAGCGGCGTGTCGCGATAGGACAACGGCATGAACAGCGGCCCCGACAGAAACACAACGCCGCCCCCTCGCTCCGTGACAAACTCGGCAAGGTTCTCCATCACCGAGCGGCTGAGAAATGCCGGATTAACGTCGCCGAAAATAACGACGTCCTGCGTAAACAGGTCTTCGCTCCGCACGGGGAACACGGCCTGTGAGGCGGGATCCTGTTTGCTCTGTTCGAGATCGGCTTCCTGCAGCACGGTTGTCAGTTCAATGGCGCGCGAGGTGCCATCCTTCCCGATCCGCACGGCCCGGGATAACAGATCTTTCAGGTACCGATATTCGTAGCTCGGATAGGCCGAGGCAAGCAGCACTCGCAGCGTGGCGTTGCGAACCTGCACTCGCTGCGTGAGCCGGTTGTTCTCGACGTTCAATTCACCTTCGACCGGAGATGCTTCGACCACGTACTCAAAGTCGCCTTCTTCCATGGGCCGGTGCGAGAGCCGAACACTCGCGCTGCTACCGTCGGGCGGCACGGCGAGCGTCTGTTCGGCGAGGATTTCCGGCCGATCGCGGCGTTTGAGACGCACTGTCACGTTTCGGCCGGCCAGCCCGTTTCCGTGCAGCTGCGCATCGAAATTCACCATCTCCTCGAGAAACACCGTGTCGTCCACCAGCAGGTCGCTCAGCCGCAGGTCACGGGGCGGGCGATCGCTGCCCAGCCCCAGCAGGTACAGCGGAATTCCCATGCGGCGCGCGGTCTCGGCCGCGTTGCCGATTGTCTGGCCCTCCGTCGTGACGCCGTCGGTGAGCATCAACACCGCGGCGGTCGGCCGCCCTCGCTGCGATTCGAGGATCTCGCGAAGCCCCAGGCCAAGGCGGCTCGCGGACGCATCGGGCTGCAACTGGCGAATAGACGCCTTCACTTCCTCGGCGCCGCCGGTGATCATCGCTGCCGAATCGCCGAGCGCGTAGATCTTCACGCGGTAATCGGATCGGGCGCGATCAAGCCAGCCCTTTTCGGCCGGAAGCAGCAGTGATCTGGCGACGTTGAACCGCGAAGCCTGGTCGAGCCTCGCGGACTTCAACAGCCGCTGCTCGAAGCTGCGAGTCGTTTCGTCCGGCTCCGGATCGAGCACCGACATGCTGGCCGAATGATCAATCGCGATGACCAGATCCGGCAGATCCAGGCGATGCAGTTGCCGCGTCCAGCCGTAAAGCATGAACAGCACGAGCATGATCAGTCCAATACGCAGCGACGCCAGAGCCATGCGCCAACGGCGCGATGCGTGTCCCTGCTCGCGCAGGTAGATGGCCGCGACCAACACGGCGACGACCAGCAGGAACAGCAGCGTGATCCACGCGGGCCATGGCCACGAGTGGTCGAGCGACGTGGCAAACCCCTCTCCTTCCGCCGATCGCGGCGCGGCGTTCGAGGCATCGGCCTGGGCAAGAATCCACCAGTTCATCCCGGAGACCCTCCCAGTTTCCAGGCCAGAACGGTCTCCGAGAGCAGCAGGGCAAGCACACCCGCCAGCAGGAGCCGGAACAGCGGCCAGCGATCACGCGGCGCGGAGTTCCTTCGATCGCTGGTTTCTTCAGGCGGTGTTTCACGCCATTGCGAGGGAAGCCGCTCCGGGTCAAACCGCGATAGATCGCTTTCCGCCGTGTCCAGGTTCACGGCAAACAGCTGCGTCGAGCCCGAGTCGTCGCCGAATTGCGCCCGGTAGATCCCCGTTCTTTCCGTGTCGGAGAAGACGCATGTCCGATCGGTTCCCTCGGTCCGCACGGGAGTCCGAGCCGCAGGCTCGTCAGGTGCGGAAACCGTCACGAAGTCGAGCGGCACATCCGGCAACTCGTTCATGACGATCGACTGGCCGACCGTCAAGTTGCGGCTCTGCTGACGGCCTCCCGCGGCAAATTGCGTGATCGAGTGGACCAGCGGCGGAAAACTGGGCCACGACGGAAGCGCGGTCCAAAGGGTCGGCGGCTGGGTCGCCGGATCGCTGGAACTGAGCGATACCGACGTGGCCAACAGGACACACACTCCGCGACCAATGGACTCTTCGATGATCGCGGGCGATTCACCCTGAAATCGCAGAGCGACCCTGGCTGATGAGTTGTAAGGCTTCAGCTGGAAAAACCTCCAGGTCGGCGCGGTCAACAGGCCCGACCGCTCATGCCCTCGGAACGGATCGAGAATCGGGTGCGTGTACTCCCCCGGATCGAAGCGATACGGACGATTTCCCGAAATCGACTCGAGCCGTGCCGGCAGCAGTCGTTTGCCCGATGCTTCGCCTCCGAGTTCCCGGTTGTAGTTGTCAGGCTGAGTCTGGTCGCCCGGCGCGATGACCAGTGCACCGCCGCCGGCAACATACCGGTAAAGGAGGTTCGTTTCCTCTCGGCCGAATCGCCCGACGTTGCACAGCCATACGCAATCAAAGTCGGAGAGTTTGCGTTCGACCAGTGAACTCTCCGCCGCCCGTTCAACTCGAATCCGGCCGCGGCCATCGGTCTCCGGCGCGAGAGCCAAAGCGAGGTACTTGGCCGCGTCTTGCTCGCCTTCGACGCACAAGACGTGCCAGGCGGCCCGGACCGGCGCACTGAGGAATCGGGTGTTGTCCAGTTCCAGCGCATCGGAACCGACGCGCGCAGTGACGACATGCTCCCCCGCGGATTCCCAGACGTGCGAGAAAGTCACGGCGGTTCGCCCGTCGGCGACGAGATTCACGCTGCGTTCCGCGACGCGATTATCGTCCACCAGCAATTCGACCCGCATGGCACCCGCGGGATTCGGGCCGGCGCTTTCCAGCACGACTTCGAACGAGACGCGATCCCCGACGACGCCTCCGTCACCGCCGCTTCCCAGATTCGCGACCGCAACGTTTGCGAGGTCCTGATCGGCCACGTTGATCAGAACGAGCGAGGCCCGGCTTGCCAGTTCGCGAGTCCGGCGGCGGCACTCCGGCGAAAGTGCCTCCTGCCAGGTATTTCGCCCCAGATCCGTGAAGAAGCAGACTCGATGATGCTCGAGTCGCGGGTTGCGGATCGACACTTCGCGCACGATCCGTTCGGCCTCCGACAGCGTTGCGACCAGGGTCGCGCCCCCCTGCGTCGGTGCGAGGTTGCTGATCTCCTGCTGCACATCCGTCCGATCGAAAGCCACGTCGGCCACGACGGCCCGGGGCGGATTGGCCATCAGCAGCACGGAGAACCCGTCGCCGGGAACGCCGCGGGCCACGAGTTGCCGGGCCAGTTGCTGGGCGCGATCCCAGCGGCGCTGCCGGCCCGACGTCGCCAGCATCGAATACGATCCGTCAAGCACAATCAGCGTATGAGTCTGGCCGGCCGTCCGCGCCACCGGCAGCCGCGACGGCAGCCACGACGTGGACGGGTCGGCCCACGCCAGTGCGATCAGCAGCACCGCCAGCGTGCGCACCGCGAGCAGCAACCACTGTTCGAGCCGCAACCGCCGCGCATTCTTGCGCACCGCGGCGTACAGGAATTCCATCGCCGCCCAGTTCGTCGCGCTGCGAGTCCGGCGGCTCAGCAGGTGGATGAGCAGCGGCAGGGCGCCGGCCAGTCCCCACAACAGCATCCATCCGCTGGCCAGAGTCCAGAATCCGAGCAGCGGCGACATGGGCAACAGCGAAACGGTCATTTCACGCGTGCCATGCGTCGGGCCAGGAAGGTGGACAGCGACACGTCGATCGGCTCGTCGGTGCGGACGAGGCAATAGTCCATTTCACGTTCGCGGCAGCCTCGCTGCACCGACTGCAGAAATGAACCGATTTCCTGCAGATAAGCCCGCCGCAGGGATTGCGGATCCACCACGAGATCCGGGGACTGTTCCAGCCCGCGAAACAGCGTCGGCTGTGTGAAGGGAAACTCGAGTTCTGCCGGATCGAGCACCTGCAATACGATGACATCGTGCTGCCGATGGCGGAAGTGCTTCAATCCGGCCATCAGCGAGGCAGGGTCGTCGAACAGGTCGCTGAGGACGATCACGACGCCGCGTTTGCGCCACTGCTCGGCCAGTTCGTGGAAGATCGGACCGGTCGCAGTTTTCGCGGTAGCATCGACTCCGTCCATGACTTCGACGACCCGGCGGAGACACGAAGCGCTGCTGCTCGGCGTGACGTTGGCCCGCACGCGATCGTCGAACGTCACGAGGCCGACCGCGTCCTGCTGCTGCAGCACCAGCCACGCCAGGGCGGCGGCCAGACACTGGGCGTATTCGAGCTTGGACAGGGCGGATTCCGGCCCGCGATAGAGCATGCTCTCGCTGATGTCGAGCACGACGTAGGCGATCAGGTTCGTTTCGTCCTCGTACTGCTTCAGGTAGAACTTGTCGGTGCGGCCGAAGACTTTCCAGTCGAGGTAGCGCAGGTCGTCGCCGGGAACATACTCGCGATGCTCCGCGAATTCGACGGAGAATCCCCGGTACGGGCTGCGATGCAGTCCGGCGACGAAACCTTCCACGATGCGTTGGGCTCGCAGCTGCAGGCTGCGGAGCTTAGCCAGCGTCCGCGGATCGAAATACTGACGGTAGTTTTCCACGGCTGTCCTGGCGATCGTTGTCTTCCGGGATGGACTCCAGCAGTCGCCGCACGATCTCGTCCGGCGAAATGCCCTCCGCGTCGGCATTGAAGTTGGTCTTGATGCGATGGCGCAGCACAGGAGGAGCGACGGCGCGAATATCTTCGAGGCTGGCGTAATTGCGGCCTCGCAGCACCGCGCGGGCTTTCGCGCCGAGCACCATGTATTGGCTGGCGCGCGGCCCGGCTCCCCACATGACGTAATCCCGCACGAACTCGGGCGCATCGGGCTGGTTCGCACGAGTCATTCGGGCCAGCCGCAAGGCGTACCGCGCGGTGTGGTCGGCAATCGGAATCCGGCGGACAATCCGCGTCAAATCGAGAATCTCGTCCGCTCCCAGCGTCGTCGACACGGTGGCCTGCTGCTCGGCCGTTGTGCGGCGCACGATCTCCAGTTCCTCGTCCTCGCTCGGGTAGTTCACCAGCACGTTGAACATGAAGCGGTCGAGCTGGGCTTCGGGGAGCGGATAGGTTCCCTCGTGTTCGATCGGGTTCTGCGTGGCGAGCACGAAAAAGGGCTCCTGCAGCAGGTGCCGCTTGCCGCCGACCGTCACCTGATGTTCCTGCATGGCCTCGAGCAGCGCGGCCTGCGTCTTGGGCGGAGTGCGATTGATCTCGTCCGCGAGAATCACGTTGGCGAATACGGGCCCGGGCATGAACCGGAATTCACGATAGCCAGTCGAGCGATCTTCCTGAATCACGTCCGTTCCCGTGATGTCCGACGGCATCAGGTCGGGCGTGAATTGAATGCGGTTGAATCTCAGCGACAGCGCATCGGCCAGCGATCGGATCATGAGCGTCTTGGCCAGGCCGGGGACGCCCACCAGCAGACAATGGCCCCGCGCCAGGAGCGCAACCAGCAGTTCTTCGATAACCTGCTGCTGGCCCACGATCACTTTGCTCAGCTCAGCGGTTATCTGCTGACAGGCTTGGCTGAGTTTCTGAACGGCCTGTACGTCGTTCTCCTCCAGCATGTTCGAGCCTTCCTGTTTCATTGAATGCGTAGAGCCGGTCCGCGGCGGCAATCAACAGCATCCCGTCGACGATGACGAGATTGCCGCCCGTCGCGCCGCGCGGGCCCAGCGGAATCTCGCGCACCAGCGTGGTTTCCCAGCCGAACGGCGTCGGCTCGGTGCGCTGCTCCAGGACAAAAATCGAATCGCGGGTCGGCCAGTAAACATAATCGCCCGCCAGCGTGCCGCGTCCCCAGCCCCTCGGGTTCGGCCGGGCACGCCCCGGAGCCCCGATCGCGGAACGCGGAAACTGGCCCGCCGTCCTGCCAGTGTAAATATCCAGCCAGTACAAGCAATCACCGCTGGCCAGCAACCGGCCCTGGCCGACGCCGAGCAGATGGACGACGTCGCTCGCCTGCTCGGGCTGCGTCTGCCACAATACCCGCCCGCTGATCGCATCCAGCGCGAACAACGCATCCGAGTCGGAGGGCGCCGCGAACACGAAATCCCGATAGACAACGCACGGGTTCAAATCCCGCGGCACAAGGCAGCCTGTCCAGCGAGGACTGTCATCGCTGATCGCGCGGCGCGGATAGGTCGTAAGCCACTGAATCTCGCCCGAGTTCGCGCGCAGCGCGGCGACCGCGCCCAGGTTCGAATTGCAGAAGACCGTCCCCTGGTCGAGACTCAGCAGCGCGTGCGTAATCTCGTGCGGCCTCAATTCGGTGAGTGTTTCCGCCGCGCAGACGAAACGCCGCCAGACGAGGCGGCCGCGCCGCGCATCGAAACACGCCACGTGGCACTCGGCCCGCAACGCATCGCGACGCCGCAGCGCCACGAACACCCGGTCGCCCTCCACCAGCGGACTCCCCTCAAACGCCCAGGCACCGTTCCATTCGGGACCGTCCAGCCGGATTTCCGCCGCCAGACGCCGCTCGGCCGCAAGATCGAGCGCTACGAGTTTTCCTCGCGTTTCGGCTCTCACCATGTCGGCCGCCTTGGAACCGGTGATCGGAGAACCGACCCGAGCATAGATGCGGTTTCCATCGATCGTTGCCGTGAAACGCGTGACTCCGACGGCTTTCTTCAAAGAGGCCTTCACCGGCCCGAGCACGTCCGTGTCGATACCGCGGGGAACCAGCGCGCGGCCGGTGTGCAGATCCAAGATCTCGAGATCCTCGGGCGAGATTCCGGTTGGAATGGCCACCATCGCTCCCTGCACCACCGGGAAATAACCGAGCAGTCCATCGCCGGACTCGCCCACTCGAGGTTCGTCGTCAGCATCCGGATCGCGCGGAGCCGCCCACCGCGGCAACTCGACCTGCCACAGCGGATGTCCTGCCGGATCCACAGGCCGGCGTGCGATCCCGTTGCGGGATGGCGTCCCGGCAAATGTCTTCCACTCGGCATCGCCGCACGACGTCGCCGACGGACGCACATCGCGGAGCATCGCCTCGAGCAGGTCGACATACCGTCCCGATTTGCCGGCAATCGTGCCCGTCGCGGAAGAATGCAGCCTCTTGAGCAGATCGATCTCCCAGCGGGCACGCGCAGCATCGCCTTCGAGAATCGACACAACCGCTAACCGGGCACGAAGCTCGGGCAGGGAAATCTGAGAATCCGGATAGGCCGCACCAGACGCTCGCGAACCGGATGAGCCAAGCAAGGGCTCCAGCCGTCCCCAGTTCGCCCCGAGATCGACTTCGCGAAAAAGCCACCAGAGCGAATCTCCTTCAAACCTCGAGAGCGCCGCATCCTCGTCCGGAGAGAATCGGAGCAGCGGGTTGATCTGCTCCCAGCACTCGCGGGCACGCCGCGGCCAGCCTCGTTCCAGCGCAATACTGCCCAGCCGCAGTATCGACTGGTCGCCGGACGAACTGACAAAAAACTCATCCACAACCCGCTGCAACCCGCGTTCGTCACGATCCGCTTCGGCCTGACGCAACCATTGCTCAGCCATCGCGTCCACCTGCGAACGATAGTCCGCCAGCGCATCCGGAGCGGCTTCGTACAGCCTCGCGAGCCATTGCTGGCAGTATCGCCGCACGGTCAGGTAACGCGTGAAACCGAGCCGCGAATCGGGCCCTTCCGCAGCCGGGGCAACCAGCGAATCGGGGCCGGCGTCCATGACGCGCCGCACCGTATCAACGGCCTCGGCACGCTGGCCGTTTGCGAGAAACGCATCCGCGCGTTCCAAGTGGGCCCGCGCCGAATTGTCGATCTCCGCGACCGAGACCCGCATCACGACGGACTCTTCCGCCGAAACGCGTATCGATGCGCCGACTCCGAAACCGATCAGGACCCACAGGCCAACGAGGACCCGCGGGACCGCGCGCACGGAGCCGCAGGCTCGTTCCAACCAGATTCGGACCGGAACACTGAAGAACACGCCCTTCCCTTCTTCCTCTCGCCGGGCAACCGCCTCCCGCCCAGACGCAATCCTCCCGCCGGGGCAACATCGAAGGCGATTCCGCAACGGCCCGCCAGCTTCCAGTCTACTTTGTCCGAATCACGGCGTCGTCCACGGAAACACAACCATCAGGACGAGCAGCAAGGGAAGATAGAGCAGCGTGCACCGCAACAGAAGACGCGCCGCACGGTCGGTGAGCCGCGAGCGAAACGCCGCGGCGAATGCAAGTTGCCCCAGACTCATCGTCAGAGCAATGGCCGCATAAATCCCGCCGCTGATTGGAGACATCGCCAACGCGGGAAGCAGGCTCACAGGAACCAGCAGCGCGGCGGCCAGCATCGCGTGAAAACCGACCCGGCGTCCGGTCGGGTCCACCACGGACAACATCCGCATGCCCGCCCGATCGTACTGGTGCCGGTACATCCACGCGATCGCCATGAAATGCGGGAACTGCCAGAGAAACAGGATCGCATACAGGCCGATCACGCGGACATCGTACGATGCGCCGCTGGCGGCCCACCCGATAAGCACCGGCATCGCGCCCGGCACGGCCCCGACCAGCGTGTTCCACGGAGTGCGTATTTTGCTTGGTGTATAAACCAGCACGTACAGCAGCCACGTGAGACATGCCCAGGCCAGCGAGCCCAGCCCTGCCGTGAAATAAATCGCCGAGGCGCCCGCGATCAGCGTGAGGGCCGCGAAGATCCAGGCCTCCCTCTTCCTCAGTCGGGACGCGGGCAACGGCCGATTCGCCGTACGCTGCATGACTGCGTCGCGACGCCACTCCATCAGTTGGTTCATCGCACTGGCGCTGGCCGCCACCATCAGCGTGCCCGCAAGCACGCCCGCCAGAATCCGCATATCCGGGTTGCCCCAGGTCGCCATCCAGTACGAGACGCTGACCGAGATCAGCACGAGCGTCAGGATGCGCGGCTTGCTCAGCTCGACATAGTCCGCAACGCGGCCGCCCCATCCCGCTCGATCGCGTTGCACCGTCACTGAGGATGCGCTCATTTCACCATTCCCGGAGTCGTCTGCCGCGGGGCATTGCGAAGTTGCGCACGCAGCAGCTGCCGGGTCTGAACGTGGGTCAGAACCGCAGCAGCCAGGATCAGCGAACCCACTGCCATGTGCAGCGTTGCGATCCCGGTCTGCGTCATGCTTTTGGCGTGCACCGTGAACGACGCCGCGAACAGAGACTGCGCAAACCAGTAAGGCCAACCGTACTTAACCACCCAGGTCGTAACACCCAGAACCAATTGAATGCAGAGCAAAACGGCCATCGCGGAAACGACCGGCCGCAACTCGGGCTCAACTCGCCCTCGCCGCAGGGACAGGCCCAGGACCGTCACCGAAAGGGTCAACAGCACCGCGTTGGTCAGATGCAGCAACAGACTCATGTTAAACAGCCAAGGGCCGGCCGTCACGGGGATATGCCGCAACTGAGCGCCCAGGACCAACTGCACGTAAAAGAGCAGAGCCAACAGCAGCGTGAAGCGACGCAACTTCTGATCTAAAAGCATCTTACGATCCGAATGAGCGCCAAGCAGCTTCGGCACCAGGCTTTGCCATTTCGGCGACAGACAGGATGCCAGCGCAACGCAGTACGCAAAAAAGGCGGGCCCCACACAACCGTGCAGCATCGCCAGCTGACGGTCGTCCAGCAGTACCCGCGCGCCGCCAAGTCCGCCTTGGGCCGTCACCGCCACCAGAGCCGCGACCGTGGCGATCCGCGCCGGACGCCGAGAATCCACGCGATAGGTGACAGCCACCAGCCCCATCGCGAACAGACCGGCCAGCACTCCCAACAGGCGATGACCGTGCTCGAGAAACAGATCCCAAGGTCCAAACAGCCACGTGGTGTACGGATAAAGCAACAAGTTGTAACCGTAGGTGTTGGGCCAGTCCGGCACGGCCATGCCGGCGTCATAGCTGGTCACCAACCCTCCGATCGAAATCAGCGGAAAGGTCACGCAGCTGAGCATCACCGCAAGCCGAAACGGCCACGGGCTCATTCGATCGTGCTGAGCGACAACCGCACTCTGTCGATTGGCCAACGGTACTTCCTGACTTTCTGATGACGAGTAACTGTTTGACCCGCTCGCGCCGGCACCGGTACGAACGAGTCATCCTGATTCATGGCCATTCATCGGGCAGCGGCTTCTCCGGTCGCTGCCTCCTGCGTTCAAGGCGAGGAATTTGTCTCGGACGTACCGGGAAGACTGCTGATGTAGTCTACCAGACACCAGATATCGTCTTCGGTCAGCCCCTTCGTTGAAGGCGGCGAATTCGGCGCTTTGATCAGCGCCGCCGGCATCGGCGTACCATCGATTCCGTTGTGGATGCGACGATAGAGATCCTCCGGTCGACCTCCGCCGTGATAGATGCCCAGCCGCAGGTTGCGCGGCTGAATCGGACGCGGTCCCAACGCGCCGCTTCTGCAATACTCGGCCAGGGCAATCGAGTCGGTCGGGTCGATTTCCTTTGCCCAGTCGTCGTAGTCGGTTGTCTGGCCGTCGCCCAGAGCCGACGGACCGTGGCACTTCACACAGTTGGCTACATCGCCGAGGAAAAGCTCCCGACCTCTGGCAATCGACGCGTTCCGGTCCCGCCCGGATTTCGGCGGTCGTACCGGCGTGACGAGCGACTCGGACTGCCGCCACGAACGAGCGACGGTCGAAACCAAATCGCTGATCACGCGCCGCTGTGTTGCCTGTTCTTCATCCGTCGCGTCTTCGTCCACGATCGGCTGATCGGGCCTCAGTTCGCCTGCCGCATAGTCGATCAGCCCGCGTTCCACTTCGCCACGAACACTCAGGTACGTCACATACTGAGCCAGCGCATCGATCTCCCAGGCGGGAAGGACGCGATAGGATGGCATGCCGGTTCCCGGAATGCCCGTTTCAATAATGCGGCGCAGGTCCTCGTGGGTCGGCTTGGCCCCCTTGGGAGTGGCCTTGAATTTGAAAAGCCCGCGCCGGAAATCGCGGGGATAAGGCTTGAGTACGAACGCGACCGGCCCCACCCCGTCGCCGCTTACGCCGTGACAAACCGCACAGTGCTCGCGGAAAAGCCCCTTCGAGCGTCCCCCTTTGTCGCTTCCGACAGGCCCCGCTGCCGCGGCGAGCCACTCGTCATTGAACAGGCCCAGGCTGCGGACTTCCGCCGGCACCCGCGGCTGATCCGGTCCCCCAAACAGGTCCGTCATCAACTTCCGCAACTCAGCCTGCCGCTGAGGCTCAAACGGCTGGCGAAAAGCCCGCTCCAGGCGGACGGTATAGACGCGATTCGGCGGAAAAGTGTCGGAAACCCGATAACAACCCGCCATGCACACGCCCAGAACCACCGCCATCGCAAGTCCGAAGCCGCGCAATGCCGAGCGGCATCGGGCATCGGTCGATGTAAAGTCACGACAGTCAGAACGGCAGGAAAGGGACATGATTCACGGCAGATGCGGAGGCACCGGACAATCCACGAGCAAGCATGGGCCACGAGCGAGCATGGGATCGTAGAGTGTGAACTCGCAACGGACAAGTGACCGGATACCGCTGCGACGTACCACCTCGGGTTTGAGCAGGAAAACGGGTGCAGGGCAAGCCCGTCGTACGCGGGAAGGTTCACTCCTCGGATTGCCCGTCACTCGAACAGTTTTCCGGCCAGCTTGATCTGGCCGAGGTCATTCGCGCCGGCTTTGATCGCGAGCGAAAACCGGCCGCGAGCGTCGGTGCTGCCCCCCTCGAACTTGACCTCGCGGAGGTATCCGGCTTTTTCGTGCCAAACCTGAAACGTCCACGTGCCGAGCGGGAGGCTCTTGATATCGAGCTTGCCGTTCTCGTCGCTGACCGCCATGTAAGGATGTTCCTTGATCACCAGCCAGGAGTTCATCCAGGGATGAATGTTGCAGGCGACTTTGCCGGGAAGCGTCTCCTCGACATTGAACTGCAGCTTCTTCTGCTCGCCGGTGAGGATCTGCTGGTTGAACAGCGGGTTCTTGAAGAGCGCGATGTTCGTGTTGTGGCTCACCGAATCCGAATTGCCGACGACCAGCGTCTGCGTCGTGCGGAGCAGAAGGACATGGGGAGCAAACCGGCACTGCTTGTTATCCAGCAGCACCTCGTTCTTTTCCGTTGCCTGATACGACTCGTGAATCGGCGGCTTCTCCGCGCCCCGGGCGAGGTACAGGAACAGGACGACGTTGGCCACTCCGCGATTCTTCGAGTTCACCACCAGCGATTCGTTCATCACGTGAAAGCCGCTGCAGAACTCTTTTTCGCTGGTGATCATCGCCGGGACCGGAGCCGGCACGTCCCCGTCGAAGACAAACGTCGCCGACAGATCGCCCCACTCCGCGGCAGTCCCGCCGCTGACCACTATCAGTACAGCTGCCACGCCGGACGTGAACGCTGCTCGCAATCGATTCATGGAATTGCTCCTCGTTCTCTCAATGCTCCTCGTCAGTATATCCAGAGCGGCAGCCGAGCGGAATTCTCGTCGAACTCTAACGCGGCGCGGAGGCGGGTTTGCCGGATTCAATCGCCGGCGTCTTCGGTGAAGACGGCTGGATCGGACTGCGGGTCTTCTGCACATATGTGTCATAATTCATCAGCAGGTCAACCAGGGAATCAAGTTGCTGCACGCTCGTGCCGACACACAATTGCTGCGAAATTCCCCCGAGATGCGGCTGTGCCGGATCGTAAGGGATATTCACCGGCATGCCCGTGTAGGGCAGGACCTTTCGAGGATCGGCGATCCAGTCTCGCACGTAATTCGGCCGGAGACGAAGGTAGACCTGTGTGAGGTCGGGCCCCTTGGAGCGGACGGCGACGTCAGGATCGAAATCGCCGACGCGATGGCATTTGATGCAGTAATTCCGGTCAGTGACGATTCCCATCGCGTCGCCAAGCCTCGTCCTGGACGCGGACGGATCAACGCCGCCGGATCGGAGCAGGGCCTGATACTGCAGCTCCATCTGCGCCAGGTGATCCGACTGGCGACGGCCGCGGAACTCATAGGGGAACTCCGCCGCCTGGTTGGCCGCAAAATAGCGGGCGAGAGCCGTCGCCTCCTGAGGCGACATGTTATACCGAGGCATGCGAAGCACGACCGCTGGTCGAATGGGCGCGGGATTCAACAGGTATTCATACAGCCAGCCACTCTGCACTTTGAGGCCTTCCGCGTGCAGCGGCGGCGGCAGCCAGCCCCAGGCTTCCGCGCCTTTGGCACTGGCATTCAACGCTCGCTCTCGCCCCACGACATGAGGCAACAGGTACCGGCTCAGGAACCCTCCATCCGCCGGGCGACGTTCAGTCACCGAGTGCGACGGAATCGAAAGAGGCTGCACCCCCGCTTCAAAAAGCTGTCCCTCCAACGAGGCCGTCTTCCACAAGTCAAAGGCGTATTCGAGCTTGTCCCGTCCGTACTCTCCGTCGTCTTCTAACGGCAGTCCCTCCTCGTCCAACAACAGCGGCAAGCCATCGTCGCTCAGCGTCGGCATTCCCTGCAACAGGGCTTCCTGCAGGCCGCCGACCTCTCCCTCTTGCGCTGCAGACGGGCCCTTTGACACCGGCCCCGGATGCAGAAACGGGTAGGCCGGCACAGCAGCACGCGGTGCAAACTGCCCGGGTGCAAAAGTAACCCGCCATGTTTCCGGCTCGACTGCGTGACACGACTTGCAGCGGTACTGACCAAGCACATCGCGACCCGCCAGTTGTGCCGCTCGGACCGAATCGGGTTGGAATACGAATCGTTGCTTCGGTGCATCGGCGACCAAACCCAGCAGGAACGTGATGATCGCTTCACGGTCCCCGTCGCTCAGCGCGAACTGCGGCATCTTCAGACGCTCGGCGTACCGCTTGTTGTCGGTGCGTCGGTAGTCATAACCCCGCGGCTCGCGCAGTTTCTGATAAGCGAAGCCCGCTCGATGCCCGGCCTGAATCTGCTGCAGATAGAAAGGCGGCAGGTCGGCGGCAGGAGGCGGACTCTCGTCGAAATAGGCAAGTACGCTCTCAAACGCCAGTTGCTGCTCGTCCTTCCTGCCCCAGTCCGTCAGAGCCGGCCCGATCGGCTTGGCATCCTCCAGCCCCGGAATATCGTGGCAGGCCGAGCAGCCGTAACGCACCAGCGACTTGCGGCCGACGTACAGCAGTTTTTTCCGCTCATCCGGAGCCTGCGATTTGGCATCGCCCTCCGAGCCGGCCAATTCCAGTTCAGCGGCGCCGGCAGCCAGCTTCGCTTGGGCCGGAAGTCCGGACTTCAGTACGCGGCGAGCGTCCGCCTCGGGCCAGTTGTCCCGCAGACACTCAAGAACCAGTTCATCGAGCGAGGCCCGCTGCGAGGTGTTAAGCTCGCGCAGCAAAGCCAGAGTCGCCGGCGCGGGACGCCATGCGGACTTCGATGCCGAAAGCAGATACTCGACGACGTCGGCCGCTGGATCCGTCAACTGGCCATCCGCTTGCCGGACCGGCTCCAGAAAGGTATTCGGCATCCGCGTGCGAGCAGAATAGTTCGACGGCGACTTGATCCAGCTGTAGAGCCACTTTCTTCCGGGCTCGTGATCGAGCCCGGCCGCGAATGTCGACAGGTCCGGACCGAGCACCATTTCATCGGGATCGCGGAAAGCGTCCGCGTCGCTGTAGTCGCGATGGCGATGGCATGCCAGACATCCGCGTTCCTGAAAGAGGATCTTTCCTCGCGCCGCGCGAGCCTCGGCGGAAGAGGGAGCGATATTGCCCAGTGGCGATATTTCGCCGTATTTCTGGCTTTTTGCGTTGAGATACGTCGCCATGCCGAGGATTTCGAGCGGCTCGAACCGTTCGGAAACGGCCCGCCCCTTTTCGCTCATATGCTTCGTCAATCCGAACGGATGAGGCATGCGAGTCGAAGGCCGTATTTCGCGAGGGCCGCGGATCCACTCGTACAGATAGGATGGCTCCAGCTTCGACTTGATGTGCCGCAATCCCGGCGCGACGCGCCGCAGCGTTCCGGGCTGTTCCGTATCCTTCCACAGGGGCATGAGGCGATCGAGTGTATCGCGAGAGAAACGCGGCTGTTTGCTCTCGCGATCCGCTAGCAGCCGCTCGTACACAAGCCGCCGCGTCTCGGCCTGCCCCGGGTTCTGGACCACCTGCTCGACCAAGGCCTTGCCCGCCTCGTCCCAATCGTTGAAGCCGGCATCCTGCTTCAGCTGCTCTGCCACCGCCGCGTAATCGGGCTCGGCCCGCACGTCGGGCGAGATCTGCAGTCCGTCTCGGAAGCCGTTGATCTCGTGACATCCGAAACAACCGTAGGTACGCACCAGTTCATAGCCGCGCGAGACCTTCGGAGCGGGCGCGCCAAAACGGTCCGTCGCCGCCAACTCGGTGACGTTCGGATGGCATTTCAGACAACCGCTTTCGACGAATCGATGCGGCAGCATCGGGAACCGCCAGTCCGCATTATCGAACCAGCCGTAGCGACGAATCCACTCGTCGCGCTGCCCGGGATCGTTGGGTGAATGGGAAGCCCAATCGAACTGCGTGGCACTCCCCTGCCCTTCGTGGCAAATCGTGCAACCGAAACCGGACATCGGATGCGGACTGGACGAACCGAGAAACAAATCCAATCTCGGATGCGATGCAAACGGCTCGGGAACCCCGCGCCGAACCGTCAACGAAACCCTCTGCGAAGATTTTGCGGCATCAAGCAACATGCGTTGCGCTTCGTCGCGACTCCGCACCGGCTTTCCCTGTACGCGTTCGATCACGTCGCCCATGACAAGCCCCCGAGAGGGCCTGATCACCGCTGAGCGTCCGACGGGGGCCTGCAACATTGCCTGCCGCAGCATGCTTCCTTTCGCGGGCGAATCATCAACACGGTTCGCAGGCAGAGCCCTCGCCGCCGGCGAATCCGGCCACACGACCTGGACGCAGACGTCGTTCGGCTGAAGCAGCCCTTCATCCGACAGTCTCACTCCCCACACATCGTCCAGTTGCTGCTGTCCGGCAACTGCCGTCTGCTCCGGCTGCGCGGCGGGCGCATCGTTGCGTTGAACTCGCTCCAGCACGAATTCAAGTTGCTGCCGATTCGGCCAGGCCGGCGGAGTTTCACGGCCCGGCGCTGCGCGATCCGCAAAAGCATGGCAGGTCGTGCAGCGGTCGTACCGCTGGACCTTGGTCAGGTTGAAATCGACTTCCAGACCTTCGCCCCAGAGCGTCTCAATGTTGCGAGGCGAATTGAACATGTCCACAAAAGGAAGTTCGAGCATCCGCTTGCCGGGCAAGGGCAGCCAGCCATACCAGGAAACATAACTCTCTCTGCCGGCTTCAAGGGACTCCTGCAGCTTCTTCCATTCAGCCAGGCTGGCATCCAACTCGCGCTGAGCGCGATCCTCGTCGGCCGTCAGCTTTCGGAGCCACTGTTCGAGTTGCCGGCGGTGAGCCCTCGCCGCATCCGCATCGCGAGTCAGCGCTGCGACTTGTTCTCTGCACTTATCCACCTCGGCCTGCTGACGCTGCTGCTGCTCTGCGGGCCGCCGATCCCGGATCATCAGCGTGAGCGTCGCGGCAGCCTCGTCGCGTCGGGCCGCAGCCGCTCGCTGATCACGCTGGAAACGAGACTCCCGAAAACGTGCCTCCTCGATGTGGCCTCGCATCTGCCCCAGAGCTTCGTCACGGGTCAACGAAGATCCGATCTGACCGTCGCGAGCCGATTCGTCCGCACTCAGCACGCGATTGAATCCGGCCACCGCAGCCGCATCGAGCGGCGCTTGCCGGGCCCGCTGCAGCGTTTCGCGGCGGCGATTGTACTCATCTCGCGCGGCACCCGTTTGAAACTGAATCTGACGCCAGTCGGTCACGCGGGACTCAAGCCGCGAGGCCTCGCGTTGAATGACTTTCCACTGGCGGAGATGATCCTTGGCCAGCATGCAGATCGTGGCCAACAACATCAGCGTTCCGGATGCTGCGAAGATCCGGTGCAGCGTTTTCATGTTGTGCCAGGTTCCGGTATTTGCCGACATGTCGGATCTCTCTTGATGCGGTTGCCGTCTCCCGCGGCGCAGCGAATCTAGAAGTTGAGGAAGTACTCTGGAATCGCGACAAAATACTGCAGATCGCCGGTCCAGCGGGCCAGCATCTTGATCGGCAGCAGGAGCATCACCAGCAGCATGGCCATCATCGCCGCGTAGCGGGCTCGGCCCATTTGCTGTCGCAATCCCGCGAAAAAGCGGACTCTCCTGGTCACCCCCCAGGGCAGAAGCAGGAAGTACGCGGCCAGCAGCAGCAGACCGGGCAATTCCCGCAGCAGGATCGCGCCGAGTCGGCCGGAAGCCCCCGCGCCGGCCCCGGGCTGAGGCAAACCTCGCCCGAGCAGATCAATCCAGAAGAACTGAGAAAAACTGACGTTGTTCTGCGCCGTCACCTTGTGGATGTCCCAAGGCTCGTAAACGCCGAAGAAGTTCCAATTCGGTCCGCGCAGAAACGTCCCGATCAGGATTAGCAGGATCCACAGCAGCAGAAAGCCGAACTGAAACGTCAAGTAGGCGAACTTGCGTTCGCGAATCGTGTAGTACCCGTTGCCTCGCGGATTGCGGTCGAGGTAAGGGATCGCCATCAGCCCGACGATGATCAGACCCGGCAGCACAACGCCCGCCATCCACGGATCGTAGTAGTACAGCATCTCCTGCAGGCCCACGAAGTACCAGGGAGCCTTCGACGGATTCGGGGTTCTCACGCTGCTGGCCGGTTCTTCCAACGGAGCGGTGATGCCGATCGCCCAGAAGATCAGCACGGCGGTCAGCACCACCATGCAGATCAGTTCGATGTAAACCAGATCCGGCCACACCAGCACCTTGTCGTGGTCGAGCTTCTCAAGCGGCGGTTCGTCGCGGGCGAGGCGTTCGTCGTTTTCCACAGCCTTGGCCGTGCCCAGCCAGGTGAAGAAGGCCAGCAGGAACATCATCGCGACGATCGCCACGTTGTCGGGGCGAGAGACGATCTTCGCGAAATTCGCGTCGGTCAGCGAAAGCCCCACGAGCAGCAGCGCGAGGTTGAGCAGCGACCAGGCAACCGCCGGCCTGACGAAGAACCGGCGCCACCGGAACAACAGGGCCATCACCGCAAAAGAACCGACACCGACAGCGAGCGGAGAAGTATGCCGGTTCACGGCGTCGCGGACGGTTTGCGGCAGCGAGAGTGCACCGGCATGCCCTGAAAACACACAGGCGGCCAGGCCGGCGAAGATGACGGCAGACAGGAAGCAGAGCAGCGATACAACGCCGGTTCCGCGCGCGACGTCCGTCTCCGTCCTGCGCCTGCGGACGAGCGCGAACGCGACGACGCCGTTCAGGGCGGCAACCGAAAGGTAGTACCACCCCAGAAAGCGGCCGATCTCGCGGAGGAATTCCTGCTCGCTCAGGTAACCGTGCATGCCTTACGCTTCCATCTCCGAACGCGACTGTGACGGGGGTCAGAATGCTCGACTTCCGTCACAACGGCCCGCTGATGCCTCCATCTTTTCGAACACGCCAGAAATGAACGGCCATCAGAAACGCGGCCGCTAGAGGAATGCCGACGCAGTGATAAACGTAGAACCGGTTCAAGGTCACTTCTCCGACCGTGCGGGCGCCGAGCAACCCGAATCGAACGTCCGACGAGTCGGTGATCATGTTGACGCCGTCAACGGTCAGCAGCGACGAACCGGGCCCCTCGTTTCCCACCAGCGGAGTCGCGCGGGCCATGTTGGACCCCACCGTGATCGCCCACATCGCCAACTGGTCGGCGGGAAGCAGGTACCCCGTGAAGGAGAGCAGCAATGTACACACCAGCAGAACCACGCCGACGATCCAATTGAACTCGCGCGGCGGTTTGTAGCTGCCCGTGAGAAACACGCGATACATGTGCAGCATCACGGTGATCACCATTCCGTGGCCGGCCCAACGATGAAGTTCGCGCAGGACGCCGAGCGAAGCGGCGTCGCGCAAGGCCAGGATATCGTGGTAGGCCCATTGAAGCGTCGGCCGGTAATAGAACATCAGCAGCACGCCGGTGATCGTCTCGACACAGAACAGGAAGAACGTAATGCCGCCCATGCACCACGTGTAACTCAGCCTCAGGCCGTGCCGGCGCATGGCGACCGGGTGCAGATGCAGAATCAGATTGGTCAGCACCACCAGCACGCGGTTGCGGCGGTCCAGAGGCATCGGATGACGAAAGACGCTTTTCCAAAGCTGCGTTTGACGAATTCGTTCACCGATGTTCGGCATGATCGATGGGTTCGGTCGGCGGGAGGAAGGGGTTCAAAAACGAATACGGTCGGGGTGAAAATCAAACAGTGACGAACGACGCGGGGTCGGCCCACTCTCCGAGTTCCTGCTGGAACTTGCGGCTCTTGTCGACTTCGATCCGTCCGTCGTCGGCGATGCGTATGGCAAACCGCTCCAGGGGACGAGGCGCCGGTCCCTCGAAATTGATGCCGTCGCGATAAAAACCGCTGCCATGACACGGACACTTGAATTTCGCCTCCGCCTCCAGCCACACGGGCGTACAGCCGAGATGGGTGCAGACGGCCTTCAAGGCAAAGATCTGAGGCTGGCCTTCGTACTCGTGGCGGACAATCCAGGCTCCCTGGCGAGCCGTATAACTCGCATCCACCTGGCCCGGTGCCAAGTCCGCCGGATAACCGGCTTTGAACCGGCTGGGCGGCTCGAGTCGCAAATTCGGGAACATGAACCGCACGCTGCCCAGAAGCCAGAGCAGGTAGCTCGCGGTCAAGGTCGTAAATCCGACGGCCAGCGGCGAGCCGATCAATAACCCGACAGCGGCCGACAAAAAACCGCGGCGGTGGCTGGTCGTCGGGATTTGCGCGCAGCATCCGCACTGAGCCGATCCCTGTTCGGGCGAACGGGACAATGCAGCGAGCGAAGTCTGTTTCAGTGTGGGTTCTGGTTCTGCCATCGCCTCCAACTCCCAGCAGCGCGCGCAGCTTGAGTCGCGCAGCGCTGCACAGCGTCATAGCGGTTGGCGACTTTGCACCGGACCGGCGGGGACCGCCCGATCGCGTCGGGCGGCGTTGTCCGACAGACCTTCGATTCCATTGGAAGCAGCCGTCCGATTATTGTCAACCTGCAGGATCGGCACCCACCGCTGCGACGAAAAGGCCGTCCGGCTCCGCCTGCCTTTCAAGCACGCTCGCACTATCCTAAAATCCAGACCTTCCAATGCTCGAGGAGGAATCCATGAAGGTCTTGATTGTCGGCAACGGGGGCCGCGAACACGCGCTGGCCTGGAAAATCCGCCAAAGCCCGCGGGTGGACCGCGTGTTTGTCGCGCCGGGCAACGCAGGTACGGCCGAGGAGGCCGAAAATGTCAACATTCCGGCCACCGATCTGCCGGGCCTCGTCCGTTTTGCCCAGAACAACGACGTCGGCTTGACCGTCGTCGGTCCCGAGGCTCCGCTCTGCGCCGGCATCGTGGACGCATTCGAGCGTGCCAAACTGCGGGTCTTCGGGCCGAGCAAAGCCGCCGCGCAACTTGAAGGCAGCAAGGTCTTCTGCAAGGAACTGCTTCGCAGTGCGGATGTGCCTTCCGCCGACTTCCACGTCTTTAACGACGCAGAACGCGCCACGCGATTCATCGAAACTCGCTACCCGGTTCAGGACGAAGCCGTGCCCGTCGTCGTCAAAGCAGACGGGCTCGCCGCAGGCAAAGGAGCGATCGTCTGCGGCACTCGCCGCGAAGCGCTGGATGCCATCGACCGAATCGCCCGACGCCGTGAATTCGGCGACGCCGGAAATCAGCTCGTAATCGAAGACCGCCTGCACGGCCAGGAAGCCAGCGTCCTGGCAATCACCGACGGAAGCACAATTCTGATATTGCCCCCGGCTCAGGACCATAAGCCCGCCTATGACGGCGATACGGGCCCCAACACCGGCGGCATGGGGGCCTACTCCCCTGCACCGCTCGTCACGGAAGCAACGCTGAGATGGATCCAGGAACACGTCCTGGTGCCGACCGTACACGCCATGAAGCGCTCGCGAAATCCGTTTCGCGGAGTCCTCTACGCGGGCCTGATGATGACCAACCAGGGCCCGAAGGTACTCGAATACAACGTGCGATTCGGCGACCCCGAGTGCCAGCCGATCCTGATGCGGCTGCAATCCGACCTGGTCGATATCCTCGAAGCCACCGTCGATGGCCGACTCGATGAATTGACCTCGGTCCGCTGGGATCCGCGTCCAGCTGTCTGCGTGGTGATGGCCTCCGAAGGATACCCCGACGCCTACGAAAAGAACAAACCGATCCGCGGGATCGAGGAAGCCGACCAGCTGCCCGACGTGAAGGTCTTCCACGCCGGAACCGCCATGCGCGACGGCCAGGTCGTGACCAGCGGCGGACGCGTGCTTGGCGTGACGGCACTGGGTGAGTCCATTGCCGCCGCCAAACGTCAGGCCTACGCCGCTGTCCGATGCATCCGCTGGGAAGGCGCATGGTGCCGCAAGGATATCTCGGACAAAGCGCGCAGCGTCAGCGAACCGGGAGCGTGACGCGAAAGGCCAAGAGGGGCCGCAGTCCGGGTGCTCTCCATCAACGAGAGGCGGGACGCGGTTCGACCGCGCGGATCGCAGACCGCTGTCCCGCGGCGGTTGGGGCCGGCACGGTTTGCGGCGCCGGACTGACTACTCCGGCCGCTGGCGACGGAATGGGCGTTGGTGTCCCGACACCGGTTGCCACCGGGGTGCACGGGGTGCAGCAATCCGTGGCTTGCGCATAAACCGGTGCAGCGGCGTACGGTACCGCATATTGCACTGGCTGTTGCGCCGGATACTGGCCATAGGGAGAATATGCGTAGCCGGGCTGCGCTGGGTGAGGCTCGTTCGAACGGCACCCAGCAAACATCACGGTGGCGAGCAGCACAATCGCGCAGCAGCGTACGGAATTCATCGACGGACTCCCTTCTCGGCGCGCGGAGTTTACCGTCGTTGCCCAAAACACCCAAGACCAATTTGGGCGAAAACGCGGAGACCGGAGTCTGGAGGATGACCAACTTCCGGCTACCGGGAAATCGTCAGATCCGGACGGGCCTGTTTCAACTTGGCGGCGCCGGCGTCGGTGACGTTGGGGCAATGCGTCACGATGAGTTCCTTCAGATGCGTCAGCCCCTTGAATGCCTCAAGCCCCCCATCGCCGACCTGGGTCTTGCCCATGTGAATCCACTCGAGTTGTGCCAGGCCGGCCAGATACTGAACCCCTTTGTCCGTCAGCGCGATGTTCTGCGACGGATCGCCCACGTGGTCGAGGTTCAACCGCTTCAGTCCGGTCAGTTGGCCAATGGCTGACATCCCGTCGTCGCCCACCCGCGAGGCCCAGAGATTCAGGTCTTCGAGCTTGGGCAGAGCCTTCAGCACCTCCAGCCCCTGATTGCTGACGGGAGTTTCGCTGAGATCCAGTTCCGCGAGGTTCACGAGCGGTCCAAGTTGGGCCAAGCCGCCGCCATCGACGCGAGTGCCCCTCAGCACCAGTCGCTTGAGCTTCGTCAGCCCGCCCAGAGCGGCCAGGCCCTTGCCCGTTACCGGAGCACGGAACAGGTTCAACTCTTCCAGCTGCTTTAACTGTTTCAGGTGCTCGAGCCCCGCATCGTCGACGGAGGTCTCGATCAGACTCAAGACTCGAAGATTGGTCAGGCCGGCGAGATTCGCCACGCCGGCATCGGTGATCTTCGCCCCCGATACCATCAGGACTTTCAAACCGGAGATTCCCTTCAGATGCGACAGGCCCGCATCCGTCAGCGCCTTGCAGTCGCGCAGATCCAGGACTTCGAGACCCTTCTTGCCTTTCAGCGTCGCGAGTCCCTCGTCGGTGATGGCCGTTTCCGAAACGCGGATTCTCTTCAAGTCCGGCATGGCGGCCAGGGCTTTCAGTCCGGTATCCGTGATTCCGGTCTGTTTCAAGTTGACGTCCTGCAGCGATTCAAGCTGCTTCAGCGCATCCAGATCCCCGTCCGAAACGCGGGCTCCGGTGAGATCCACTGCGATGACGCTGCCTGACTTGTCGCGGCGAATCGCATCCTTGCGATCTTTGCCTGCGAGACTTTCGACGGCCGCCACGGCTGAAGCCTGGTCGGCGGATGCAGTACGCGAAGGTTCCTTGGCCGGGGCTGGCGACTCGGGCGCCGAGCCGGCCTGTTTCGCGGGTCGACAACCTGCCGCGCCGAGGCAAGCAAATGCCGAAATCGTCAGGGCCAGGACGAGCAGCGTGCAGCGGTTGTAACAACTCATCAGTCTGACTCCGTATGTCAAAGTCGATTGTCCCGTGTGCCGTGCGAAGGTCGTGAAGTCCGGAGGCAAAAGTGGCAAATTCGACAGTGAATATAACTCTTGGCAACCACATCAGGCATCACCCCGGAAAGGCCGCGGATCGTCGCGGACAAGAAACCCCGCGTCACTCAACGCGGCCGCGCCGCTGGCACAAGCAGCCAAAGCACCCGTTCCATCGAACAGGATTTCAACTGACCGGTTCTTATGCGTGCTCATCCGTGCGCATCCGTGGCCTCCCAGACATCCGGCATCCGGCATCCGATCGGTGCGACCGTCAGGGGGTGATCAGGTTCTTCGCTTGAAAATTCCCCGGCAGCATTTGCACAACATGAAAGCGCGTGGCATCTTTCCAAGGACGCACAACGGGCTCTTCGCCACGCACAGGTAATGCGTGAGCGCCATGGATCAGGTTTCCATGCGTAGGGCACCTTCTTCCGTGCGTCGGTGTGAATGGCCCGTTTCGAGGGTGTTTGTTGAAGGAGTTAATGTCATGTCGAAGTGGTTTGGCCTGACTCTTGCGCTGGTGATAGTAGCAATGAGTTCGGCGGCCAGTGCTCAGGTGTTCAATCGTTACACCAGGCTGATCGCGGAAGAACAGCCTGCGCCTGCCGCCGCCGCGCCCGCAGCACAACCGGTCCCGCCGCCTCCCGCGGCTGAACCGGCCCCAGCGCCCGCCCCAGCCCCCGCGCCGGCAGCCGAGCCGGCCCCCCCTGCTCCGGCCCCTGCGCCCGCTCCGGCCCCTGCGGCTGAACCGGCCCCGCAGCCGGCAGCTGAAGCCGCTGCTGAACCGGCCCCCGAGCCAGCCATTGAAGAACCGGCCGTGGTGGGAGGCAAGGGCCTCGTGACGAACTGCTATCCGTACGCAAACGGATGCTGCGGCTCGTACGGTTACGGGAACATCTGGGGCGGTTATGTCCCGGGATACGCGGGATGCGGCTACGGGCTTCGTTCGCGCTGGTGTGGTTACAGGAGCTACTGCGGCACCTGCGAACCGACCTGCTCTCCGACCGTCAAGTACGCATGCGACCCGTGTGGCGATCCGTGCTCGACGTGCCGGCGGCCTGGTTTGTTCGCACGGATTCATGCCCGCCGTGCCCTGTGCTCACCCTGCAATAGCTGCGACAAGGGCTGCGGCGTCAGCTATGGTTGCGGCTACGGTTTCGGCTACGGGCTGCCGTATTCGTCATACGGAATCAGCTCCGGATGCAACAGCTGCGGCGGCGGCGTGATCGTCAAGGGACAGAAGGCGGATTCGGTCCAGAAGGGTGATTCTGTCCAGAAGGACGATCAGCCGGTGGAAGCTCCGAAGATCAATGACAAGTCCGCCCAGTTGAAGCGATCCGGCAGCAATTCCCGAGTGTACGCAACGAGCCTGAGCCATTGATCGCTGGCTCGGAGACCCAGGCGGCAGGACCGCCAGCCAAAGCGGTGCTGCCGCACCGGTATGAAAACCCGCTCCCGTTGATCGCCGGAGTTCGAGTGAAAGGTCACAACTCCTGAGTTCGTTGTCCTGAGCGGGACGTCAATGAAGATTCGCCGCGGGCCCGGCTGTGTCCGAGACAGCCGGGCTTTCTTTGTTCTTGCCCGGCTCAGGTACCGAATTCCGGTCGACGGCGGCCCAGCTGCAGCTGAAGACGCTGGACGATGCTGCTGTGCATCTGGCTCACACGACTTTCGCTGAGATCGAGCGTGGCGCCGATCTCTTTCATCGTGAGTTCTTCGTAGTAGTAGAGGATGATGATCAGCCGTTCGTTGCGGTTCAGTCCCTTGGTGACCAGCCGCATGAGGTCGTTCTTCTGAATGCGGCGGGTCGGGTCTTCACCCTTCTTGTCCTCGAGGATGTCGATCTCTCGGACATCCTTGTAGCTGTCCGTCTCGTACCACTTCTTGTTGAGGCTGATCAGATTGACGGCGCTGGCCTCGACCATCATCTTCTCGAGTTCCGCGACCGACAGCTGCATGTGCTCAGCCAGTTCCAGTTCGGTGGGATGGCGACCCAGCCGCGTCTCGAGCGTCTTGGTGGCTTCGCCCAGCTTGCTGGCCTTGGAGCGAACCAGACGCGGCACCCAGTCCATGGTGCGCAGTTCGTCCAGCATGGCACCGCGGATGCGGGGCACGCAGTACGTTTCGAATTTCACTCCCCGCGTCAGATCGAAGGCGTCGATGGCGTCCATCAATCCGAACACACCCGCCGAGACCAGGTCGTCCAGTTCGACGCCTTCCGGCAGCCGCGCCCAGATCCGTTCACCGTTGTATTTGACCAGCGGCAGGTAACGTTCCACGAGCCGGTTCCGTAGTTCTGTTCGCGTCGGATCCAACTTGTATTCGCGCCAAACCTGCTGGATTTCGTCATTGGCACTCGACGTCTCGGCGTCATGTTCCGTAGCCGTGTGGATTACGGGTACAAAGTTGGTCTGGGACGCCATGGTCGTTGACATACCATCCTCCATGATGTGTTCACCGCTCCATCCCGCGGCGGGATGTAGCGAGTCGCTCGCATCCTGCGAACCGGTTTCTCATCAGCAAGCCGTCGTCAGTTGACTTCGTGTGCAGCCGCCGCCGTTCGTGTTTTGCGGGGCTGAGCCGAGCCTTCGTTCATACTCCGCAGAGTGAATTACGCTTCGAGTGTTCGGGAAAGTATCCAAAGCTCCGGGCCGCGCCGTGGCCGTTCTCCGCGGTGTAACGGCCGCTCCCCGCGGCAGGGACTCAAGACCGGGCAACTCCGCGATCAGCACCGGAAACGTGTCTGACCGACATCTCCGACGCCAAACGGGTCCGCACCGAATCATGCACAATCTGGTCGGCGACACGGCCGGCGATGTATCCGATCGCCGCAAAAGTGAACAGACAAGCCATCGCAATCTTCAGCGTGCTATCTACTCCGCCACCGTCCACCAGGCTGCGTCCGAGCACCGTCGCGAATGCGACCGGCCCCAGAATTCCTGCATAGATGCGACCCATCTGCTACTCCCGGCGCCCGCACAGTCGATGTATTTGGTAAAGTCTGCCGCGCGATGCGGCAACAAGACGCTCGGTGGTTATCGTCATAATCGGTCCCGTCGCTTTAATCGAAATATCTTGTCTTTGTTTCCTGTCGGCGAAGCTCTGACTCACAGCGTTTCCCCGTTTTCCGGCGGCGATCTCGGCCGCGGCGCGAGAACTCAAGCGACATGCCGCGAAGTGTCGGGCCATTCGCAGGCCAGTGTCGAGGCCAACCGCTGCACGGCCAGCGCCGCCGCGCAACCGGGCGACCGGAGCATGAACGGAAGCGAAGTCGCACCGGCCGGATGTGTTTCCTGATCCTCGGGAACAAATCCCAGCAATCGGATGCCGACTCCGAGAAAGCGAACGCACGATTCATGCATGCGGCGATGCGCCTCGCCGGCGGCCGTCGAGTCGTTGCAGAGATTCACGACCAGCCAGGGCATGTTTTTCCCGAGCGACTTGAGCAGCATCTTGACCCGCGAGTAGCTGTCCATGACCGTCGCGACGTCCGGCGTGGTGATCACCAGGACTTCGCTGGCGACAGCGGCGATCCGCCGCGTGAATTCTCCCGGACTGCTCCCCACGTCGAGCAGCACCACGTCGGCGTGCGGCCCCAGATTGCGGAACTGTCGCAGCAACCGCTCCTGCACCAGCGGACTGCTGTCGGCTTTTTCGCCGGGCGCCCACAGCCCCGGAACGACCTGAATCCCCGAAGGCCCCAACTGCATGGCCTCGTGAATATCTCGTCTGGCGATCAGCACATCCCATGCCTGAGGCCGCTGCGAAATACCGCATAGCACGGCCACATTATTGCGGCACACATCGGCATCCACGATCACAACGCGAAGCCCCTGGTCGGCCAGCCCCATCGCGAGATTCACCGCCAAGGTTGTGACTCCGACACCTCCCCGACCGCCCGCGAGAACGAGCAACCGAGGCTGCGGCCCCGCAGCGGCAGCCCGCTCCCGCATCGATCGAAGAAGCAGCTTTCGCAGTTCCGTCGCTTGGTCAATCATATGAGTGAATACGTCTTTCCTGTTCAGGTCACCAGGGTCCGGTCGCCGATGCCGAGCAGTTCGCGGGCCAACTGGCGGCGGTCCGCAGCCGAAATATCCTGCGGCACGCTCTGGCCGTGCGTCACGTAGCTGAGCGGCAGTCCGCTGCTTCGCAACAGCGGCAGGATCCCGCCCAGCCCTGTGGCTTCGTCCAGCTTGGTCAACAACAGCGACGATATCCCGATGGGAGCAAACAGCGACGACGCCGTCTTCATGCTCGCCGAACTTGCCACGGCGCTGAGTACCAATTGGACTTCGTCAACCTGCGATTCTTCGAGCAGTTCCTGAAGTTCCTGGATCCGCGCCCCGTCTCGCGGACTGCGCCCGACCGTATCGATCAGCACCAGGTCCATGTCGGCCAGCCGGTTCATCGCGGCGCGCACCTCGCGGGCACTCGCCGCCACTTCGATCGGCAGGTCAATAATCTCTGCATACGTGCGCAGCTGATCTACGGCCGCGATCCGATACGTGTCCAGCGTCAGCAGACCGACGCGATATCGGTGCTGGAGATGAAACCGCGCCGCGAGCTTTGCGATCGTTGTCGTTTTCCCGACCCCCGTGGGACCGACCAGCCCCACCACGCGACGGCAGCCCGGCGTAACGGCAATCGGACCGCAGCAATCGATCTCGTCCTCGAGCATCCGCGCGAGACGCGACCTGACCAGCACCGCATCGTCCCGATCAGCTTCGCTCGACATCAGCCGGACGCGTTCCACCAATTCCCGCGCGATCTCCTCGCAGACTTCGGCGTCAACCAGATCGTTGAAGAGCGAGAACAGCGTGGCAGGCAGTCCGCTGTGCCGCGACTCGGCCGATTGCCGACACAACTGCTCGACGAGCGAACGCAGACCATCCAGCTGCGAACCGATGTCACCGGGATCCGACGGGGCCGCTTCGCCCCCGGCTCGAGACCTGCCGACTCGCGGATGCGGCAGACCCGGTTCCTCGATTTCGCCCGATTCGGCCGGCTCATAAGAATCCGCCGGCGCGCCGGAATCCGCCGGATCCAGCGAGGACAAGTCGCCTGCCCGCTCCTCCTCGAAATCGTCTGAGCGGACGCCGGAGAAACGCGACGGAACCGCATGGTCCAGCGACGCACTGACCTCAATCTGCCGCGCACCGCTGAGCCAGCCCCAAACGCCATCGCTAACCTCGCGAGTCCGCAGCACGGCGGCGTCAGGCCCCAGTTCCCGGCGAACCAGCCGCAACGCCTCCTGCAGCGATTTTGCTCGAAAGTTTTTGACTTCCATAGGTTCGGCAACCACGGCTTACGAAAAGGTTTCCAGGGCTCCCGCACGGCGGCCGGTTCAGCCCGAATCGGACACGATGCCCACCGATTCGATGCGAGTGTCACGCGTGATTTCGTTGTAACTCAGTACAATCAGCTTCGGTAAATGGGATGCGGTCAACAGCTTCAAGCCGGGGCGAATCTGGGGACTCACCAGCACGATCGGCTGACGATTGACCCGCAACAACTTGGCGACCTCGCCGCTGATCCGCTTGCAGGCAATCTCGATCGCCGGCGGCGACATGCGAACGAACAGCCCTCGCTCGGTATGCTCGATCCCCGCGGCAATCCGATCCTCCATCGCCGGCTCCAGCGTGACTACCGGCATTCGCTGCTCGTCGTCGCGATAACGCGTGCAGATCGTGCGGGCCAGACGATGTCGCACATACTCGGTCAGCCAGACCGGATCCTTCGTCTTGCCGGCGTAATCTCCCAGCGTCTCGAGGATGACGCCCAGCTGCCGGATCGGGACCTGCTCGCGCAGCAGCATCTGCAGCACCTGCTGCACGTCGCCAAGCTTCATCAGCCCCGGGATCAACTCGTCCACCACCGCGGGCGAACTCTTCTTCAACTCCTCAATCAGCCGCTTGCTCGCATCGCGATTCAACAACTCGTCGGCGTGCTGCCGGACGATTTCCTTGAGATGGGTCGCGAGCACGGCGGCCGGTTCCACCACCGTATAGCCCAGCATCTCGGCCCGCTCGCGCAACCCGGGCTCGATCCAGACCGCGGGCTGCTGGAATAGCGGGTCCTTCGTCTCGATGCCGGGGACCTTGCCGGTTGTCGCACCGGACTGCATGGCCAGCAGCTTGTCCGCATGGGCCGTGCCTTCGGCCACGGCGTTGTTCGAGATCTTGATGCGATAGTTGCTCTCGCTCAGCCGCAGGTTGTCGCGAATCCGCACCTTCGGCAGCACAATGCCGATTTCCGACGCCACCGTCTGGCGAACGCCCGTGATTCGCGGCAGCAGGTCACCGCCCCGTTTGGGATCGGCCAGCCGAATCAGACCGATGCCGATCTCCAACTCCATCGGATCGATCGTCAGGAAATCCTCGATGCGATCCTCGGGTTTGCGCTGCGTCTCCGCCGCCGTTCTGGCCGCAGCCGCGGCGGCACTGGCCTCCTTGCGCTGCGAGTTGCGATTCAACAGCAGAGCCAGCGCCGTACATGAGCCTCCGATGGTCAGCAACGGCAGGGCCGGCAGGTTCGTCGTCACCAGAACCACAAGGAATGCGCCGGTCACAAACAATGCCTGCGGCCGGGAAAACAACTGCCGCACGAATTCCGCCGGCAAGTTCAACTGCTGACTGCTGCGAGTGACCAACAGACCGGCCGCGAGCGAAATGAGCAGCGCGGGAACCTGGCTGACCAATCCGTCGCCGATCGTCAGCTTCGTGAATACGTCAGCCGCATGGCTCAGCGTCATGCCCTCCTGCAGCACGCCGATCACCAGACCGCCGCATATGTTGATCGCCGTAATGATGATGCCCGCGATCGCGTCGCCACGCACGAACTTGCTGGCACCATCCATGGCCCCGAAGAAATCGGCCTGCTGCGTAATCTCGCTGCGGCGCCGCTGGGCTTCCGTCTCGTCGATCACGCCGGCGTTCAAGTCCGCGTCGATCGCCATCTGACGGCCCGGCATCCCGTCCAAAGCGAAACGTGCCGCGACCTCGCTGATCCGCGTGGCGCCTTTCGTGATCACGATGAACTGAATCACGAAAATTATGACAAAGATAATGACGCCGACTTCGACTCGGTCGCCAGCCACGAATAGACCGAAACTGCGGATGACTCCGCCGGCCGCCAGCAGGCCATCTTCGCCCGCCCGCGTCAGAATCAACCGGGTCGAGGCCACGTTCAACACCAGTCGTCCCAGTGTCGTGGCCAGCAGCATCGAGGGAAAAATGCTGAACTCGAGGGGCGTTCTCACATAGATCGTAGTCAGCAGGATAATCACGGACACCGAGATGTTCGCGGCAAGCAACACATCCATCAGCGCAGCAGGCATCGGAACGAGAATCACGAGCACGCTCATGATGATCCCGACCGGCAAAACGAGATCTTGCCACCGCGCAAGACGACTCATCGCTGCAAGCTGTCCGTTCTAATCTGTTTGCGGTTAACCTGACGCACCGCGACCGCAGTGCCACATCAGCACCCGAATAACGCATGAGCGAGCCGGTCGCCGAACAGCCAAGTTTCGACAACGTCCTCGCACACCCGTTGCAGGCCCTCAGAAGAGCGGGCGGAAATTAACGAAACGGTACGCTAGTGTCTAGGTCGGTTCTCCCATCCAACTCCTAACCCCTCTGCGTGCCAACTCGCCCAATCGCTCACTTGGCGACCCCACCCGGATTGAGATAGATGTGTCCGCCGCCCGAGAAATTCCGCTCAACCCCAGCGTGCATGCAGTGCTTCAGAAGCAGCACCGTCACTTCCGCAAAACAGATGAGACAACGCGAATCCACGTCCCCATTTTTCCGGAAACGGACCCCGGCAGTTCGCGATAGCTGCCCGCTCGGGCTTCGCATTGAATCTTGCGGCGTGCTAGCACCCGCACCAGCCAACTCGGGTATTTCGGACTGACCGGTTCACCAGCCTTCCGCAGCCCCCTGAACTCTCGGATCAAAGACACCCAACAGGTGCCTGCCGTCTTCGGCCAGCCCAATGGCTTGAGTCACACCGATTCGCTTCTTGCCTTGCAGCGTGTGCCCCAGAGCCTGCAGTCTGCGGCTGAGTTCTGCATCGGTGGACTTCTCGATGGCAATCTGGTCCGGTGACCACTGATGATGAAACCGAGGCGACGCCACCGCTTCGGCCAGCGGCATGCCAAGGTCAAAGTGATTGACGATCGCCAGCACGATCTGGCTGATGATGGTTGGTCCCCCCGCGGCACCGACTGTCAGGACAGGCTTTCCGTCGCGCAGCACGATCGTCGGACTCATGCTCGACAATGGGCGTTTTCCCGGTTGAATACAGTTGGCGTCGGCTCCGACCAGCCCGAAAACATTCGCAACACCGGGCTGACTGGCAAAGTCATCCATTTCGCTGTTCAAAATCACGCCCGTTCCGGGCACGATGACTTTTGAGCCGAAGGTCGTATTGACCGTCGCGGTGATGCCCACCCAGAAGCCATCGGCATCGACAGCGGCGATATGGGTCGTGTGTTTCCGAAAGAGATTCTCCAGGGCGTCCGGCGGCGTGCCGTGCCCCTGGACCTGTGTGGCGTGTCTGCGATCGATGCGTTTGGCCAGCGACGCGGCATAAGCCGGATCGACGAGTCCACGAGGCACGTCGGCGAAATCCGCATCGCCGAGCCAGTAGGCGCGGTCCGCGAACGCCAGCTTCATGGATTCGGCAATCACATGCGCGCAATTCGCCGGATCTTCCTCATGCAATTTTTTCAGATCGAAATGTTCGAGGATATTGAGAATTTCTGCGACGTGTGTGCCGCCCGCGCTGGGAGGGGGAAAACCGACCAGAGTCAGATCCCGATACCGGCTGACGATCGGTTCGCGACGCACGGAGCGATACTGGGCAAAATCCGCTTCATCCAGAATGCCGCCGTTGGCTCTCATCCATTCAGCCACGCTGTGCGCGAATGGTCCGCGATAGAACCAGTCCGTGCCGTGCTCGGCAATCGACCGGTAGGTTCCGGCCAGATCGATCTGCCTGAGCACATCCCCCTGCTGCAGCGGCTTTCCGTCCTTCAGCAGGACGTTGCCGGAACCAGGGAACTTCGCCAGTTCCTTGGCCGAATCCTCCAGTGACGTGGAGTAGTCGCGAGTGACCACGAATCCCTCTTCGGCGATCTTCGCGGCCGGCAGCAGCAGTTCCCGCAACGAAAGCCTTCCGAAACTGCGAATCGCATCGTCATAAGCAGCCAAGGCTCCGGGAGTCCCCGAAGCAAGCGGCCCCGTCTGGCTCGCCTCGGTGTCGGCCTTGCCGGCGCGGACATACATATCGCGACTGCTCTTCGCCGGCGCGGTCTCGCGGCCATCGATTGCGGCGAACTGGCCGGAAGGCGTGCGGATCACGATGAGGCAACCGCCGCCGATCCCCGAGTTGCAGCCGTCGACAACTCCCAGCGTGAGCGCCGCCGCCACTGCGGCATCCACGGCGTTCCCGCCGTGCTTCATGGCATCGACGCCCGCGCGGGTGGCCAGCGGGTGCACCGTCGCAACCATGCCTTTCTGCGATCTGGCGGGTTCCGGCAGAACACGTGCGCACGAGGCGCCGCCGACCACAAGCACGGCCCACACGGCCATACAGACAGTCGAAACTCGTCGAACCAACATCGTCGATCTCCAGCGTTCGCATCCTTGGTCGGCAACCAGCATCATGTTTCGCGGGCATACAAGATACTACGAACGCATGGCCGAGGTCGACGTTCCCCGCAGCGAAACGACTTTGGACTGCCGCGGGATCAGGTCTGACACACCGGACAAAAGAACGTCGAGCGCTGGGCCTGTACGATTCGCTGCACGACGCCCGCAGCGCATCGGAGACAGGACTGGCCGGCTCGATCATAGACTCGGTGGTGATTCTGGTAGCTGCCGGCCCGATTCAGCGCATTTCGGTAGGTGCCATCGGACAGTGTCGAGCCCTCATAGCGGATCGCTTCTTCGAGAATGTGCAGCATGGCACGATGCAGTCGGGACCATTGAGCCGTGTCAAGATCGCAGCATGCCTTGCGTGGATCCACGCGTGCCGCGTGCAGAATCTCGGATGCGTACAGATTGCCGATACCGGCCAGCGATCGCTGATCGAGCAAGGCGACTTTGATGGCGCGAGAACTGTTTCCCAGGCGCGTCGCAAGTTGATTCGGCGGGACGCT
>CAIPEB010000398.1 GCA_903863885.1 uncultured Planctomycetaceae bacterium | reverse complement strand
AATGTCAGAAGGCGATTGTCTGGCAGCGTGACTGTTGTGCGTGCGGAGCGGGTTCAGGAGGAGGCTCAATTCATGGACTGCCCAAAGTGCGGCAAGGTCATTGACCACGGGCACGACTGCGACCCTGATCCCGTCTGCGCCTACTGCGGCGGCGACTTGGACACCGAAGGTAAATGCAAGCGTGATTGCGCCAACGCTCCGGCGCAGGGGCGCGAAGCGTACCCTGACGCCGGTTGTTCGACATCTGCATTGAAAGGAGAAACCGAATGAAGATCAGATTCAGACTGCGACGATACCGATACGCCATTGTCTGCAAGTGGCACTACTGCGGCGGCTACGCCAACTGTCTGCGACCACGCCCCGGCGAGGATTGGATACGCGGAAGCGATTTGCGCGACGGCCCGCTGTGGGGGCTGCCAGCCGTCCTGTGGGACGTGCTGTGCTACGAGTTCAACTGGGGCCGGTGGGGACATCGTAGGCCGAACGCTGGCACTGAGGCGCGGGTAACCCCGTCGCCTCCGGTGACTGTTGGCGGATGGATCGAAAGGAGTCTGACATGCCAGGAACCTATGACAAAGAAGACCAGATGATCGAGTTGAAGCAGGAACTCGACACAGCCGATGACAACCTGAAGGCAGAGTATGCGGCGCATGGCGCGACAATGAAGCAACTGCACGCGGCGGAAGAACGGATGGCCAGAATCGCGTCGGTCATGCGACGCAACTTGACGCCAGCCAACAAGGTCAAGGCCGTGATACGCATTCTTGATACCGCCAACGCCGGGGCTGTGCCTCGGCGGAACGACGTAGGCACCAGCCCTTTGTTGGCGGTTCCGGGTTCCGAAAGGCAAGGAGAAAGGCAAGGATGAAACCCTACTACCAGGACGAACAGGCCACGATCTACAACGCCGATAGCGTGGAAGCCCTGGCGGAACTCCGCGAGAGTTTCGACTTGGTTGTGGCCGATCCGCCCTACACGACCGGCATCGCGTCCTTTGGCGAGGACACCAAGGCGAGCGGATGGGGCGACATCATGAACTCGGCACACTTCAACGCGGCATGGTTGCGCGAGTGCCGCCGCTTGTTGGAAGCGAAGCAGGGGGCAGCGTGGGTGTTCAACTCCTGGCGCAGCCTGCCTGTGCTGGCCCGCACGTCCTACGAAATCGGCTGGGCGATCAAGTCGGTCCTCGTGTGGGACAAGGAATGGATCGGGCCGGGGGGGCATCAGGGCTTGCGCCCGTCCTACGAACTGGCCGCGCTTTTCGTCCACGCCGGGTTTGCCATTGCAGACCGTGGGTTGCCGGACATCTGGCGCAGCAAGTGGAGCAGCGTGAAGCCCTACGGACACCCGGCGGAGAAGCCGGTTGCGCTGGTGGGCCGGATGATCCGCGAGAGCGGAGCGCGGCGCGTGCTTGACCCGTTCTGCGGGTCCGGCACGACGCTTGAGGCGGCGAAGCAGGAAGGCGCGACCGCCGTGGGAATCGAGATCGAGGAACGCTGGTGCGAAGTGGCGGCGCGCCGGTTGCAGCAGGGCATTCTGCTTACCGCCAACAACATGCTCACCGTTTCCGGTGGGCGGGAGAAGACAGATGCCTGAGACGACAACGCAAGCGCGCCCACCGGAATACGGTGCGGCAAGTGGTTCTCCGGTGCATTACGTCCTCTGCTCCTGTGCCAACTGCGGCTGGACGGACGGATTCCGCGAGGACTGCATCAGCGGCCAGCGCGTGGACGGCTACTGCGACAACTGCGACGAGCCACGAGAGTTCAGGGTGATCGAGGAGAACAAAGCATTAACCGGTTTTGACTCAAAACCATGAGTATTGCGAGGTCGAAGTGATGGAGGACGCATGAGCATGATTGATGTATTGCAGATGGTTGTGACGGTTGCGCTGCTGGTGATTGCCTTTGAGAAGGGCAGACGGTACGGCAGGCGCGAGCGGTAGCGAGTCGCCCTGAATGCGGTTGTTCGAAGATTGGAGGTACTCCATGCGCGTGATCATGTTTCAAGACCGATTCTCCTGGAGTGTCCGCGACGGAAGCAAGTGCCAGACGATCCGCAAGAAGGCGCTGTGTAAACACGGCGACACGCTGAGTCTGCGACGGTGGACAGGCAAGCCGTACCGCAGCAAGCAGGAGCTTCTACGGACTGAGACATGCCTGAGCGTCGAGCCGGTGCGCGTGAGCCACGATGGGGTATCTGTCGGCGGACGTTGGGCCGACGCCGAGCAGATCGCCAGGGCTGACGGATTCGTTGACTTCGGAGAGATGGTCCTGTGGTTCGGGATCATGCACGGCCTGCCGTGTGAGGGGTTTCTCATTCGGTGGTCGAACGCCCCGCTTCAGGTTTTGGAGCGGAGCGACAATAACCTGCAAGGCGTTGTTGGGCATTCCGAATCGAAAGGAGGATGACATGCTGATCGAAGTAGGTAGATACGACGGGAAGCCGCTGTGGATCGAGTCGAGCAAAGTCGTGGGGGTGTCGGCAAAGCCACCTGCGATGTGCGTCGTCAGCATGGCGTGCGGAGAATGCACCGAGGAATGGCAACTCTGCGATAACGCCGACCGCGTGCGGCGTGCAGTAGATGAGGCCAACAATGGTGGTGAGGGGCGCGGCGCTTGAATCGTATTGACACCGACTGCTGGAGCATGGTATGCTTCTTCAACGATAGGAGAACATCATGCGAAGCAAAACCTGTTCCGTGTGCGGCAAAAAGAAAACCGTGTCTCTGTTTGCGAAGTCTGCTTTTCGTTCCGATGGAAAGTCCCGCAAGGCGGATGGGTTCCGCCCCGAATGCAAGGCGTGCCAATGGGATCGTCAAAAGGCACGAATGATGGAGTGGACTGATGAGCAAAAAGAAAGAGCCAGTGCAAGACATAAGCGCAACGCCCGCAAGTGGGACGCCGCACATCCGCACAGTAGGCGCGCACGGCAGGCCAATGAGCAGACGCGAAGACGGGATGGGCATGGAAGGGTATCTGCAAAGGAAGTTGAAGCTGTCTGGATGCAGTGGAATAATGCGTGTTGGATATGCGGCCATCCCGCAACAGAAGTTGACCACTTTCGCCCGCTCAATAATTCATCTGGCGGAACGAACACGGTGGACAATATTCGCCCCGTCTGCCGATTCTGCAACCACAAACGCGATCACTTGTGGAGAGGGGAAGACTATGCCATGAAAGAAGCGGCTCTTATCAAACAGATT
>CAIPEB010000397.1 GCA_903863885.1 uncultured Planctomycetaceae bacterium | reverse complement strand
TGCTTTGCTTCCCATGCTTTCTGCATCATCCAAGGTCCGAGCCCTGGGTATTTGGGCGGATCGCACGCCATGCACCTTGCACGGTCGAGCGCGGTCCACCAGAATCGTATGCCGCCGCAGGTCGAGCAGGGCGGCGGGATCTCGGCCTGGCGGTAGCCCAGGCAATCCCGGCGTATCCAGAGAGTGCCGTCGGCGTGGTCGTGCGGGATCCAGTTTGGGTCATCGGGAATTGTTCCAGTCGTTCCATCCGGAGTCATAGTTCGGCATCTCGGTTGGCGGAATGTCGTTGTACTGGTCAATCGCCAAAAGTCGCTGTCGGGACGTGTCAAACTTGCACTCGATGACACTGCGGTGCGTCTTACGGTTGCGGTTCTTGGCCACCATGATCCGGTACTCGTCATCCTTATGCTTCGACGGATCGGTGCGGTGGAGGTACTCGACGAACAAGATCACGTCGGCGTCCTGTTCGAGTTGTCCGCTGGCCCGAAGGTCGGACATTCTGGGGCTGCTGGTGTTCCGCTGCTCGACCCCTCGGTTCAGTTGACACAGCGCGAGAAACACAAGGTTGTTCCTCATCGCCACTTGTTTGAGTTTTTTGCTGGCGTCACTCACCCACTCATACTCGGTGCCACCGCTGCCGCGCAGCCGCTGGACATAGTCGACGCACAGGACCTTAATTCCATGAATTTCGATCGCTTCCTCGATCGCCGCCGTGGCGGCCTCGATGGTCATGCAGGATTCGATTACCAGAATCGGCTTGCGGTTCGCGTAGTGAGGCTTCACTTCTTCCAGGAGTTGCTTTTGGTTCGCCGCCCAGTCGTCCTCCTTGATCGACGTGATCCGATTGAGCGCCCGCTCCGCCAGGGCAGCGATCGGCATCTCTTCGGAGACCAGCAGGCACGCCCGGTCTTTGGCCATCCAGTCCAGGACCTGGAGGGCCGCCATCGTCTTGCCGTGTGAGGGCCGGCCGGCGATGATCACCATTTCGCCCTCCATGACGCCTCCACTGAGAGCGGCATCGACTCCCGGCAGATTCGTGGTAACGAGCAACTGCTTGGTGGTCAACTTCTGGATGTAGTCCACTACGCCGTCGGCCAGGTTCACGAACTTCGGCTTGGCGTTCTCCGCCGGCTGCCACGGCTTCGCGTGCTTGATCGCGTTGTCGAGTTTCTTCAACCCGTCGCGTTGGCGCAGGACGTCCCGCACGTCCGCGCCGCCCGATTCCGTGTAGGGGGCTGGAAGTTCCGCGATCTTGACCGATGCCGCCACGCCGTAGAGTTTGGCGGCGGTCTCTTGGGCTCCCTCCATCCCAGCCTTGTCGCGATCCGGGATCACGATCACGTGGGTGTCGCGGAAAAACCTGGCGAACGCGGCGTCCATCCGGCAGGTGGGAAGCCCGACCGCAATCGCATCCACAACCGCGAGTGCGGCGGCGTCCTTGACGCCCTCCACCACCAGTACGAGGTCGCCCGGTAGCGGCTTGGTGGCGATGAACATCCCGAGCCGGCTCCCGTGGGCCGTCTTGCCCTTCAGGAACTCGTCGCTGATCGGGGCCATGTCGAAGTCCCCGACGTGGGCCATGTCGGCGTCGTACATCGGGACCCGGCAGACCGTGAGTTTTCCACGCTGTGCCACCGCGGCCCCAAAAGCTCTCAGTGAGTCGGCCGCGACCCCCTTTCGCCACGCCATCTCTTCAACGACGTCGGTCTCCGCCGCCTTGGCCGTCACCCCGACCTCGGCGCCGATCCGCTCGGCCGCCTGGGGAAAGTTCATGCCGGTCAGCCACATCACGGCCGCGATTCCGTCTCCGTTTGACTTGTTGAAGCACTGGTTGCACAGGCACGCGCCGTCGCCGGCGTCGATGAACCGGAACCGATCCCGACCGCCACACTTGGGACACGGGTGGTTTTTCCCATCCAGGACCTCCTGGCTCAACCCTGCGATTCGAGACAAAAGCTCAGGCCAACGGCCGCGAGCGGCAAACTTGATGGCGTCGACGTCAAGCATCGCTATATCCCTCCTTCATTCCGAACGACTGGCAAAACGCGTAGGTGTTGCCCTTGTGAAACCCAAACACGATTTCCCATTGGTGGCCGGACTCGCACCAACAAGGGACCACGATTGCGTTTCCGCGTCCGTGCCACGCTTTGTATGAGTCCTGGCCGTCTCGCGCGACCGGAAATTCGAAGTGAACGTAGGTGTCTTGACAGATTGGGCAACGCACCTGGGAACACGCGAGAGACGACCATGTAGCATCCTGCTGGAGGCAATCGCTGAGCGGGATTTCGGTAATGCCCTTGATCCCTTCGAGCCGCGGGTCGACGTCGCTCTTGCCGTGCGTGTACTTGTGGCACCCGTCACAAAACGCCCGTAGATCGTCCGGCGATTCTCGGTACTTGGTCGCGTAGTGGAGATGGTGCACTGCGTCGGCCTTGTTTATGTTGCAACGCTCGCAGATGCCGCCGCATCGCTCCATGACCTTGTTTCTCAGGATCGCCCAATCGCGGCTGCAGAGGTACGCTTGGTACTTCTCCTTGCTGTCGGCTGGCATTTCCTTCCACACGTCCCAGATGGCTTGGTCTTTCAGGATGTCTTGGATTCGTTTTTCCATCGCCTCTACTCCTTCTTGTTCACGATTTCGCCTGTCTCAGGGTTGAAGATTGGGATGCCGCCGGTCGGTATGTCCTGGACTCGCGTCGGCTGGCTGCGGTCGTCGTACTTGCCTTCGAGGATCCTGGTAACGGTGTCGGGTCGCAGGAACCAGTCGATGTCGGCGATCCAGCCCTGCTGGTTGCGTCCGCGGCAAAATGAGCTGCGGGCGATCCGCTCGAGGGCCGGCTTGACGCCATTGACCCAGCCGTCGTTTCGGGACCGCTGCCGGAAGGCGGTGATGCGTTTCGGGGTCGCGTCTCGGCACCGCTGGACGTCGGGCAGTTCGTTCCAGCGTTCAATCAGCCGCAGCAGCAGGGCTGGGGCTTCCGGATTTGCGTGCCCGTTTCCATTGCTGGCAGGTGGCACGCATTCGTCGCCGCCAGGCGACACATGCTGTACTTCCTGTTCCTGTTCCTGTTCCTGTTCCTGTTCCTGTTCCTGGGGCGACACTGTGTAGGTGACTGTGTGGGCCACGGTGTCACAGACAGTGTCTAGCGCTGCTAGATACTCATCTCTCATGTTTTCCGGAAGGTCTTGTGCTGCTTGGCGTAGCGACGATCCGAGGCAGTGTCTCGGTAGATCGTGAAGGTCACTCAACGCTCCCTTGAGCGCGCTGGCGTTGTCGGGTCTGTTGTATCGCCACCATCGAGCCAGAAATAGGGTTCTGGACACCGTGT
>CAIPEB010000396.1 GCA_903863885.1 uncultured Planctomycetaceae bacterium | reverse complement strand
CGACAATTCAAGTTGGTGTCCGATGAACGCCCCTGAACACTGGCAGAGCCAGTGGCACACCAGCGAATTGGTCAACTTATTTTTTGTTCGCTCTGCCTTAGCTTCGGCGAACGCAACCGTCACAGATTAACACCTCTGGCAAGTTTTTCTCAGCCGCAATCTGCTTCAATTGGGTTTCTACCATTGCAGGGATTAGCAAGGCAACGGAAATCCTTGGACTTCAAGGGGAATACGCATCTTTCGCCGCACCTCGCAGCACGCCTGCGCCGCCACGCGTCGAATGTGTGCATTCTGCATATCCGTGTTTGAACCGTGCCCATCCGTGGCCTCCTCCCTTGCCGTCCGTGAAGGTGGACGTGCAGGTGGACACCCATTTGTTGGCACATGGCACAGTGGACCTTTGCCTTGCATGCGGCTCATCGCTGACGATGGCGGAGAGCGTCATCACACCCCAAAAGGGCGACAGCGTGATCGCCGGCGCGACCGGCACTGCGCATCCCGAATTATCAGGTAACTCGCGAACCGACGGCGCCACGGCGGCTGATCGAGATCGCGATTGACAAACGCTTAAAGCAACTCACCCCCTCACCCCCGCCCCTCTCCCCCAAGAAACCGGGGGAGAGGGGAGATCATTGGCTTTGTGCGAAGGCGCATCCCGATGTGCCGGCATCCGCATCCCAAGCCCGCGCAGTTTCCCAAACAACAACCGGATCTCCCCTCGCCCCAAACTTGTTTTGGGGAGAGGGGCGGGGGTGAGGGGCCGAATGCGATCCGGCTCTCGAATGCCCGGTCATGAACAAACGCCGTCATGAACAAACGCCCGCGCACAGAATGACAAGCGCGAGTCGGACATTCCCTTCCAACCGCATCGAGCCAATTTACGGTCTCTCTGGCACATTCATTATCACCCGTTGCGAAGCGGACAAGTTGAGCGGCGGAGGGCCGCATCGGCATATCGAACGCGGGTCAGGTTGCCGATACGAATCCAGGAACCTGTAGAGGGCAAATGGTGGCTGCTGCGCGAGAGAGGTGCCAGCTATGTGGCGAGCGTTTTTCATGGCCGTTGGCATTACGCTGTGCATCTGCGGAGCCGAGTGTCTGGTATTTGAAAAAGCCGATCTGCACCGCAAGCAAGAGGCGGCACCACCGACTCCCGTGATGGTGATCCCCTATCTGAGTGCTTCGGTGGCTCCGAACTCATCGGGCGAGATTCGCTTCCCCGAATGGGCGCCCTGGACGCTGATTTCCGCCGGCGCAGTGGTTGTCTGCTACTCGCTGACCGTGGCCAAGTCTTAAGACCCGGTGCCGAAGAAGCCTCGGATCGATCTTCACGGATAGTTCTGCTTCCTATCCGTGCCAATCCGTGTGCATCCGTGGCCTCTTTTTCTGAATTCGCGAAATCTTCTCCGCAACGTGATGGCTGGTGAGCGCAATTTTCGCTTAATCAAGTAGCCACCCCGTTGTGATGTGTTCTGACCCGGCACTGGAGAGATTCCGCATGAAGTCCGCACGAACGCGCGGGCGGGCGCAAGGGTGGGCGCGCCGTCGCATCAGCCAAATTCAACGCAAGCACCGAACATCCGATCGCAAGACGCGACATCCGCAATTCGAGTCCCTGGAAGCACGCTGGCAGCCCAGCGGTCTGCCGCTGCCCGCATCCGGCCTGCGATTCGACAACGTGCATCTGGTGCGCGACACGGGACAACCGAACGACCGCGTGACGATCAACGCGGCTATCTCGGGCACGGTCGCCGGAACTGCGACGAGCGGCGTGCGTGTCGAGTTCGATCATGGCGGGGACGGGCTGGTTGATGGATCGGTCAATGTGACCACGTCCGACGGCAGCTTTGTTTACGACCCGCGCGGCGCGGACACTTCACTCGAGTCGTACGCGGGCGCGCTCAGCGTGCGGTATCGCGCGGTACGGCAGGACGGTGCGACACCGGAAAGCACCGCCTGGCAGACGTTTTCGTATCAATTGCTGCAACCGCCCGCCGCATCGTACGTCGTCACGGATGTCGGTCACCATGCAAGTCAAACGGCGCCGGTCGGACTGTGGATCACCGGTTCGCTGTTGGGCGCAGGCGGCGCAGTAACCTCCGGCAGCGGATCAACTTCGGGCGCCGTCGGCAGCGGACTAGTCGCTGGCGGATCGAGCGGCCTGCTGAGTGGTTACAACGCCGAAAGCGACTTGACCGTATCCGAGCCGGACTGGTCGCAGGACGACCGATTCCAGCCGATTTCCGGACCCGTGCTGTCGGTCGAAATTGACACGAATTCGGACGGCCGGGTCGATGGACGGACAACGGCCGAAGACGGTCGGTTCGAATTCCGCGCCGAGCCGCTGCACAGCGGCCGCCAGAACTTCCGCATGCGTGCGGCTCAATGGGACACGACGCTGGGCATGCTGCTTCGAGGTCCCTGGACGGACTACGTTTTTCAATGGTCGCCTTCGGCCCCGGCAATTGGCGAACTCGCGCTGGCAAACGATACGGGGCCGTCCGGCAACGATGGCCGCACGTGGGACGCGACCGTGCGGGGCTCGCTCGTCTCGCCGTTCACCAATTCGGACGGCGTCAATGTCGAGTGGGATCTCGATGCAAACGGTGTGGCGGAAGGCAGCCAGAGCGTACAGGACGATGGCAACTTCTCTTTTGTTCCGCAGGGTCTCACGCCGGGGCGAGTGCCGCTGCGCGTGAGGACTGCGAGTTGGGATCCCATCTCGCGGGAAACGGTATTCGGCGGCTGGGTGGACTTCCCGTTCTTCTTTGAACTGCCGCCGGATCCGCAGATCGCATCGTTGCGACTGTTGGAAGACGACGGAGAATCGGCGACCGATCTGGTCACTTCCAACAGCGCCATCGTCGGCAACGTGATCGGCAATGTGATCGGCGGCGGATTGCAGGATGTGCCGGTAGAGTGGGACCAGAACAACGATGGCCGGCCCGACGGTTTGTCCATGACCGATGCGGAAGGGGTGTTTCAATTTTCTCCGATCGGTCTTGCGGCGGGCACCGTGACGGTGCGTGCCAGGGTCGCGGCGAGCGACGGCCAACCGGCGACATCGCTCAATGACTGGACTTCGCTGACGTTTTCGCTCGCAGCCGGCACGGTTTCGGCGCCGCCAGCGGTTGAACCGACCGAGATCACCGACACGCGGCCGGCGATCATCGATCTTCGCCTTCTCGCCGACTCGGGCATTTCCGCCGAGGACGGGCGCACCGAGAACACGACGATCGCTGGCCAGGTCGAGAATGTGGCCTCGCGATGGCTCGTTCTCCAGACGGATGACGACGGGGACGGTGCGGCCGATCAGTCGATTCGCGTGGAGGACGACGGCAGCTTCCGTTTCCAGCCGAGACTGCCGGATTATGGCCCGGCTCAGGTCGGCACGCGGCTGGTGTACTGGAACAGCGCCGCACTCAACTGGGCGGCGGGGCCGTGGCAGGAACTGAGTTTCGTTTACGAAGACCAGCCCGATGAGGCGCCGCGTCTGTTCGATTTGGCGGCCCGCATTGCGGACCCGATCGATGACGCCGGACGAATTCGGCTGACGGGACGCATCACCAACGAAGCCTCGCTCGCCGATGTATCGGTGGAAGTGGATTTCGACGGCGATTCACAACCGGATATTTACACTCGCACCGAGGACGACGGCAGTTTCTCGGTTCTATTTGCGATGCAGGACGCCCTTGCCGCATCGGAGGACGGTTCTCTTTCGCTGTCGATCCGGACTCGTGAATGGAGCGATGATACGAGCGAGGACCGGTTCGGCGCATGGCAGACGCACGTCGTGGCGGCGTTCGACGTGCAGCCCGAGCCGGCGCGGATCGTGACGCTTGGAATCGCGGATTCGGACGATGCAGCGGGCGTGCGATGTTTGCGAGGCACGATCGATCGGGATCCGCTGGGCGAATCGGTGATCATTGAGTTCGACCACAACGGCGACGGTCGGGTCGAGGCGACGGTCACGGTCGATTCGGCGCGCCGGTTCGAATACTCGCCGCAGGGACTCGCCGCGGGCAACGTGGTGCTCCGCGCCCGCACGCGGGATTACGTGCCGGGCCGCGGGTGGCTGCGCAGCGATTGGAGCAGCGTGTCCGTGGTTGTCGACGAGGCGGCGAACCCGCAATTGACGATCCAGTCCATCGAACTGGTCCGTGACGACGGCAACTCCCGGCAGGACCGCAGCACGAGCGATCCGACGCTCCGGGTCCGCGCGGCCGGCGCCGGCGGATCTTCTTCGGTTCTGATCGACTTTGACTACAACCAGGACGGCGTGTCCGACGAAACCGCGCCGTTGGTTTCCGGCGAACTCACGCACAAGCCGCAGCAGTTGCTCAACGGATGGGTGCCGCTCGAAGTGCGGGCGCGGAGCGAGGACGGAACCGCAACGGGCGATTGGCAGAGCTTCGGCTTTGTCTACTCCGATCAGCCGGACAGTGCCGAAGCTCAGGCGTGGCTGGCGGCCGCCGGCCGCTATGACGCGGAACTCGCCGCAGCTCAACTTGCCCGAGACCAGCTTGTGCAATCTGCCAACACGGACCAGGCGACGGCGTTGAGCAATGCGGAAGCCGGCTACGAAGCGGCGATCCAGTCAGCGTACGCCACCGAAAGACAGCTGACCAATGCGGCCAACGCTCAGTTCGATCGCGATGTCGCGCAGGCCGACAGCGAGTACCTTGCCGCGTTGCAGGAGGCGAACGCGGCCTATCTGAAGGCGACGCATCCCCTGACGGACGATGGGCCGCGACTGGCTCTCGAGCGGCTCGACTGGCCGGACTTGCCGGCGGCCGGCGTGCTGCCGCTTCCCGATGACGCCGACCAACCTGCCCCGCCGGTTGCGCCGTTCGACGATTCGGGACCGGCATACGACTATGGGCAGGATCCTGCTTATCAGGCCGAGGTCTCGCAGGCGGAAACCGAGTCAGCGCGAGCGAACAAATCGGCCCGGGACGGTCGTCAGCGTGCTTTGGACTCGGCCGAAGAGGAGTATCAGCAGCAACTGCGGAGCATCCAGAAAAGGTACGACCAGGGTTACCAGAACGCATCGAAGTCGTATGCCGAGGCATCGCAAAAAACGCCGGCAACCGATCTGCAGGCGGCGGCGGAGGTTTATCGCCGCGAGACGCAGGCCGTTCAAGATAGCTACGACGCGGCCATCGAGACTTTCGTGGCGGAGTTCCGCGTTGTCTTCGACGCCGCACGAACCTCGCTCGAGTCCGGGCAAAAATCTGCCCAGTCGGTTTACAGCAAGGCCGTGGAAGTCGCGCAGCAGAACTACAACAGGACCCTGGCAAACATCCGGTTTTACGACTGCAATCAGCTTCGACAGGCTTCGATCGTCTACGAAACGGCTGTCCTCGAGGCATCAAAGATCCGCGATGTGACCGTTTCGACCGCGCGCAATACGTACGATCGCACGATTGCCCCGGCCCTGCAGAAATACCGCCAGCAGGTCGCCTCGGCCAGGCACACTCGGTACGAGTCCAACAGCGTCGCAACAAGAAGGTACGACGAGGCCAAAGCGCAATACGACCTCGAGCGCAAGCTGATTCAGATCGCCGCGAATGTAAACTTCCAGAAGGCCAAGGCGGATCTGGTGCGCGAGCGTGCCTGGTCCACCGCGGATGCCGCGGTCGTGCGGGACCGGCGGATCGCGTTGACCGAGCGCGTTTATCAGTTTGCTGTCGAGAGCGCGAAGCACTCTCAATGGCTGGCCGTCAGCGATGCGAGGCTGCGCGTCGTCAAGGCATCGCACCAATCCGATCCGTCGCCTTGGACCGAGCACCAGCTCGCGCTGGCCCAAAACGAGGCAAATTACACGGCGGCGCGGGTGGGAGCGCGCGAGGCCTACGTGTCGGCCCGCATCGCCGCAACCTACCGGCGATCGGTGCGATTGGCCGAAGCCGCACGTGATCGCGGTCGCGGCCTTGCGGCGGCGGATGCCGTTCAGCAGGAAGGGCACGCCCAGGCCAAGTCCGCATACTGGAGCGAGGCTGCATCGAAACAATGGACCGAGACCTTGGGCCGGGCGCGGAATCGGCAGCAGTTGCGCGACGAGTTCCTCAAGCAACAGGAAATCTACGACCGGGATGCGGCCGATGCGCAGTTGGCGTTCGCATTGTCCGGCACGGATGCCTGGCACACCTATGCGACCGAACAGGCGCTCGCCCGAAAATGGACTCCGCCTGCGAATACGTGCACGGGCGGACTGGTGCTGGGAGGCACGACTCCGCAAATCACGCTGGGCGGACTCGAGCAGCCGAGTGACACGTATGCGTTGGGCCAGAATGTGCTGCAAAAGAAACTGCAGGCTGCCTCGCACGCGCTGCAACTCTCCAACATTCGGCGCGAGGCCGTGCTGAGCGCGGCGCGGCGGCAGATCGAGCAGCAATACGAAACCAACATGGCCGCGGAAGAAACCGCGAAGGCCCAAGCGCTGGCTGGAAATCTGCGGGTCTATCACGAGGCTCTGGCGCGGACCGACCGACAGCACGCGATCGACGTGGTCCATGTCGAATCGATTGAAACGAACGAGACGGCCTCGGCGGATCTCGCACTGGCCGAGTCCGTTGCGCCGCTGGACCAGCAGTTTGCGGATGCCGATTCGCGGCTGATCGCGGTGCGGCGGGTCGCGGATGCGCAGAGCGAGGGCCAATTCCGCATCAACGCAGCGTCCGTCCACGCCGGAACTCTGGCAGCCTGGAACTCCGTGCAGGCGACGGCCTGGTCGGAGTACCACCAGACTCTTGGCCAGATTGAACTGGTCCATGCCAGGGCTCAGGCGGAGGCCGAGCTGGCTGCGACGAAGAAGACAGTCGCCGCCGAAACAGCGCGGTCCGAGGCCTTGGCGCTTGCTGTGCGAATATTCGGTGTGGAACAAGCCAGGGCCGTAAGGCGAATGGCGGACGCGACCGTCTCCGCGCGCGAGACGGCCGCCGCCGCTGCTGCGGATGCCAAACGCGATTATGCGTATGCCGTGGCCGGACTGGACCTGCGGCGCGCCGACACTGCGGCCAGACAGCAGAGCGCGGCGCAGGCCCGCCAGGCGTCCTACGACTCGACACACGACGCGGCGGCCGCAGCCGCCGACACCGCGTTTCAAGTCGCGATGGCCGACATGTGGCTGGTGCTCATGAACTCTCAGGCAGACGCGGAGTACACATACGCCACGGCGGTGTCATCGGCCGAGACGGCATGGCGCTCCAATAAGATCAGCACGGAAGCCTACAAGCAGACCGTAACCGCCGCGGATGCAGCGCGTGTGGATGACCGGTTGCGGGCGGAAAACAACTTCAATTCCAGTGCGGAAAAGGCCTGGGACGCACTGAGGGCGGCGCGTGCCGCAGAGATCGAGGCTCAGATCCTGTTTCGCGTCCAATCACACTCGATCTGGCTCGATCTGGAGCAAACGAGCCAATTCGCTTATTCCGGCGACATGGCCGACGCGGCCAGGAAGCTCGCGAATTCGATGAAAGGCATCAACATTGCGCTGGCCACGGGCCTGCATCAGGTCGAGTTGGTCCTGGCAACGACGGAGGCCGGGCTGGACCAGGCCTACACAGTCGCCACGACTGCCGCGGAAGCAACGTATACGGTCGCGGTCGAGTCGGCTCAACTGGACGAGACTCGCGACTCGTATCTGGCCGACGCCGCGAAGCGTGAATCATCGACCTCTGCCCGCGGCATTTACGAAACGGCTCTGCGCCGCGATCAAGCCAAGGCGGCCGCTCAGTCCGTCAGCCTGCTGGGCAGCCGTCTGGCGGGTTTTCAACGTCAACTGGCTTTGCTCGGCGAACAATGGAGCGAACAGACGCGAGTCGCGCGTGACGCCCATGAAGATGCCGTGACGGCCATCACGACCAGGTATCTTGTTGCCCAAAACGCGGCGGATCTGGCCTGGATTACAGACACGAGTTCGCTCGATGCTGAGCACAGTGCCTCGAAGGCAGCAGCCGAAGCGGCTCGCCAAACGGCCGAGGCCGCGGCTTCGGCGAAACTGCAGATCGCCAACGCGGCCATCGAGGCGAACTGGACCGCCAAGGAGACGATCGCCGACATCGACTACGACGTCGCATGCGCCGCTGCCGCTCGCGAACTCTACAGGAAATTGGTGTCCGGCTACGAAACGTGGTCGGCCGCGATCGTCGCTCCGTCTTCGCAGCATTATCTCGACACGACCGAAGACCAGGTGCCGTTCTGGGCCGCGCAATTCACCACGACTACACCCTACTCCGCGCTCGGTTATGCCTCGAGCGGCACGTCGGTGAATGTCGGCACGGGAGTGGACGATTACCGCATGGCGGGCGGATACGTATTCGGCGTTCCCAATATCGATCCGAGCAGTTTCCGGCAATTGCTCGCTTCGTATACCCCATGGATCGGCGTGCGTGCCGACATGACCTGGCAACCGCCTGTTGGCGACATCGATCCGTGGAACAACTCGCGCGAGGCCGACGATCGTTACAGCCTGGCAATGAGCGCCGCGTGGAAGCCCCGCACGGACGGCGCGCAACTGGCCGAATTCCATTACTTGACTGCCATCGGAAACGCACAGATCGCCCGAGCGGGCGTGCTGGGCGACGCGGCGATCCAGGCGGCCCGGGACCGCGGAACGGCAGCTATTGCCCAGGTCGCCGCGATCGATCAGGCCCGGTCGACCTATCTCCGCACGGCCACGGCACTCGACGCCCAGGATCAACTGCGGCGGACGGCCGCCAAGACTCGGCACGTGCTGGCCGGCGCGGACCTGAGAACTTCGCAATTGCGTGATCAGGGTGACGCCACCGCTGCCTGGATCACCGCACAGAATTCCCTGGACCTTGAATTCACCCGCCAGGCGGCCATCCGCGAAGCGAACTTCCAGTTGACCGTGGCCGCCGACGGCACGGCGCTGGCCAGAGAAATATTGGACCGGCCGCTCGCCGTAATCGGGACCCCGATCGGAAAGCAGACCGTTGAATTCGCGGCGGCACTGGAGCAGTGGATCGCGCTGGTCACTCCCGATTTCATCGCACACAGCGTGGAAACTCAAAGAGCACGCGGTCAATGGGAACTGCGGATTGACCAGCTGCGTTCTGCGCGACTGGTATCGCAGGCCGTTGCCGACGAGGTGTTTTTCGGACAGAGCGTCCAGATCGAAAACGACTTTGCCCTGCAATCCCAGTCCCTCGCTGCATCAAACCGGTCGGCCCGCGATGCCCGCGAGAGCACCGCGACACAAACGTATGCGATAGCGCAGCAGAGTTATGAAACTGCCGTGGCGCAGGCGGACAAGCAGTACGCCATCGACTTCGCAGCTGCCCAGAAGCAATTTCAAATCGGGCGTCTCGAGAATCCGAAAGACGCGACCCGCCGGCGCGATGCGGCGGTTGCTGACGCGGCCTTCACGCGGTCCAAAGCGATTGCCGACGCCGAGTTTGCCTGGCGTCAGGCGGATGCAATGACGCGTCAGCAGAAGACGCTCGCCGAGGCAGGCGCCGAGCACGCCTTTGCAACCGGCAGTGCCGCGATCGATCAACAGCAACAGAGCCGCCAGGCCGCCGCGGATGCGATGCGGCAGGTTGCGTACGCCCAGGCCGACGAGGTCTTTGCCCAGGCCGAGTCGGCAGCGAATATCCGGCAGCGCAAAGATCTGGCCGACGCCGACTTGACGCTGTGGTCCGAGGAAGCGATCGATCGTATCACGGCTCACGCGACGATTGATGCCCGCCTCGAAACCGAATGGAGCGATTTCCTGCGATACGTGGCCCGGAGCGAATTCGATGCACTCGCGTCGCTCAAGCCCGACTACGTGGCACTGGTCGACGGCACGAATCAAGCCGAATCCGTTTACGCAATGGCCACATCCCAGGCTCGACTGCAGCGGGACCTCGACGGAGCAGCAACCGACTCGCTGCATGCCGATCAACTCGCGAAGGCCGGGCAAAAGAGCTCGAATGACCTGGCAAACGCGAGACTGCAGTACGTGCAGCAAATGGCCGAACCGTCGCGCACCGCGGTCGAAGCACTCGCACGCGCCCAGCGCACCCGCGATATCGCCGTGGCGCAGGCAACTCGCGACCTGCAGGACCACAAGGACCAGGCAAAGTACAAGCAGGACGTCGAGCGTGCGAACGCCGCGCTGCGCAATGCCCGGCAAGCGGCCCGATCGGTCTTCGTACCCGCCGAAGCCCAGGCAAGTTCAACCCGCGACGCGGCCAACGCAGAAGCCAGTTACGACGAGAGTATTGCGACCATTGCGGCGGATCGTCTCCAGCAGGATTCGCTGGCACTGCAAACCAGGACTTTTCAGGTGAAGGAGAGTGCCGCGTACGTGAATTCGGCCGAAGCGCATAGCCTGCTCGATCGGAATTACCTGTTCGCGACAGCCGATTCGCTGGCCGAGGCCATGACGGCACTGGCCCAATCGCACCCGTCCCGATGGGCAGCTTTGGAAGCCGCTCGCAGTGTGGCGTATCAGGATTGGACTCGTGCCGTGGGCAATGAGCAATGGAATACGGAATCCGCGCAGGCGCGCAACCGCAGCGGGCTGGAAATCTCGCTGGCCAAGAGCGATTACACGCTTGCCACAAGCCAGTCCCGTGCTGCCGCCTCGACTCGCACTGCCGCGGCCGAAGCCGAACTGGCCCGCATTCGTTCTTTCGCACAAGCAGTGCTCGTGGCGGGAGGATCGACCATCTATCAGCGGTCCATGCCTGCGTTGGACTCGCCGCCGGCGATCGCCGACGACTATTCGATCTCGAAGGCCAGCGACCGGCCATACTCCGTGCGAATTCTCGTAACCGAAAGCCTGGGCTGGTACGCCGTGCCCTACCAGCCGCCGACGTGGTCGGTGATAAGTGCGTTCAACGTCTTCGACTTCGGTTCGGTACCGGGAGATTTTGGCTTGAGTCTGCGCCTCGACGAATCGGCTCGAGTGGTGCTGACTGAACCCGCTCCTCCTGCATTGCCCGCCAAATTCTGGGAAATCGCGGCGGAAATGGACCGGCAGCAACAAATGAGTGCAGGTTGGATGACGCGATACGAGACCATTCCGGACGCGAACTACGCCCAATCGAAAACGGGTTCAAACGACCGCAGCAGCCGATCACTCGTGCCAGTGGTCATTCCATCGATGCCGCGGCACGACCCCCGGCAAATCGCACAGATGCTCGAGGCAACCGACGGTCAGCTGGCAGAGTTCTTCCGGACGCACGCGACCGTCGTTCGGCAGCAGCAAACTTCGCGGCCGAGACCTCGGGGCGCGGCGACCGGTGTCGCACACCTCGGCACGGATCTTCTGCCCGAGTCGATTGCCCCGCGAAATTCGCTGGAACAGGTCGCATTGACCTATCCGGACGACTGGGACAATTCGGCTTTCGTCGCCGCGATAGACCAGACATTCGGAACCAACGCCGCGTGCCGCGACGATCAACCGGTTGCTGCGATATTTAGTCCGGGACAATTGCAGCGATTGAAAGCCGACAGTTCCATTGAGGCGGGAAGCGGCGGTCTGGATGAGAGCGGCAACGAAGACGCCCCAAAAGACCAAATCATTGTTCACAAGAACGGCGATGTGATTTGGCATTCATCGAAGTTCGTGTCGGAGTGGACATTCAGGGAAAGCATCGACACCCTTGTGGGCAAAGTGCACGGCGGTTGGGTCCAGCTCAAGTCGGGTGGACGGACCACGTTGACTGCTCTGCAGAAGATCGCCCGCCTGAATCGCCGCGCCGACGAATCCGAGAGGCAATCGGCGCTGAACGGAATCAAGTCGCCCTATCAAAAGCATCCAAGCTCACAACAAATCGGCGTTTTCATCGGCGGCACGAGCATGCACATGTACGCGCAGGGGAACGTCGAGCGACTCTACAACCTGTACCAGGGATCGAAATTCTACTACGGCGGTATCGCCAACCCCGTCGACTTTCGGGCGGAGCTTATCTCGAAAGCGACCGGATGGGGCTGGACGGACACGCTTGATCGAGCCGAGGAGGACATCCTCCAAAACTATCGCCCGGGTGACAAAGTCCACCTGTTCGGATTCAGCCGCGGGGCCGCCATGGCTGCCGAACTGGGCAAACGCCTCCAGACGCACCGGATCTCCGTCGAGTTCCTCGGCTTGTTCGATCCGGTCTATTCGCTTGGCTTCTTCAAGCCGGGGCCGAATTCCGAACTCGTGGATGGAAGCTGGGACGGATACCAGGGCAATTACGTTACGGCAACCATGAGCAGCAACGTCAAAGCGTCCGCCATCATCTACGCGGCCAACGAAGACCGAACATGGTTCCCTGCAACACGTTACACTGCCGCAAGCACCACCGACGTCACGACAATCCGCTCGCCCGGCGGGCACGGCGAGATCGGTGGACACTGGGCGAGTAATCTCAAGATGCAGCACCTCAACTTGCGCGCCATGATCGAATACGCCCGGGGACACGGCGGCGTCGAACTGGCTTTCCACGGCCTGGACCAGGAAATCAAAGACATCCT
>CAIPEB010000395.1 GCA_903863885.1 uncultured Planctomycetaceae bacterium | reverse complement strand
GGTCCACCCTACTCGATTCGTCTTGCCACCGATGTTGATCGATCGGACTGCCTGCACCAGGTGCCGTGTTGCCTACGGCATCTCATAGTAAGTCGCTGCCGCGGCCTGCGTGCGGCGGCGCCGGCCAGCGGGCGCAACCTGTGAAACGAGCGCAACCCGTGAAACATGCATCGCTAGTCTGTTTTGGCCTGCCTTTCTTCGGACTGCTGTTCGTCGTTTGCGCCGGCAGGGCAACCGCTGCCGGGACGCAGCCCAACATCGTGGTGATCCTGGCCGATGATCTGGGCTTCGGAGATTTGAGCTGCTACGGAAACCAGCTGGTCGCGACTCCCCACATCGATCGCATGGCGTCCGAAGGAAGTCGCTTCACTCAGTTCTACGTTGCCGCCCCGATCTGTTCGCCCTCCCGCGCCGCACTGATCACCGGCCAATATCCCGGACGCTGGCGCATCACGAGCTACTTGCAGACACGCGCGGGGAACAGAGCATGCGGGCAGGCCGACTTTCTCGATGCGACTGCGCCGTCCCTCCCCCGATCACTCAAACAGGCAGGTTACGCCACCGCACACATCGGCAAGTGGCACCTGGGGGGCGGTCGGGATGTCGCCGATGCGCCCAGGTTCAGTGCTTACGGTTACGATCTCGGCCTGGGGACTTGGGAAAGTCCTGAACCCGCGCCCGGTCTGGGAGTAAAGTTCACTCCTTGGGACCAGCGAACTGAACCCGGGCAGGTGCCGCGGCACCGTCGCACCGAGTGGATGGTGGACCGGACGCTGGAGTTTCTCGAGCAGAACCCGAACCGGCCGTGCTTCGTGAATCTGTGGCTCGACGATACGCACACGCCCTACCGGCCGTCGCGCGAGCAACTGGCGGCTGTCGGTGCAGCGGATCCGCCTGCGGAAGGGGATGGCTATCGGGCTGTCCTTCATGAAATGGACAGCCAACTCGGCCGACTGCTGGAACAACTTCGCAAACCGCCGCACGCAGGACGCACTCTGGTGCTGTTCCTCGGAGACAACGGGGCACTGCCGACATTCAAGCAGCAACGAGTGGCTGGATTGCGAGGCTCGAAACTCAGTCTGTACGAAGGCGGCATTCGGGAACCGCTTGTCGCCTGGTGGCCGGGCAGAGTTCCGGCCGGCCGCGTTGACCCGACGACGGTCATTTCGTCGCTCGACTTCTTTCCGACGCTCTGTGCAATCGCCGGCGCCGCTATGCCCAGCGACTATTGCCCGGACGGCGAGGAGATGAGCCGGGCGCTGCTCGGAGCCGAGGTGACACGCGAGAAACCCATTTGCTGGGAATATGGCCGAAATGCCAAGGCATTCGCCTATCCGGAAGAACCGTACCATCGCAGTCCGAACCTCGCCATCCGCGCGGGGGCCTGGAAACTGCTGGTTGACACGGACGGAACGAATGTCCAGTTGTTCGATATCGCCGCCGATCCGAACGAGACCAACGACCGGGCAGGCCAGCAGCAAGAGACTGTCGCGAGGATGCGCGAACAGGTAATTCGGTGGCGAAACGGACTGCCGAGTGCCCCACTACCTTGACTTTTCCCAGGGTAGTCAGATTAGAATGTGCCCGTCATGCGTGGGGCAGTTCTCTTTTTTCTCGGCGGTTCAAGTCCTTGCCGCTCTTGTGCCCTTCGCGCCGAGGGGCGATGCCGTGAGCGCTCGATGTCCTGGCTGTCATTCGGATGAGTATTACTGGAGCCGCAAGGGGAACGACGGCGTTCCGTTGCTGATCCAACTGTTTCTTGTCGCAGGCCGGTGTCGCGCGTGCGGCCGTATCTCGCTGACACGCGGTCCGCTGCTTCTCGGCGCGGCGCTCCAAAGCCCGCCGATTGCTGCGAAAAAGCAACTCGATTCGAGTTCAGGCGGGGCCGCCGGCATTTCCGATTCGTCGGCCGATCTGCGGAAAGCAAATCTGAACCCTCGCGCCTCGGATTCGCGGGATTCCAGGCCGCAGGCAACTGGCGGCCGATGACGATCCAGCGACGCGGATCATCGCAGTTCGCTGTAATCCTCGACTGACCCGCGCGTTCGCCGCGATCCTCGCGATTGAAGCGGTTAACGCATTCGCAGCGCCGCGTCCTGCAATGATTGCCGCTAACGATCGTATCCCTCCGGCGGCCTTGCCGAATTCCAACGGCCCCGTCGAGCTTTCCCGCCCCCCTGACAACGCAGGCAACCGGAAGAACTCACGCGCGCGTACGCGGCAAGCGGGCGTAAGGGGGGATCGAAAGGTGATAGCAGAGGGGGACCGAAACCGATAACTCCTACCGGAAGGAATGGAGGGAAGAGGTGTCTCGACTTACAATTAGTTCGAGTGACACCCTGTGTGGAATTCGGCGGGGCACAATGCCGGCCGACGGATGCAATTTTGCGGAAGAAACGAAATATGACGAGCCCATCGGGAATTATCCGACTTCTGGCTGCAGTCACAATGCTGACGGCATGTCTTGGCGTTCCCGCCGCGAGTTTCGCCCAGATGTTTGGCGAGAGGACGCTGGGACGACCGCTTAGCCGGCAGTCCCAACCCGGCAGCCTGGGGACCCGGCAGTCGACCGAGAACATCGGCCAGATTTCCGGAGCCGAACGATTCCTGCGGGGCAACCGCAACAAGCGCGACTTTGTCGGCTCGGATACTCGCGACAGGACGAATTTCGTCGGGGAACAGAGCGGGACCACGCGAGGCGCCGTCGTGTCCTCCGTTCAAGACCTTCGCGCTCAGCGCGAGGTCAACATGAACCAGGCGCTGCGGAAGCCGAATCCCCGACAGATGTACTATCCGCGGTTGCGAGTCAACTTTGACTATGCGCAGCCCACCGGCGTCCACGTCAGCGAGCGGGCTCAGTATCAGCTTCAGCGGACGGAGACTCTGAACCTGCGAAGCCCGATCGCGGTGTCGGTGGAAGACGGGACGGCCACGCTCCGCGGTACGGTTGCCTCCGCACATGATCGGGAGATGGCCGAGTTGATGATGCGCTTTGAGCCGGGAATCTCTTCTGTGAAAAACGAGCTGGAGGTTCAATCACCGTCTCCCCAGACGCCTCCTGAGCCTTCGTCCCGGAATTAGACGCACCAGCTTTCTTGACTGCGGCGTCCTTCTTTTCGGTTCCGGTCTTCGTCGTCGAAGGCGTAGTTGCCGGTATTGCTCCCGTCGCATCCCCGGCCGCCGGCAGATCGCCTGCAGCCGCCTCACCGTTCTTCTCGGTGTGGCGAAGGAACTTCGACGGCACGTCGATCGTGAAACTGGACATCCTGTTGTCGGCGTCGGTCGCCTTCTCGCCCGGAGGCACGGGTTCCTCCATCGACACGGTTCGCGTCTCGTAAGTGTGCGCGTCGGCCTGAATTCGATTGAATTGGGCGGGGTTCTGCGAGGGTGATGCCGAGCCATCCACACCCGACAGGACGATGCGTGTGGGCTGCGACAGCACAACGCCTCCCTCTTTGGGCTCGAATCTCGCGATCAGGCTGAACTGTTTCTGCGGCCCGCCGACCGCATCCCAGGGGAGCCAGAAACTGTAGGAAGGCCCCAACGACGATTCACTTTCGTGGCTTTCGAGCTGATCGGGCAGGAAGATGTACTTCTTCTGGGGCTTCACGCTCGCGGTCTTGTCGTCGCCCTCAAATGCATAGACGGTCAGCGTTCCCTTGACCTTCAGCGGCTTCTTGTCGTCCTCTCCAAAGAAATGGATACGGCCGCCAAAGCCCCGCGTGCTTGGCTGTCCCGCCTGACTCATCACCGTCTCCGTCCACATGGCCGTCATGGATTTGGCCGCCGGAGCGTTCTTCCTGCCGGTGAGCCACGGAAAGCCGGCTTGCTTGTCGAACTCGCTGCACCCCGCCAGCGACAGCAATAGGAGACTCGCGAACCACAGAAATCTGCGGAACCCCGCGCAATATTTCGAGGCCGGACTCTTCATCGAAGGTTGTCGGCACATCCCTGTTGCCATCTCAATGGTTCCTCAAATCCGTCTGTCCTGCTGCAACGTTCCCATCCATCGAGCCTTCTTCGGTTCCATATCAAGGAGCCACGGGACCTCCCGCCGCCGGCCGCGATGGAGTCGCCGGAGGTGGCGCCGGGGGTGGCGCCGGGGGCGGAATCGGGGCTGGAGTCAACCGGGGAGACTCGGACTGGTCCGCCGCCGAGTCGCTCGGCGAAGGTGAGAACATCCCGGGCGCCGGCGGTGGCGGCACGTTCGGCCCCGCTGCGGGCAGTGAACCTCGGGACGGCTGAGCGGCTGACGGCGAAGGCACCGGCTCGAACTGCAATCCGCCCTGGCTTGCGGGCGTTGGCGTCGCATTTGGCCGGATTCCCCGGGGATCGAAATCCGGGTAAAGGGCGGGGATCTCGGCGGCGCAGGTCGGGCAGTCCGTGACATTGCACAGCCCCGAAACGCCGTGAATCGCGTGCACATCCGCACAGCACCAGCTGATGCGCGAGGTCTCCAACTGCTTTACCCTGTCGCCGTCCTCGGGCGAGCGGATCACGTAGGGCGTGAGAATAATGAGCAGCTCTTTCTTATTTTGCATCTCGGAATCGTAGCGAAACAACTGGCCGACCAGCGGGATATCGGCGAGGTACGGCACCTTGCGTTCGACGCTGGACGTCGTCTTGGAGATGAGCCCGCCGAGAACGATCGTTTCTCCGTCCAGAGCACTTACGGTGGCCTGGGCGACGGTCGTTCGGACAATCGGAGCGCGGATGATGTTCCCGGTCGCGGAGATCGAAATCGGAACGCCTTCGGAATCGGCGCCCAACTCCGACTTTTCCGCATCCACCTCCATGACCACCATCCCGTCCGGACTGATGCGGGGCGTCACTCCGAGAATCAGGCCGACGTTTTCCAGATCAATCGAGTTGGTGATCGTTCCGCCAGTGGTGATCGTCGACTGGATAACCCGGGGAACCCGCTCGCCGATCTGGATGTACGCGGGCTGGTTGTCGAGCGTGCGAATCTGAGGCCGGCTCAGGATCTCGGCGCGGCGTGATTCCTGCAGTGCCCGAATTAGGAGGCTCACGCTCTCACTGCTGGCCGCAAGCACCAATCCGCCAAATCCGAGTTCATTGTTGATCCGTCCCATCGAGAAGTTCGTCAGGGACTGTGGAGCTATCGAACTCGAGGTGTCCAACGATCGCTCGCTGGCGCTGTTCGGCAGTCCGGCGGCCGGATTGTTGAAATCGTAGCCGGGCGTGTTGGTTGCGGCCTGGATCGTCTGGTCCGTCGCGGTAAGGATGCCCGACGGAGTGCTGAACTGCTGCGTATTGGTGGTGGTCACGAGGTTGCCGAGCAGACTGCGATCGAAGAGCACGGAATCCTGCAGCCCCGTCTCGATTCCGAATTCATGCGCGTTGTCGAGTTTGACTTCGGCGATCAGCACCTGGATCATGACCTGCGGCGGTTCTTCGTCGAGCTTGTTGATCAACTGCTCGATCTCGTCAAAAAACCTCGGCGTCGAACTGAGGATCAGGCTGTTGCTGATCGGTTCCGGAACCACCACGACCTCGCGCTCGATCTGTTCGAACGGGCTTTCAATGCCCGGCGCCGCCTGCTGCACGACGCGTTCGCTTCGCAGAAACTCGTTGATCGCGTTGGCCACGTCGAGTGCCGGTGCGTTCTTCAGCCGGTAGACCTTGTTCTGGCGGTCATTCAAACCGCGTTCATCAAGCCGCAGCAGAAGGGCTTCGATGATTTTCAAATCGCCCTCGCTGCCGGTCGCGATAATGCTGTTGGAGCGGATGTCGACCGAAAACCGCAACGGCACCAGCGAGGTTTCCCCTTCGGCGCCGGACAGAGCAGGGCCTTGTCCCACACCCGTTTCGGCCGGGAACATGGACCGCAGCATCTGGACCATCGTATTCGCATCGCCATTGATGACGCGGAACACTTTGATCTGGGCCACGGCCACTTCCGTGTCGAGCTGATCGATCAGCGCTGCCAGCAGTTCCATGCTTTCGGCCGGAGCGGTAACCAACAGAGTATTGTTCCGCGGATTCGGCGTAACCTCGACGCTGGTCAACAGCCCCGAGCGGATGAGCCTCTCGTTCTCGCCGCTGACGGACAGGAATTCGAGAATCCCGGATCGCTGGGCGTCCGTGCCGCGGCCGGCCGCCGTAATCGCCGCCCTCAACGTCTCGGCGACATCCGCGGCCAGCGCGTTGCCCAGTTTGAAGATCTTCGCCTGGTTCACCTCGTCCGGCTCCACGTCGAGCCGCTTGATCAGCAGAGCGACTTCCTCCATGTCGCGCGGCGCAGCCTGCACGATCAGCGAATCCGAACGCGGGTCCGCCGCGACCGTCAGCTGTGTTCCCAGACCCTGCCGGTTCGCAAAGAACTGCTCCAGCAGCGTCGCCAGCTGCGCGGCCCGCGCATGCTCGAGCACAAAGACCTGCAGCTGAGTCTCCGCAGCAACAGGCTGGTCCAGCTTGCGAATCAACTTCTTCATCGTGGTCAGGGCTTCACCCCAGCCGATGAGCAGCAGCGAGTTCGGCTTTTCCAGCGGAATGACGGAAACGCGGCCCTGCCGCGATCCGACGAGATCTCGAGTAACCTGGGCAATGACACGCGACAGGGCCGCACCCCGCACGTGGTGAAGCGGGAATACTACGATCTCCGGCTCCGCCTCGGTGCTCAATCGCTCCAGTTCGTCAATGATCTTGGCCAGTTCCTCCACGTCCCGGTCGCGTCCGCGCAGGATCACGATGTCCAGGTCGGGCAGCGTCTCCACGTCGACGTCCATTCCCAGAGAACGCAACTGCTCCTGCCTGGTGTTTTCATCGCCCGGAGCGGCCGGCGCCGCTGCCGGCGGGGCAGCCCCCCCGGGGACTTCTTCAAAGATATAACTGACCAGCGCGATCCCGCTGCGAGGTTTCGCAGTCCGGCTGTTCCCGGATGACTTTGAACGGAGCGAATCGGGACGCGCAGGCGCCGCAGCCTCGCCGGGCTCCTCCGGCGTTTCCGGCACGCCCTGCCCGAGATACGCATCCAGAGCCTGCTTCACTTTGACCGGATCCGCCGCGCGAAACGGAATCACGCGAGTCGTCCGGTCGCGCGTTGCACCGGGAGTGTCGAACGCCTGCACGAGACGCGCCAACTGACGCGCTAATTCTCCAGGTCCTTTGACAACCACTGAGTTGCCGCGTTCGTCGAATGCCAGCTCCGATGCAGTTCCACCCGTGTTCTGCACGCGGTAAGCGGATTTTCCGGAACGCGTCGCCGCGGGAATCGACTCCCATCGCGCACCCAGCGTCTTCTGCAGCAATGCCTCGAGATCCCGAGCCCGCACATTCACGAGACGAACCGTCAATTCGCTCACCGCGGCCGACACCGGCGCGGAATCCGATCGCGGCAAGGCAGTCGGAGTTGATTTGTCCATCGACTCCAGCAGTTGCCGCGCAAGCTGCTGCGCCCGCTCAGACCCTTGCACCAGGATCTGATTCGCTTTCTTGTCCGCAACGACGTGCGCTGGTTCACCCAACTCGGGAAGCGATACCGCCAATAAACGCTCAGCCTCTTCCGCTGACTTGTGCGTCAGAGGATAGACTCGGTATTCACGCGGAGACGGCTCTTGCGCCGCTGCGTTCCCGATTCTGTCTGCGCCGAACCAGGGAGCGCTGATCACGAGCATCAGCACCCAACAGCTCGTCCAATGTCGATTGATCAACGAAGAATCCACGGCCCTTCTTCTCGGTACAGGTACAAGGCGTTTCATAACCTCTTGCGCAGGGCAAGAGATGGAGATACGTCGGGCGGATGCTAGAGAAACGCAACTGCCGCATCAAGATCAACTGCAAAGGACAGGCAATCTGGGTGAAGCAGGTTCCGGAAAGAAGAGGCCACGGATGGGCACGAAGTAGTTTCAGCACGCAGGATGAGAATCCGGATGCCGGATGACAGATAACGGATGCCAGATGCCGGATGCCAGATGCCGGATGCCGGATGCCGGATGCCGGATGACGGATGACGGATGACGGATGACGGATGACGGATGACAGATGCCAGATGACGGATGCCAGATGCCAGATGACGGATGCCAGATGACGGATGCCAGATGACGGATAACGGATGACGAACGTTCGGGCCGTGGGTTGAAACCCACGTCTACCTTCATGCCGTCGCCACGCGACTCCGGACTCCAGACTCCGGACTCCGGACTCCAGACTCCAGACTCCAGCCTCCAGACTCCTATCTCCGAGCCACTTTCAGAACTCGGGCGGCAGCGCGACAGCCTGCGTCAGGTTCTCTCCGACAGTCAGCAGCCATCGTTCGCTGTCCGACCCGACAACCACATCATGGTCGCTGATGTCCTGGATGGTTCCGTGGAACGACCCGACCGCCAGTTGGTCGCCGAGTGAGAGACGTTTGACTTCGTCGGTCGAACGGATCGTGAACCAAGCCTGGGGTTTATCGTTGACGTGGACGACGGCGGTCAGGAATGTCTGGTCTGTCTCGTGGACGCCCTGGCCGGTGAACCCGAACAGGTTGCGTTCGGCGATCAGGGTGTAGTCGCTCAGCTTGTCAAACGCCAGCCGATGCACTTCGACATCGGACAGCCGATCTGTCCGCGTGGCGGTGGGGAGGATCAGGGCTTGCACGGCGATATCCAGGTCGAGCTGGTTGTTACGGCCTGTCGGAGTGATGTTGATGCGCTGGATCTGATGCAGATTGCCCGAGTGGTAGAACTCGAACAGAAACGTCAGCAATTGCTGCAGGGTACCCGTGGCGCGGATCGAGAAATCGATCGATTGATAAATCCCGCGGCGATTCAGGGGGGCTCCCGCATCGACATAGGCATTGGTCAGTTTGACGTATTCGACCAGCTCCGTGAGCCACGAACGGTAGAAAGAGATGGCGATTTCGGTATTCGACGGCAGCGACTGCGCCTCGTAGGTTTCCAGGCGTTTGGACGCCTTCATGGCGGCGAGCAGATCTCGCTCGCGCTGTTCGATGCGCCGTGATAGTTCTCTGCCGCGATCGGCTCTTTCGCGGCGAGGCCCTTCGAACACGGTGTTGAACAGCCATTCTCCGCCGAAATAGAGCACGATGACGCCCAGGAGACCGAACAGGACCGTCTGTCGCGACATTTTCATCATGAGCCGCCCTCCGACTTCTTGCGGTTCTTCTCAGCCGGCGAGTCGGCGGTCGCACCGGCAGCCGAGCGAGGCGGACTGGAAGTCGCCACGGGCACGGTCTTTTGTTTGGCTTCCTTCTTCAGTGCGTCCTTCTTCGGCGGTTCCTTCTTCGACCCTTCCTTCGTTAGAGCGTCCTTTTTCGGTGCGTCTTTCTTGAGACCATCCTTCGCAACGGCTTCCTTTGAGGGGCTCGCCTTCTTGGTTGGTTCATCTCCCCGGAAATGGGCCGCGTATTGTTCGCGGGTGCGGGGCTTGACCACGACCCGGCTCTCGAAGTGCCAGCTGTAGTTCTTGTTCAATTCACGCTCCTGGACTCGCGGAATTCGCAGCTGATGGAAATCGTCGCGAATCCCGTTTTCCATCCTGAGCACGATATCCGGATCGCGAACGAGCCCATTCAGGTTGATCTCGCCTCCGCCGTCCCGCGACGGCGAAAGAGCCAGGTGGAGCACAACCGCGTCGCGACTGCTGGGGAATCTCGCGGAAAAATCGCGCAGTTCATCGAGCCAGTTCACCGAGGAGGCATCCCAGCTGTCGAGCGTTTTGACGATCGAACCTTTGCGCGAGACCTTCTTCCAGGTCTTTTCGAGTTCGTTGAGCCGGGAGTTCAGATCTTCGTTTCTGACATCCAGTTCGTGCAGCGAATCCCACACCTGCCAACCGCCGAAGGCCACGATGGTGGCGAGGACCGCGACCGCCATGATGAACTGCCGGCGCCGGTCGGGTGGCGCCGGGGGGCGGCGCGGGTTCAGGAAGTCGATTGCGTGGCTTCCCTTCAACTCGTCGTGCAGCATCCCCACCAGCGGCGCAAAGGCGCCCGAATCCGCGCGGGCAGCTTCGCTTGCCGAGGCGACCGAACCGAGCGGATCGATGACGATGGCCTGCAGCGAGAGTTCGTCGTGGAGTTGGGTCGCCAGAGCAGCGAGACGAGGCGTGTTGCCGAAGAGCACGATCCGTTCGACGGGCCGCGGCGCCCCTTCCTGCTTCGGTGCCACCATCAGCGTGCGGCGGATTTCCGCGGTCAATCCCGCCAGAATCGTGGCTTCTTCATCGTGCGCGGGCAGTCGCACGGTGCGGCTGTACGTGACCTTGCCGTCGGCGACGATCGCCAGATCAAGATCGTCGCCGGCGCGGCACACCAGAAGGCTGACTCCGTGTTCCGATTCGTCGGATTTGCGCGCCCAGTAGGCCAGCGCGTAAGGCCTCAGCAAGAGGCGGGCCGGGGTAATTCCGCCCGATTCACAGATGCCGATCGTCCGGGTGCGCAACTCGGCCGGGCAGATTGCGGCCGAGACAATCCGCGGCTGAGACGGATCTTCGCTGATTGTGACAAAATCGACGATGCCTTCTTCGGCCAGCGCCGGCGACTGGCGCATGACGCTGTGACCGACGAGTTCCGCGAGTTCCGCGTCCTTGACGGCCGGCAGAGTCAGGCTGAGGATTTCGACGTCGTTGCGAGCCAGCGCCACCAGCGTTTTGCTGCGTCGCAGTTTCTGGGACGAGAGTTCGTCCTGGAGGGCCGCACCTACCTGCAAATAGCCCTGGCCGTCTTCGGCCGATGGAAGCGGACGCAGACCGACGGAACGGATTTTCAGCCGTCCTCCGGTCGCCGTCGCGACGACATAACGCACTTCGGTGGCGTCCCAATCCAGTGCCAGCAGCTCACTCATACACACCTCGATCGCGAAACTCGCGTTTCCATCTATTCTCCTATAGTAGTCAACCTCGATACGGCCGTCGCCGGAAAGACCGATAAACGCCCCCTCCCCGGGAGGAGGTTTCTAACGGGCCCTGTCCGGCGTTCGATCGAACGTGCTGGCCGTATCGGACAAAGGAGCGGAGGCGGAGTCTCCGGGGATCATCGAATCGGAAGTGTTCACTCCCAGCACTTCGTCCGAAAAGCCGCGCCCGAGAATCCGCAAGTCCTTCATATACACGACGCGCGGCGGAGTCTGAGTCGCATCGAATACGACTTCCATGCGGTAGGTCGGCCCTCCCTCGTCAAAAAATCCGACGATCTGCGCGCGGTACACGTCGCCGCCGCATGTCAAAAACGGAAAAGCAGTCTTCATCTGCGGCAGGTCGAGAATCCGCTGGAACAACGGCCACACGGGATGCCTCAGCTCCCCGTTTCCGCCCGCCGGGCCACCGCCCCGCCGCGCGGAGACGATCCGGTCCGCCAGTCCGGCGTCGATGCCCGGCACCGCCTGCAGAACGACGGAGGCCGCCAGGTTGATATTGATCCGGCCCCGCAGCACGGGCCGCGGGATCGTGGTGGCATAGTCAAGCAACTGCAGCAGTTTCTCGCGGAAGTTGCCTGCCTGCTGAGACAGAGGACTCGCTACGACCGTCTTGGCTTTGCCCTGAGTGGCGGGAATCTCGACCTTGGCATCGACCAGGTCAATCGGCGAAGCCAGTCTGGTGCCGGCCGGCACCGACATGTCGACCGATTCGCGCAGGGGGGTTGCCGCATCACTCGTGCCCGATGGACCGTACTGCCGGTAAATCACAACGAAGTTCGCAAGTTCGGAACCCACCGCCTGCTGCAGCCGGGACTGAAGCTGCGTCAGATCAGAGTCGTTCAAGTTGATTCGCGGCTGTCCCTCCGGAGTGATATTCCGTTCGGCGCTGTGCGACGTCAGCAACTGCGACCAGGGTATCCCGGTGCTGTCTTCTTCCTTCGAGGCTCCGAACCTCGACGGTTCGGACTCGACAAGTTCCTCCGGCTCGACCTGGAAGTTCCGGTTGATATCGCGGCCGTACATGAGTTTCCGCGTGACGCCGCGCACGAGCAGCAGTTCGTCGATCGACTCGGGCGGTCCGTTGCGGCCCGCGTACGGCCGATCCAGCGTGCCATAATACTCGGACTCGGCGCCGAAACTCCGCGGCGAATCGTCCTGGTCGGTCCAGTCGAGCATCGCGTCGGCAATCGATTCGGTCATGCCGGGTAGCCGCATCAGAGCGTCGTGGCCCATGCCCGATTGGCGCTGCTCCCAGCCGAGCAGCGCCGCGAGGTTCAGTTTGGCCGACTCGTTTTCCAGTCCGTACCGGCTTCCGTTCACCTGATCCCCTTCGATACGCGGCGACAGAACCGTGAAGCGGCCGTGTTGTTTGCGGTCCTGATCATCGAGAACCAGGATACCGCGATACCGCGACGGGTCGTCCGTGGAATTTCCCGCGGGAACCGGGCTGCTACCGGGCGGTTCCGCCAGTTCGGACAGGACGGATACCACACCGGATTCGACCAACTGCTCCGCCTGCAGTTCGTCTCCGCGCAGGCGAGTCGCCTTCTCCTCGTTGTACATCGTCGCCACGAAACTGAATCCGGCGAGGCTGACCATCACCACGACGACCAGCACGATGATCAGCACCATCGCCCGGCGCCGGGCTTTGCGCGGGGCCAGGACATACCGGCTTCGCGCGGGGCCGACACGAACGGAATTTACCAGGCCGGATGAGTATGCGGATGCCGGATGCCCGATGCCCGATGTCCGATCGCTCCCATCGGCAACCGTCGGGACGTTCGCCTCCCTCCGGACTCCAGACTCCAGACTCCGGACCAGACTCCAGACTCCTTCCCTCGAAAGGCTCGCTGTGTCGTTCATCGCGGCGTCCTCCCTCCCGAAGACGAACGAGGCACAAACGTCGGAGGAGACGGTAAAGATGAAGGCGGCGAGGAAGGAGGGGAGCCTGCATCGTCCGGGGACCGCGGCAGAGAATCGGCGAGGCTGCCTGCCCGGGGATTTGCCGCAGGCGCTGCCGCCTGGGGCAGATACACGACGAAACGCCATGCATATCTGCGACGCCCCTGGCGGTCGGCGGCGGCGGCCGGGGGCTGGTTCGCCGCGACGTCTATCCGGCCCGGCTTCATGTTCTTTGCGATCTGCAGTTCATAGGACATTTCGACGGCTTTCGGCAGCGTCCCACGCGAGCGACTGTCCCACGCGTCGGTCCAATCGCTGCCGTCGAAATATCGGAACTCGAGAGCCGTCACCTCGGGCAGGTAGGTCATCACGGATTGGCGCGGATAGCGTTCGCGCACCGATGCGCCAAAGCGATCCGTGGCCGTTTCATCGACGCTGGATATGTCCGTATCGGTCGAGGACGAGTACTGAACCGTGTTCGTTTCGCTCAATCGTTCGATCAGTTTCACGAGTTCTTCGCTCGATTGATTGAGCCGGATTTCGCGGCGAGTGAGCCCCCGATTTGCCCGGGCCGATTCGATGGCGTTGGCGGCCGGCGGCACAAAGTTGTACAGCACGGTCACGATTTCGCCGGTCCGGACGGTGTCTTCCTCGTCGGCCGGCCCCATTGTGGAGATTTCTTCTTGCGAGTCCGGCTCGGAACCCGGAGGTTCGGTCTGCAGGATATCCAGCCGAAGCGTGTTGTACGTGCCGACGAGGCCGACTCTCTGCGAGCAACTCGGTGCGGTGCCCCGCGACTGCGACGCGAATCGGTCCGCCGGCGAGTTGCTGCCGGGCGCAGCCGGCGGCGCCGCGAGCGTGGCCATCAAGTCCTCAGAAAACTGCTGGCTGAGCGAACGACTCACCAGTGCCCGCTCCGTCTGCACAAACCCGGACTCGTAGAGCGACGCGAACGTACGGTAGAGCGACCAGACGCCGACCAGGAGCGTGGCGAGCAGGATGGCGGTGATCAGCACTTCGAGCAGTGTGAACGCCCGTCGATGGCGGCAGCGGCGAGGCTGCCGGACTGGGGACGTCAAATCCCTTGTCGCACCGCGAATCGGCGGAACGCCTGCCCGACGCAACATGGCTCCACCTCTGCCCGCCTGCACCGTTTTGGTTTCTCAGTTGCCTCGACGCGATTCGGCCATCGGCTGGTCCGCGCCGGGCCTGGGTCCAAACCCGGCTCCGGATTCCGTCCCGGCTTCAGGCCCCGGTTCGATCGAGGGCTCCCCCGTCGGCTCGGAGGACGAACCCGTTGCATCCGCCCGGTGATCTCCTTCCGGGACCCATCGCACCAGCGAGAATTGCTTCGGCTTGCCTCTCGGCGCCGCGTTTGGACCTTCGGCCGGCTGTTGCCTTACGGTAACCCGCACCGCGACGAGCGACGGCCGATCGGCCGGTTCGATTTCGACGGAGTAGACCCAGTCCGGATGGTCCTCGAAAACGCGGTCTTCAACCTCCTGCAGCGGCTCGGCGCCGGCAAGGATTTCATTCAAGGCAGTCTGGCAGAGCATTTGTGCGGTGCTCTGGCTGTCAACGGACTGTACGTAGTACCGCCCGATGCTGGCCAATTCCATCAAGACCAGCACGCTGCTCAACAGGATTGCCGTGGCGAGCAGGACTTCCATCAGGGAATATCCTGCTCGCCGTGAACGGTCATTCATCGTCTGACAAGAGGCGGCGTTGCGGAACTCGACGGCACATCGTATTGCGTTCGAGAACTGATCGCCGCTGCGGGGTTGTCGATATCAGGGCCGTCGCGATCCTCGGACGGGAGTTCCACATTGCCTACCGTGACCGTTCCGGTCGCGCCGCGAAGGCTCAACCGCACGTGGTAATCCCGCTCGCCTACGAGCGAAATTTCCGCGTCGGTACTTCGGCCGTTCGGATAAAACACGACCGGCTGAGACCAGTCTTCTGCCGCGGTCCCGTCGGACGTTTCGAGCAGCGAATCGCCGGCGATCGGTCCTGGAGCGGGCTCAGCGGCGGCCGGTTCGATAATTCCGCCCTCGGCCGAGGCGCAAACCTGTGCAAACGTGATCTCTTCCGGCAGCGCGCTTGCTTCTTCCTCGGCGGGCGCGGCGACCGCACCCTCGCTGCTGCTCGTTTCCACGCGCAGGTCGTCCACGGCGTTGGAGAAACCTCCCTGCCAGGCCGATTCGCTGTTCGCGGCGGCAGACCGTTCACCGCAGACCGACCGCACGGCACGCACGCGATATTGCGCCGAACCCGGCACATACCGGAACTCCATCGGCTCGCCGCGCTGGATCGCGTGCAGTCGAGTACGCATCAACTCCGCCCGCAACTGTTTGGCGGCGGAGGTGAGGCGATGCCTTGCAAGAGGCTTGCGGAGAGCCGGCCACGACATGGTGGCCAGCGCCGCCAGAACCGCGACTACGATAAGCATCTCGTTGAGCGTATATCCGCGAGATGGCTTATTCATTGGCACCGCCCTTGGCCGGTGCAGGTCTTGGTGGCGATTGGCTGTCACTTCCTGATGCTGCGTCTCTGTTGCCATCGGTGTTACTCCAACTCACGATGTCGTCCTCCGTGCCATCCTGGCCATCCGGTCCGAGCGACCAGATGTCCGGGTATTCACCCTGTCCATGGGTAGGCGGATACTCGTATTGATATGCATTACCCCAGGGATCCTTGGGGATGCTGTCCTGATTGACGTACGGTCCGTCCCAGCCGGAACTCGGACCGGAAGACGATTCGCCGCCCGCTCCGCTCTTTTCGCCGTCGACCGGCGCGGCAGCCGCGGCGGGTTCTGCCGAGCCGGCATCGCCTTCCGGTTTCTTGATCAGGGCATTCAGGCCCTGTTCGGTTGACGGATAGGTCTTCATGTCGATTGCGTAACGGTCGAGGCATGTGCGGAACATGCCGATCTGAGCCTTGGCGTTGCTCGCATCAGCCTTCTTCTGAGATTTGAGCACGCGAGGCGCCACCATGCCGACGAGCAGCACGAGGATGGCCAGCACCACCAGCATCTCGACCAATGTGAAGCCCTGCCTTGGCAGGTTGCGGTTGTTTGCGGTCTTCTTCATCGTCAAGTTCCTTCACCCCTTGGCCGCCGGTCGAGCGGGATTCGACGCGGCAGCGGTTCCCATCGGACGGCTCACCCCAGAGCCGCACTCATGTCGAAAATCGGAAGCAGCAGCGCGGTCAACACGAACAGGATGACCGTACCCATCACCAGCAGCATCGCCGGCTCCACAAGGCGCACCATGATGTCCAGCTGGCGAGCCGCCTTGCGATCGATCCCGTCGGCGATATTCACGAGCACGTTGTCGAGATTGTTGGATTCTTCCGCCACGCTGATCATCGCCATGACCGCCTTGGGAATCAGTCCGCAATTGGCCAGCGGACGAGAGAGCGTGTTGCCCGTGGATATATTTTCCGCCGAAGCGGTAATCGCCTTGGCCAGCACCAGGTTCCCCGCCGACTCGCTGCTGATTTCCAGCGACTTGAGCAGCGGAACGCCGTTGCGCAGCAGAGTGCCGAGCACGCGGCAGAATCGCGACACGGCATAATTCAGGAAGATCGGTCCCGCCACCGGAATCCGCAGTTTCCAGCGGTCGGCCAGAAGGCGGCCCTGAGGTTTGCGCAACCAGCGCCGCACCCAGGAAATCAGCATGAAAGCGCCGATGCCGACGAACAGCCCGTAGTCCCTCAGGAAATCGCTCAACGCCAGCAAAGCCACGGTGGCCGCCGGCAATCCGCCGGCTCGCTCGAGGCTCTGAAACAGCCCTGCGAATTTCGGCACGAAAAACACCACCAGCACCAGCGTGACCACGAACCCCGTCACGGCGAGAAACGCCGGATAGGCCATGGCCCCCACCAGGCGGCTCTTGAGTTCCTGCTGCAGTTGCATGAAGTCGGCCGTCCGCTGCAGCGCCTCCTCGAGAAACGCGCCTTCGGAACCGGCCCGCACCATGCTCGCCGTCAATTCGTCGAATACGTGCGGGTGCCGCACCATCGCCTTGTCCAGCGACAAGCCGTCCGCAACCCGGTCATGAACATCGCGCAGCACCTCGGCCAGCCCCGGATGCGTCGATTGTTCGGAGAGAAGCCGCAGCGACGTGAGCAGCGGAACGCCGTTCTGCAGCAGGTCCGCCAACTGCGTCAGGTTCGTCGCAATAATGTCCGTCTTGATGCGGCGGCGAGTCGACATGATCCGCTGCCACTTTGCCCCGACCGACTCGCTGCTCTCGACCTTCATCGGGAAGAGCGAGCGATCGAACAGCGCCGTAAGCGCATCGCGCCGGTTCTCGGCGACTATCGCGCCGGTCACCTGCTCTCCCGCGAGCGTTCGTGCTGTGTAGCTGAATTCAGGCATGGTAGTGGTCTGTCGCCGTCAGAATCTCTGCTTCAGTTTCTCAGTTCATCCGTGTTGCTTGTCGCCCGTGTGCGTTCAGTCCGCCGCCGTCACGCGGGTCACTTCCGAAACGGTCGTGATTCCCCGCAGCACTTTGTCCCAGCCGTCCTGCCGCAGCGTCCGCATGCCCGCTCCGACCGCGGCCTGCTTGATCGAACTGCTCGTCGCCCGCTCACATGCCAGGTGGCGGATTTCCTCGTTGTTTACCAGCAACTCAAACAGTCCCAATCGCCCGCGGTAGCCCGTTCCGCGACAGTTGCGGCAGCCGACGGCCCGATACAGCGTGCCGCCCTGCGCACGGTAGGCTTCCATCGGAAAGTCCTCGGGCACGTCCAGATTCTCTGCCGTCTCGGACTGCCGGCACTCCGGACACAGCGTTCTCACCAATCGCTGCGCCATTGCGCCCGCCAGAGAACTGCTCACGAGAAACGGCTCGACGCCCATGTCCGTCAGACGCACAAAGGAACTGGCGGCGTCGTTGGTGTGCAGCGTGCTGAACACCAGGTGGCCGGTCAGCGACGCCTGGATCGCGTTCTCGGCGGTCTCCAGGTCGCGGATTTCGCCGACCAGCACCACGTCCGGATCGTGTCGCAAGATGCTTCGCAGGCTCGCCGCGAAGGTCAGCCCGACCTTGGCATGAACCTGGATCTGGTTGATGCCATCGAGCTGATACTCGATCGGATCCTCGGTCGTGATGATCTTCGTTTCTTCGTTCTTGATTTCGTTCAAGGCGCTGTACAGCGTCGTGGTCTTGCCGGAACCCGTGGGCCCCGTGACCAGGATGATCCCGTGAGGCAATTGAATCAGCCGATTGAACGCCGCGTAGGTTGCGCCTTCCATGCCGACGCCGCGCAGCGAAAACTGCATCTTGTCCTTGTCCAACACACGCATGACGATGCCTTCGCCATGCAGCATCGGAATGATGGAAACGCGGATGTCGACCTCGCGCCCCGCGACCCGCAGCTTGATGCGGCCGTCCTGCGGAACGCGTTTTTCCGCGATGTTCAGCTTGGCCATGATCTTCAGACGGCTGATGATCGCCGCATGAAAACGATTCATCTCCGGCGGCACCGGCTGCTTCTGCAACACGCCGTCGATCCGGTAACGGATCTTGATGCCGTGCGCCTGCGCCTCGAGGTGAATGTCGCTCGCGCGGCCCTCGACGGCCTCGGTGAGAATCTCGTTGACCAGCCGCACCACGGATGGCTGCTGGGCCATCTCCGACGCTTCAGACTGGTCCCACTCGACCTCGTCCAGTATCTCGACCGCCGCGTCGCTGCTCTGCGCCAACAAGCCGTCGATGGTCTCGGCCCCGACGCCAAGATGCGTCTTGATCAGCTTCGCGATCTCGTCCGGAAAAGCCAGAACCGCAATCGCGCTGTGCCCCGTCGCCGCGCTCACCGCATCGATCGCGTTGAGGTCGAACGGATTGCCGGTCGCCACGACCAGCGATCCTCGCTCGCGCCGGATCGGGAAAATTTCGTGCCGATGAATCAATTTAATGGGAAAACTCTCGAGCAGCGTCAGGTCGGGCTCGGCATTGGCCAGATCGATGAATTCCAGGCCCAAAGTGAGCGCAATTGCCCGCAGCGCCTCTTCCTCCGAGGTGCAGCCGAGCTCCCCAATTACCCGTGTTACCCGCCCCTCCGCGGCATGAGCCTCATGCGCGATCTGCAGTTGGCGCATGTCCAACATGCCGGGTTGAGTGTCCGGGCGTCCGCTAATCATGGCATCCCTATTGATGACTATGACAATGATTACCCCTGGACAGGTACGCAGCATCAACGCGGAAGCTGCCGCCAGCCAGCGGTAAGACTTCAAGTCTTGCAGCGAGTTTCCAATTTCGATCCGGACGACCGACTCAGGGATGATGCAGGCAGGATAAAAATTCGGAGGTCGGAGGGCGTGATTTCAGGGGCGAGTCGGTGTCGCCCAAAGGCCGGATCATTCTGCTTAACGATTGCGTAAACGAATCGCGTAAACCAATCGCAGCGGTGTGCTAGTTTCGGCCGCTGTGATTAGAATACTAAACACACTTGCATCGCCAGTCAATACTTCACCCCTCCTTGTGGGTGGCCACTTAATTGAGGCCATTTGCAGAGAAGTAACCTATGTGCGATCTCAAATGCAACCCCAAAATGCTGTCTCGACGCCCTATCGCGACGCAAGTTCTTTGTGATCCGTGGTTTCTTCTGGCTTTCTTTCTGCTCTCGACCGCCGCATTCCTGCCCTGCGAAGGCCTGAATTCGGCCGAACAATCGCTGGCGTCCGCGCCGAGCCGCCCGCCGGTTCGCCCTTCCGGACCGACGGCGACAGCAAAGGTCCAACGATACGTGGAGCGTGTCATTCGCGCGTACGACAAGAACGGAGACGGGCAACTTCAGCAGGCCGAATGGGCCGGGATGCAGGGCCATCCGGAACTGCTCGACACCAATCGAGACGGAGTGATTACCCGCGACGAGTTCGAAGCGTACGTAACGAGTTTCGCGTCGAAGCGGCAGCTGCGAGTTGTCTTCCCGGAAGTCACCGTTGCCGAGGAGCCGCCGTTGCTGCAGCCGAAATCCTCGGCGAACCAGCTGCCGCCGCCCAAGCCGGGAGCGGACAACCCGCAGGCAGCTCCGACGGCCGCCGCAGCCGCCCCCGCTCCGGCAACGCCCGCTGACCCAGCGGCTGCAGCCAGTCCGCCCGCCGAAGCTCAGCCGCCCAAGCCGGTGGCGCGACGCCGCGATACCAAGTTCTTTGTGCCCGCCGGGAGGCTGCCCGGGGGACTGCCGGCCTGGTTCTACGCGCAGGACAAGGACGGCGACGGCCAGATCACGTTGGCCGAGTATTCGAACGAGGTGACCGCAAGCTCGCTCGCGGAATTCAAGAAGCTGGACCGCGACGGAGACGGGGTCATCACGACGGACGAGGCCCTGGGCCGCAAGCCGCAGCTCATCCGGCCGAAGGTCGAAATCCCCGAGAAAAAGCCGGAAAACTCGGCCGATTCATCCAAAGAAACGGCCAAGGACGCATCTAAGGAATCCCCCAGAGGCGACGACGCACCGAAAGGCGAACGGCGCCGGCGGCGCGAGTGAATTGACCGCCGGCCTGACGCTGCGGCTACGGTGCCGCACGCCGCCGCCGCGACCTCAGCAGTTCATCGAGCGACTGTTCGAGTCGCGATGCGTTGATCTTTTTCAGGGAGAGAATCCGCATCGTCTGGACCGGGTTCTCCTGCAGCGCGGCCTCGTCCAACTGGGCAACCAGTTCGGAGATCTCATCGACGAGGTCCGTCGGTGCCAGCACGATCAGCGTGTTGGTCTGTTCATCGACGCTGAGGTTCAACAGGGGCCCGGAATTGGCCGCGTTCAACTGGCGCAACACGGAGACGATCTCCGATGGCACGCCCCGCGGGATTTCCATCGCCCGCCGCCCGCCGCCCATGCTGAGCTGCGTGCGATAGACGTTTCTCAACACCGTTTCGATTTCCGAGGCCCGCGTGTTCTTGATGGGGATCAGCTTCGGGCGCACGAGCGCCAGAGAGTCGGGAATCTCGGCCGAGTCCAGGATGCGCACGAGGTTCTCGACGACCGCCTGATCCGATTTGTTGGCGTAGACCAGAATCGCATTCAACCGTTCATCGGGAACGGCGACGACTTTGCCGGTCCCGGTGCGGACGCCGCCGCCTCCGGCGCTGATCTGTCGAAACAGACGCTCGATCGTCTCAGCGGCGGTGACTGCGGACGTGTTTCGCAGGCTGAACACCACGAAGTTCCGCCCTACGCCGCGCGTGCCGCGGGCCAGTGCGGCCAGCAGGGCCTCGAGCTGATTCAGGGCTTCCTGATCCTGTGACGCGATCGTGATACTCCCGTCGCCGAGCATGATGACGACGGGGGAAGGAGTCGCGGAATCCGGCGTCCCGGGCGGTACGGCCGGAGCCTCCTTCTTCTGGTCGTTCTTCTCGTCCTGGTCTTCTTCCCTCGTGGCTTGATTCGCATCGCGGAGCATTGCGTCGGATGGAGCCGCAGGCGGGTCCGACGGCCTTTCGGCCGAGTCCGTCGCTTTTGCATCTCCCGCTGCTTTTGCCTCGCCGGCGCCCGACGTCGGCCTGTCCTCCCCAGGTCCCGTCTCCGCAGACGCCGCTTCTTCGGCTGCGTTCAGCGAACACGGCACCCATGCGTTGGCGGTTCGGCCCCAGGGGGCCTGACTGTGCAGATTCTGGTTCGGCGGCGTTGCACGGTGGGCGCCGTTCGACTTCGGGGAAGGCGCCGCTTCGGGTTTCTTGACAGGGTCGGTTTTCTTTCGATCGGGGGTGGTGGAACGGGGCGACTGCAGCGTCCGCGGTTCGGCGGAGGGCGTCACCACGCGGATCTCGTTCTTGCGCAACTGCGGCCAGATCCGTTGGATTTCCTCCATCGCCGACCTCGCATCTCCCTGGAACGGAACGACGCGCAGCGTCCCCGCACCGGTCTTCAAAGGGCCGGCTTGAACGAGTTGGGTCTCGCCCATTTTGACCAGCAGGTCGCGGATGTTCTCCAACTGAGCGCGGGTCCCGCGCACGTAGAGCTGCTGGGTCGCGGCATCCGACTCGATCGACGGCGCATTCGCGCTGGTGAGGCCCTCGGTGCCGAAGAGGCTTTCGATCGCCAGTTCGGCGGTGAACGGATCGACAGCCTGAAGCTGGAAGACTTCGAGTTCGCGGTCTTTGGTTTTCAGTTCTTCGACGGTTTTGCGGATGGTCTCGTGTTCCTTCTCGCGGGCCACGGCGACCAGTTTGTTGTCCTGTGCCAGGAGTGAAAGCTGCACGGTGCCCGCTTTGACTTCCTTGGTGAGCAGTTCCTGGAGCGTCTGCAGCACGGCTCTGCCGTCCGATTCCCCGAGGTCATAGGAGACAACGTTGTTTTCCGTGCCCGCCCCGCCTCGCTTGTCCATATCTTCCACAAGCTGCTGGATGATCTCGTGTTCCACAGGAGAAGCGACAACCACGATGGCCTGCTGGCTTCGATCGAGTGAAACGCGCGTCGTCGCGCTCGTTCGATAGAGTGCCTGGAGCACATCGAAGGCATCCTCGACGTCAGCGGACTTCAGGCGATAGATGCGGGCCGAAGTGCGGTCCTTGAGGCTTGCCTGTTCCATTTCATCGACTGTGGACCTGGCCACCTGCTGATCATCCTGCGTCCCAGTGACAACGAGGTTCTTGCCGGCCGGATCGGCCGCGATTTTCGCGTTGGGAAGGAGCGACGTCAGAGCCTGGACGGCGGCGAGCGGGCTGCCTTCCTGGAAGTGATACACCTTGGTCTCGAGGGCTCCGCCCGCCGGCACGGCCGATTCGACCTGCTGGATGATGGTCTCGATGAGCTTCTGCTGATCCGGTTCGGCGACCGCCACGACGGTCCCCTTGCGCGGATCCGCGGAGATCTGGACGGCGGGGTCCGCGGCGAACAGCGACTGAAGCACCCGCAGCACGTCGGCCGGGTTGGCGGTCTTCACCGGATAGACGCGCGCCGCGGGTTCGTTCAGCGTAACTGCCTGGTCCATCTGGTCGACGGCCGACTTGACCGTCTTCTGGTCTTCTTCGCTCGCGGTCACGATCAGCGTGCGGCTGCGGACGTCAAACGCGATTTCCGCGGCGGGCAACAGCACGGTCAGCGACTGCTGCGCGGCTCGCGGATCGGTCTTCTTCAGACGATAAACCTGGGTCGACCAGCCTTTCTGACCCGATCCCTGAGCCTCGAGTTGCTCAATGACGGTGCGGATCGACTCGTGCTGCTCAGGGGTCGCGACCACGACGATCGCACCGCTGCGCTCGTCGAACGAAATCCGGGTCTCCCGATCGGAGACGTACAGCCTGCTCAGAGCATCGTAGACGCTCTTGGGATTCCCGTTCTTCAGCGGATAGACCTGCAGACTGCCGCGAGCTTCCATCCCCGCCTTGTCCATTTCGTCGACGGTCGTTTTGACCGTGGCGTGGTCTTCTTCACTCGCGGTCACGACGAGATTCGCGCCGCGGGTGTCGACGACGAGCCTCGCGTTGGGCACGATCCGCTGCAGGGTTTCCATGGCCGCATCGGGCGACGCGGCCTTGAAGTGGTAGACCTGAGTGGCCCAGTCGGCGCGGGAGGCATCCTGAGCCTCCATCTGGTCGATCATGTCCTTGATGAATTTCTGCTGCTCGGGCGAGGCGACGACGGCGACCGCGCGGTTGGCGATATCAAGCGAGACCCGGACGGTCGAGTCGGACTGGTACAGTCCCTGCAGCACGTTGTAGACCGCCCGCGGCTCGGCCGTCTGGAGGCGATAGTGCTGCATTGTGCCGCGATCGGCCTCGCTCGACTGCTCCATGCGATCGACGAGCGCCTTGATGGTCTTGTGCTCTTCGGGGGTAGCGGTTGCCACCAGGTTCTTGCCCTCGACGTCGTAACCAAGCTGGACGTTGGGCAACAGCGTCGTGAGTGCGCGGTAGGCCGCGACAGGCGTGCTGAACTTGAAGTGGTAGACCTCGGTCTTCAACGCATCGGCCCCGGGGCCTGCGCCCTCGATCTGCTTGATCATCTCCGTGATCTGTTTCTGCTGCTCTTCGGGAGCAACCGAAACGATCGAACGGCTACGCGCATCCACCGAGATCCGCACCGTATCGTCCGCGCGGAACGATGCCTGCAGCGCGGTGGCCACGCTGGTCGGATCGGCGGTCGCCAGGTGATGAACCTGGACGGTCGCTTTCTTCTCCTCGCCCGCCGCCTCCATGTCCTTGACGACGGCTCCGACCGTCTGATGATCTTCGGCGGTGCCGGTCACGACGAGGGTCTTGGCGGTCAGGTCGTAGCCCATGCGGGCGGTGGTCAGCAGCGAGGTCAGCGCGAGGTACGCCGCGTAGGGGCTGGAGTTCTTGAGCCGATAGACCTGCGTGGTCGTGGCCGCACCGTCGGCCGACCCTGCTTCGATCTGCTCGATCACCTGCTTGATGACCGGCTGGCGGTCCGCCGGAGCCGCAGCGATCACGGCCCGATGCTTCAGATCGGCGGTGAAGCTGATCTTCCGTTCCCCGGTGAACAGCGTCTGCAGCAGCGTCACAATCGTCGTGGGATCCGAGGATTTCAGCGGATACACCTTGGCCTCAGCCGTATCGGCGGCCCCCGCCTTGTCCAACTGCTCCACCGACGCACGGATCGTCGCGTGATCTTTCTCGACCGCCGTGACGATGAGGTTGTTGCCCGTTGTATCGAGGCCGATGATCGCATCGGGCACCAGCCGCGGCAGCGCCGTGTAGGCCGCAGAGGCCGTGGCATTCTTGAAGTGGTAGACCTCGGTCTTCAGGTCGCCCGCAGCCGGCCCCGCGGCCTCGATCCGCTTGATCATCTCGGCGATTTGTTTCTGCTGTTCCGCCGGAGCCACCGAGACGATGGCCTTGGTCTTGGTGTCCACCGAAATCCGTACCGTATCGTCGGCGCGGAACGTGGTCTGCAGTGCGGTAGCCACGCTGGTCGGGTCGGCCGTGGCGAGCGGATAGACCTCGACAACCGCCTGCTTTTCCAGGCCCGCCTCTTCCATGTCCTTCACGACTGCCGCAACCCCTTCCTGGTCTTCCGCCGAACCGGTGACGACCAGAGTCTTGGCCGTCAGGTCGTACCCCATGCGCGAGTTGGGAAACTGCGTGTACAGCGCGAGGTAGGCCGCGTAGGGGCTCGAGTTCTTGAATCGATAGACAACCGTCTTGGCGGCAGTACCTTCCGCCGCCCCCGCTTCGATTTGCTCGATCACCTGCTTGATGAACGGCTGGCGGTCCGCGGGAGCCGCGGCCACGACCGAACGACGTTTCAGATCGGCGGTGAAGCTGATCTTGCGCTCGCCGGTGAACAGCGTCTGCAGCAGTGTCACCAGCGAAGCGGGATCCGAGGACTTCAGCGGATAAACCTTGGCCTCGGCCGTGTCGGACGCCCCCGCCTTGTCCAGTTGTTCGACCGTCTCGCGAACGGCCGCGTGGTCCTTTTCGACTGCCGTAACCACGAGGTTGTTGCCGGTCGTGTCGAGGCCGATGATCGCGTCGGGCACCAGGCGCGGCAGCGCGAGGTAAGCCGCGTAGGCCGTCGAGTTCTTCAGATGGTAGACCTGGGTCTTCAATGCGCTGGCGGCCGGGCCGGCCGCTTCGATCCGCTTGATCAGCTCGGCGATCTGTTTCTGTTGTTCGGCGGGAGCCACGGAAACGATGGCCTTGGTCTTCGTGTCCACCGAAATCCGCACTGCATCGTCGGTGCGGAAAGTGGCCTGCAGCGCGGTAGCCGCGCTGGTCGGATCCGCCGAGTCGAGCGGATAGACCTCAATGACCGCCTGCTTCTCGGCGCCCGCGGCTTCCATGTCCTTGACCACGGCCGCCACGGTCTCGTGGTCCTCGGGGGAACCGGTGACGACCAGAGTCTTGGCGGTCAGGTCGTACCCCATGCGCGCGTTGGTCAGCAGCGAATACAGCGCCAGATACGCCGCATAGGGGCTGGCGACCTTGAATCGATAGACCTTCGTCGTCGCGGCGACACCGCCGGCGGCCCCGGCTTCAACCTGATCGATCACCTGCTGGATAAATGGCTGACGCTCGGCCGGCGCCGCGACCACCACGGAACGATGCTTCAGGTCGGCGGTGAAACTGACCTTTCGCTCGCCGGTAAACAGGGTCTGCAGCAAAGTCACGATCGAAGCGGGGTCGGAGGTCTTCAACGGATAGACTTTGGCCTCGGGCGTATCGGAGGCCCCTGCCTTGTCCAGCTGTTCCACCGACGCGCGGATGGTCGCGTGGTCCTTGGAGCTGGCGGTGATCACCAGGTTGTTGCCGGTCGTGTCGAGGCCGATGATCGCTTCCGGCACGAGCCGCGGCAGCGCTGTGTAAGCCGCGTACGCCGTTGCATTCTTGAAATGATAAACCTCGGTCGAGAGGGTTTCAGGCTCGGGCAGTTCGACAGCCAGCTGCTGGAACGCGTCGCGGATCTTGGCGTGCTGTTCCGCGGTGGCCCAGACAATCAGGCTCTTGCGGCGAGCGTCCTGCGAGTACGTCACGCCCTGCTCGAGGAAGGGCGTCAGCAGCTTAGTGAAGGTCGTCGCGTCTTCCGTGTTCAGCGGATAAACCGTGATGACGCGGTCCTCGCGCGAGCCCTGCTCGTCGAACTGCTGGATGATCTTCTCGATCTGCTTCTGACGCTCGGGCGGCGCCACCGCCACGATGCTGTGCGAACGGGGGTCCGGCGTCAGCGTCACGTCCGCATACTGGCGGAGGATCGTCTGCAGAATCGTGTATGTTGCGGTCACGTCCGCGTTTTTCAGCGGGTGGATCTGCACATTGGCCTGCGATCCGCCCAACTGCTCAAGCTGCTCAAGCGTGGTGGCCAGCAATTCGTGATCCTTCGCGGACCCGGTCACCACCACGTTGTTGCCGACCGAATCGAGCGACACCATGGCCTTGGGCAGCAGACGGTAGATCGCATAGTACGCGGCTGTCGCCGCGGCGTTCTGGAAGTGATAGACCTTTGCGATTTCCTTTTCGGGCTCGGGAAGATCCTTGACCAGCTGAGCAAGCGTCGTCTTGATCTTCTCGTGATCCGTCGCCGTGCCCCAGACCACGAGACATTTGCGGATCGTGTCCTTGACGACTTCGGTATCCGTTCCTGTCACGGACTTGATCGCCGCCTGCATCGCGTCCAGGTCGGCATCCTTCAGCGGATAAACCATCAGCATGCGGCTCTGCGCGGTCCCCTGTTCTTCGAGCTGCGCAATGACCTTCTGGACGTTGGCCTGGCGCTCCTCGGGAGCCAGGACCATGATGCTGCGGTTCTTCGTATCCATCGTGAACGTCACGTCGGAATACTGGCGGAACAGCGTCTGCAGGAGGCTGTACGCGCTGGCCAGATCGGCGGACTTCAACGGATAGATCTTCACGTTTCCCTGCGAATTGCCGACCTTGTCCAGTTCGGCCAGCGTCGAGGCCAGCGTCTCGTGGTCCTTGGCGCTGCCGGTCACGATCACGTTGTTTCCGACCGAGTCCAGGGCAACGGTCGCCTTGGGCAGCAGCCGATAGATGGCGTAATAAGCGGTGGACGCGGCCGCGTTTTCGAAGTGGTAAATGCGCGCCACGTCTTTTTCGGGTTCCGGCAGATCCTTGATCAGCTGTTCGAGGGTCGTCTTGATCTTCTCGTGATCGGCGGGAGTCGCCCAGACAACGAGGCTCTTGCGGACCGTGTCCTTCACCACGTCCACATCGGTGCCGAGCACCGGCTTGAGCGCCGTCTGCACGGCGTCCATGTCGGCGTCCTTCAACGGATAGACCGTCAGCACGCGGTCGCTTGCCTTGCCCTGTTGTTCGATCTGGTCGAGCAACTCCTTGACGATCTGGTGATCCTCGGGCTTGGCCCAGACGAGGATCTTCTGCGGATCGGCGCTGGCGCTGACCTTTGCGGCGGGCACGGCGGTTGCGAGCAGTGCGACGGCGGCGGACCCGGTCAGGCCTTTGACCGGATAGATGGTCAAAGCGCCCTGCTCGTAGCTCGCGTCGAGTTCCTGAATCGCGTCGGCGATCGACTTGTGGTCGGCTTCGGTGGCCCACACGATCAGTTCGCGGGGATCGGCGCCGGGCGTAATGTTCGCGGCCGGCACTCCGCGGCTCAGCATCGGCAGGATCACCGAGGCGCTCGTTGACTTGAGCGTGTAGGACTTCACGCTCAGCTTTTCATAGCCGCCCTCGGACTGGATCTGTTCGACGATTTTGGTGACTTTTTCGAGCTGGTCCTTCCGCCCCCACGCGATGAACTTCTGCGGATCGCGCCGGGGAGCGAACGTGACGCCGGGCACCACGGCCTGCAGCAGCGGGATCGCGCGCTCGGCCGTCATGGAATCGAGCTTGAAGCCCTGGACCGACCGCTCGGCATCGGCGCCTTTGGCTTTGAGCTGCTCGAGAGTCGACTTAATGGTTTCCTGTTCGCGCGGCGTCGCGAATGCGGTCAACGAACCGGTCGCTGTGCTGACGACGATTTTCGCGTTGGGAGTCAGCGCCCGCAGCAGAGTGACCGTATCGTCGAGGTTTTCAATCGGACCGGGATAGACCTGAACCCCGGATCGCACGGCCGCGTCGCCGCCCGCCTCGGCCTGCTTGACGATTTCGGAGATCGCCTGCTGGTCCTTGGGTTTTGCCCAGACGGTCAGCGTGCGAGCCACCGGGTCGTAGCTCACCTTGGCCTTGGGCGCAAGCTCCTGCAGCAGCGGCAGCAGGGTGCGGCCATCCGCGTCGGGCATCGGATAGATCATGAACTTTTCTTTGCGCTCGACCGGCGTGCCCTGATCCAGTTCGGTCACCGACGCCTTGATCGACTCCTGCTGCTTCGACTTGGCCCAGACCATCAGGCGGTTGGCTTCCACGTCCACGACGAACTTGGCCGTCGGGTACATTTCGGTCAGGATTTCCTTCGCCTTGGTCACATCGGCCACCTGCAGCTGGTAGGCGACCAGTTGCTCCTGCTCGCCTTCCGCCGAATCTCCCACGAATTGCTCGAGAATGCCGCGGAAGACCGCGTGCTGGGCCGGTTTGGCCCAGACCGCCAACTCGCCCGGCTCGCTGTCCGAAATGAGCTGCACGCCGGGCAGCTCCTTGGTCAGGGAGGTGGCAACCGCCTGGATGCGCTTCTTCTGGGCGGCCGTGACGGGATAGATGACCAGCGTGCTGCGCTGGTTCACGGGCGTCTCGGAAATCACGTCCGTCAGTGTCTTCTTTACTTTTTCCTGATCGTCCGGCGAAGCCACGACCAGCAGTCGATCCTCAAGCACGGTGAGCTGCGCAGCGGGGACGAGCTTCGTGATCACCGCCTGGGTAGCCGCATCGAGGGCGCGCTCCAGCGGATAGAACTCGAGCACCGCCGCATTCGTGTCCTTGCCCCCCTCACGCAACTGGTCCAGCAGTGCGCGAACCGCGCGGAGATCTTCCGGCGACCCCAGGGCGATGATCTTGCTGTTGGCGGAATCCAGCGTCAGCTTGGCCTCGGGCAACAGGGACTGCAGCAGCGACAGGGCAGCCGTCGGCTCGACCTTGTTCAGCGCGAACAACTCCAGCTGCCTCTGGGAGGTTGTCGCCATGGCCCCCGTGAGCTGCTCGAGTGCCTTGGCGAGCTTCTCGTGATTGCGCGGCGTGGCCCAGACGATCATCTTCCCGCTGTCCTTGTCGAGCGACAGCTTGGCCTCGGGGACCGCGGCTTGAAGCTGAGTCATGGCCGTGGTCGTGTCCACACCCCGCAGACTGAGGCTGCGAAACTCGGGCGTCTGTTCCGACGCCGCCTGGCTCTGCAGTTCTTCCAGCGTCTTCTTGATCTTCTCGAACTGCGGCGGGCTGGTCCACAGCAGCATTCGATCGGCGCCCGGCTCCTTGATGATCTTCAGCTTGGGATACAGTTCCGTCAGGACCGTCGTGATCCGGACGGCGATCTCCGCGTTGATGGGATGCACGAACAGCTGGTACTGTTGATCCGCGGGCACGTCGTGCTTGAGTTCTTCCAGGATCTGCGCGAGGACCTCGTGCTGCTCGGGCCTGGCCCAGACCGCCAATTCGCCCGGCTCCGCGTCCTCGATGATGCGCAGGCCCGGCAGGTCGGTGGTCAGGTCCTTCAAGATCGCGTCGAACCGCGTGCGCTGCGAAGGCGTGACCGGATAGTACTTCAACGTCGCCCGCACTTTCGGAGTCGCCGGTTGTTCGAGTTGATCCACCGTCTTCTTGATCGTCTCCTGATCCGTGGGAGAAGCCACCACCAGAAGCCGCAGACCGTCGGCAGCCAACGTGACGCTCGCCGACGGGACGAGATCCTTCAGAACGGTGGTCAGATTCGTCGGCGGCGTTTCCTTCAGAGGCAGGATCCGCAGCTCGGGCGAATCGGCCCGCGGCGTCGCGGGCTGCAGCTGGTCAATCAGGTTCTTTACGGCCAGCTGGTCTTCCGCCGTCGCGGAAACCACGATCGTCCGAGTTGTCGCGTCCAGCGTCACGTCGATGAGCGGGAACAGAGACGTCAACAGCGTCTGGACGCTCGTCGGATCCATCTTGGTGATGCGGTAGGTCTCGACCTGCTTCGGAGCATCCGGCTTCGACTGCTCGGCAAGCTTGTCCAGCGCCTGCTTCAGCGACTCGTGCTGCTTGGGCGTACCCCAGGCAAGCAGCTTGCGCGCGGCGGAGTCCACCAGCAACCGCATCTCGGGAGCCGCGGCCTGCAGCTGCGACAACAGCGTCGCCTCGAAAGTGCCCGGCTCCGCGCGCCGGCGGCGAATGGCCGTCGCATTCATCAGGTGTGCGGTGAGCGGGTAGACCTCCAGTCGCGGCTGGACATCCGGAGGTTCGTTGGCCTCCATCTGGTCGATCATCTTCTTGATCTCGGCGTGCTGCGACGGCGTCCCGTACGCGCTCACCTGCTTCGCCTGGGTGTCGGCGACCATCGTGACGCTCGGGAACAGCTTCAGCAGGATTTCCGATACCTTGGTCGGATCCGAGTTTTTCAGAGGATAAATCTGCAGCGCCGATTTCTCGGGCGTGGGAGGAGTCGCCGGGACCGGAGTTTCGGGTATGCCCTGAACGATCGCGGCAATTGCCCGCATCATTCCGGCTCGCTCCGTCACGATGATCTGCTTGGTCTGAGGCAGTACCACCACGGTGCCCAGAGGACTGAGCAGATGGCTGATCTCGGACCGCACCGCGTCGGTGTCGCGCCGGCCGAGCGGAAACTCGACCGTCACGAGTTCAAAGTTCCCGCGCTTGTCGAGTTCGTCGAGCTTGACGCGAGGTACCACATCGGGCGGAATTCCATCCGCCGTGTTCAGCACCCGCAGCATCCGCCCCTCGTGGATCAGCGTGTAGCCCTTGGTGAGCAGGACGCTGTTGAGCAGGTCCAACGCCTCGGTCACCGTGAACTCTTTGTTGTCCGTGTAGTTAAAAGTCCCCGGCGGAGGGCTGTCCATGACCAGACTCAATTCCGCCTGCTGCGCGAACCAGTCGAGCACCTCGGTCCACTTCTGGAACCGAAACGAGAACTGCACCTTGATCGGTTTCGCCTCGGGAGCCGGTTTCGCGTCCGGAGCTGCCGCAGGCTTTGCCTCAGGAGCAGGCGCGGGAGTGGCGGCGGGAGCGGCCGTCGCGGGCTTGGCCTCGGGCGCTGGCGGAGTTGCCGGCTTCGCTTCAGCGGCTGCCGCCGGCTTCGCCTCGGGCGCAGCAGCAGGCGCGGGAGCCGGTTTGGCTTCGGGTTTCGCCGCGGGCGCGGGAGCCGGGGCGGGTGCGGGGGCCGGCTCCGCCCCAACTGCGCATATCGCATCACACGACACGGCCAGGGCCAGCATCAAAGACCAATTGAATTTCGCAAAGACGTACATGGCAGGAACTCCTCAAACGTCCCTGGTTCAGCTCGTAAAACGGACCAGTTGCCGCAGCGATCGTCGTCGGTCGGACGAGGCGGGATAACGGCAGGCGGGAACCTTTTCGGTTGACAGTCAACTCTATCCTAATCGCGATCTCCCGATTTGCCATGATGTGAATCCCTGTTTACACCCCCCAGATAGCGGGGACGGCGAATGTAGACAACAGCGAACCACTTTTGCAGAATGACCGGTAGCCGGACGGAAGAGGCCGCGGATGGGCACGGACTGACACGGATGAGAAGACGCGATCACAATTCAATTGCAACCAGACTCCCGACTCCAGACTCCGAGGACTACTCCATGGATCGCCGAACTTTTTTCGAGACACTGGCAGGCGGGGCAGTCATGGCTTCCGCAGCAGGAAAGGCCGTTTTCGCAGCTGAAAACACGGGCGAAGCCACAAGGATGCGGCTTTCCACGTCATCGATCCACTTCTTGCATCTGCCGATCGAACAGGCATGCGAGCGTATCGCCGCCCTGGGTTTTCAAGCGGTCGACATCTGGTCGTCCTACGCGGGTTGCCCGCACCTCGATGATGCGCTTAGCCGGCTCAAATCCGACGGACTGCGTGCATTGCTCGAACGCACAAAACTGAAACTGTTTTCTTTTTCCGTCTACGTCGGCGGATATCCGCGTTACGCCGAATTGCTTGGCGCTGCGGGGGGCGGCGTGGCGATTCGAGGCAGCGCAGGACCCTGCGAGCCCGCAGAGTTAAAGCAGCGCATGGCCGAGTTTCTCGAAAGCCTGAAACCGGAAATCGAGCTGGCCGAAAAACACCAGACCCGGCTTGCGATCGAGAACCACGGCAGCTCGCTGCTCGACTCGCTCGATTCATTCAAGGCGTTTGTCGACATGAACCGATCGCCTCATGTCGGGATCGCGTTGGCCCCATATCATCTGCAGGCCGGGAAGATTCCGGTCGAAGAGACGATCCGCGTGTGCGGCAAGCAGCTCTTTTTCTTCTATGCGTGGCAGCACGGAAACGACCGCGACCAATTGCCCGGTCACGGGCCGACGGACTTTGCGCCGTGGCTCTCGGCGTTGTCGTCAAGCGGATACGAAGGGTTTGTCAATCCGTTCATGCACGGCGACCTTGCCCCCGACGAAATGGCCGCGGCCTTGGCAAAATCACGCGATTATCTCAATGCGAAAGCTCCGCAGCGCTGAACGGACATCCCCGGTCAGCGACAGCGGGCCCGCGCCGGTAATCTCAGCGTCAGGCGGCAATTCCGCAGAGGGCGAAGCCACGATGGATGGTGCCTGACCCGCGATGCCGCTGCGTATCGTTGCACGGGCTCCGGCGGCGGCAGCGGCCTCAGGACAATATTCCGGTACCACACTTCGCTGCCGTGTGCGGTAAGCATGATTTTTCCGAGGTGATTCAGGCCGAATCCCTCGACCGGCGCGAACTTGCTTTCGGAAACGCGTCGAAACCACTCCGGGCTTCCGGCCTCGGCCGAGACTATGAGGCGGCCATTGAGCCAATGTTCTATGTGGTTGCCGCGCACGACGATCCTCGCGTGATTGAACTCGCCGACCGGCTTTAACTGCTTTGCCTCGTTCGGCTCATAGACCTCGTAAAGCGAACCGGTCATTCCGCGTGGCTTCAGATCGAAAGCCGCATCGTCAAGGATCTGGTATTCGCAGCCGAGATACTGATCTCCGAACTTGTGCACGCGGTACTTCAGTCCGTTATTTCCTCCCTTGCAGATCTTCCATTCGAACTCCAGGTCGAAGTTCCCGAACTCCCGATCGCTGAACAGATTCGCTCCGCCGGAAGGATTGGGCTTCAGGTGCAGCGTACCGTCGACTGCCTCCCAGTCGTCGGAGACCTGCTTTCCATCGACTCGGTGCCACCCCTGCAGCGAGGTGCCGTCGAACAGCAGCACGGGTTGCTGGCCCCATCCCGCGCGGCCAGCGAACAAGGTCAGCGATGCGAATCCCCAGAGGATAATCGGACGGTTCATCAAATACGGACCTCCGCGTAACAGTGTCCTGAGCCAGTTTAAAAGAGTCGAAGATCGGAAAACCGGGATCCGGTCACTCCAGTTCTTTCAGCCGCGCATTGCGGATCAGCACATGAGAGTTGTCGCGGCTGAGATCCTGGAAGCCGATGTGGCCGCGTCTCGGGCGGTCCTTCACGGGCGGCGCATTGGTGCCGTCGTGGCGTTTGACCTCCTGAGCCTGCCGGCTCAGATCGAGGTCCTGGATCGTTTCACCGTTGAGCACCACGCGCAGTTTTGAGCCCCGCAGTTCGATCTCGTATTCGTTCCATTCGGTCGGCTTGTAGACCTGACGGCGCGGAGCAATGGCGCGATAGATGCCGCCCGTCAATTCCGAGTCCTTTGCTTCGGTGTTGTATCGAAGATCCGCCATCTGCAGTTCCATGCCGTCAAACGCCGGATCGCCGGCCAGCGGTGCCCGCAGCGCACAACCGCTGTTGCCTCGCGGTCCGAGTTGAAACTCAAACCGAAGTACGAAGTCGCCATATTCCTTTTCGCTCATCAGCCAGCTTCCCCGCGGCTCGCCTCCGTGCAGCACCCCGTCGCGGACCATCCAGACCGTGCTTGCTTCGGTCGGCTTGCTGACGTCGCTCCAGCGCCGCACGACCCATCCCGCCGGAACGCCGTCCTGGGGGAAGAGTCTCGTGAAGCCCGATTCCGCATTTTCATCCCCGCAGCGGGCGTCGCGGTCGATCGGTGCGACGGCCAGCAGCAAGAAGGGAATTGCAAGCGGCAGGTTGCGCATGGCACGACTCCAATAAAATGGACGGGACGAACGATATCCCGTGCCGAAATCTGCACGGCAAGCCCCAATTATGCGCACCCGTGCCGAAAAAGTCTTGAATGCACTTCTCGGAATCGCCGCGATCGAGGAGCGGCCCGGGAGTCATGCTCCCGCCGAGACCGAGGCGGGCGGAATTGTCCGGCAGCCCCTATTAGCTGTTGACCTGTACGATCACTCCATCAGAATGGAATAATATCTTTAATCGCCATCAGCCGATCGGCCGGTTCAACGCCTTGTCAGTTCTGCAGCAGAAGGGGATGTGTGATGGAATTGTCGGTAAAGGTACCAACTGCGTTTTCGGTGCGCGACGAAAACGAGTTCTACGCATTCCAGCATCTGTTGGCACGCATGAACTCGCGATTGCATGTCACTCCGGTTGCTACGGGCGTCCACGTGAACGGCGGGTGCACAGTCTTCTGGGGCCTTGTCCACGATTGCCAGGAGAAGTTGACGAAGGAATGTGTGGAAGCCGCATTGCGCGACGCGGGATTCGACTTCAAGCGATGTGCGCAACTGAATCGTCTCGACGCGGAAACGGGCGGAGTCGCCAACCGCACGGTGCTGAGCGCCTAGTCGAGTTTCTCAATTGAACCCGCTCTTGACGTTCGGCTTGCTCACCGGGGGCGGCAGAAGTCGCGGCACGCGGAGCGTGAAGCACGTACCCTCCTGTTCGGTGCTCGTAAAACTCACCGTGCCGCCGAGGTAATGTTCGCCCAGCAGTCGCATGCTGTAAGTGCCGACGCCGCGGCCGGTCGCGGCTTTCGTGCTGAACGAACGGTGGAAGATCTGCAGTTTCACTTCTTCGGGCATGCACGCGGGATTGTGTACCGTGAAGTTGACGTATCCCTGATCGTGACTGCAGCCGAGCGTCACGCACTCGCCGCTTTTCGTGGCCTCCAGCGCGTTCTTCAGCATATTGCCCAGCACTCGACTGAGAAGCCTCGCATCGGTGACCAGGCGACCGTCCCAGACGTTCTCCAGGACGATGCGTCGACGCTTGGCGACATCGTGCCCCATGTAAAGGGTCCGCAATCCCTGAAGCAAAGCTGCCGTCTCCACAGCCTCCAGGTGGATAACGAGGTCACCCGACTCGGCCAATGTCAGTTCCCGCTGTCCTTCGATCTCGCTCACGAGCTGGTCCGCGAGTCGGCCGAGTTGCTCGAGTTTGCTGACAGATTCGGGATCCTCTCGCAGCGCATCTTCCAGCAGGTGAACGTAACCCTGAATGCCGCCGGCCGTATTCAGCACGTCGTGAAAAAAGACGCGGCTGAGCACGTTCAGTCGCTTTTCGCGGCTGGTATCTTCCAGAATGCAGACAGTGAAATGTTCTTCGCCGACATCGAGTCGCGAAGCGGTCACCCGCAGGTCCAGCGCGCCGCCATCGAGCGCATCGTCCAACGACATGCGGCATTCGCGCACGGCGTGTTCAGGATACCGCTGGCTGTCGAGAATCGCCGAAACCGCTCCGCACGTGAGGCAGTGCTTGCTGGTGCCGCAACCGTCGGGGCCTTCGTGCCAGTACGCGCATCCCATCACTTCACCGGGCCTCCGCCCGATGATTTCATCCGGATTGGCCTCCAGCAATCTGCGCAGCGACTCGTTGACGGCCAGGATCTGGCGGCAACCGTTCAGCACGATGGCCGGAACCGGTATCGCGTCCAGCATGGCCTGAACAAACTCAGTCCGTCGCACGATACCGATTCGCCGCTCCAGCGAATCGGGATCATCACGCCCAGCCGGAGCAAAATAAGTTTCCATGGCTCACTCCGCAATCAGTCTTCACCAGATCATCATACCGATTGTCGGCGCAACATACATCCTTTCGCCAGTGCGTTTCAGTCGTCAAACCACAGCGTGCCGCGTGCCTCCTCGCGTTCACGCTCCTCGAAGTCCTCCGAAGCGTCTCCGTCCTCGCCGCTCACCGCATCCGCGGGAGCGGACGGATCTCTTTCAATTTCGAGGATCTGGGCAGAGGAAAATCCATCGACAACGAGTTCAAGACGGTAGCTCCCCAGCGGAGCGGCGCCGCGGGGTTCGCCCTTCACTTGCTTGGCCTCACCGGCGGACTTGCGAGACTCGGAACCGGAGCGGCCGGATTTCGGCGGGTTGCGCTCGAGGTCCCAGGACACGCGGTGCATTCCCGCCTCGCGCGGGACTCGCAACTCGCGCACGATCCGGCCTTCGATATCATGGATCTTCAGCGATGCCTTTCCCGCCTGCCCGGGCAGCGCAATGTAAATCTGGGCGCCCGAAGGCGGATTCTCTCCGACAAAGGCCCGATTGGTCGTACCGCGGTGAGGTTGACGCTGCCAGCGAATGACCTTCTCCGGAGCAAATAGAACCGGCTTGCCCGAAAGGTGCTCGGGGCGAACCTGGCGAAGCGCGGAAATGTCGCAGACCCATAAGCTCCGCCCGTGCGTTGCGGCGACCAGTTCCCCGCGGACCGGGTGCAATGCAAGCTCGTGGACGGCCACGGTCGGAAGGTTCGCGTTCATCTTGTTCCAACTCTGACCGCGGTCAAGCGAGCAGAATGCCGCGAATTCGGTCCCGAGAAACAACAGGTTCGGATTCACAAGATCCTCGCGCAGGCAGCGGGTGGATCCCTGCGGCAAGTTGGCCCGCAACGATTTCCAGGTCTGCCCGAAATCCTCCGACGCGTACACATAGGCCTGATCGTCATTGCTGCGGTGGCCGTCGAACGCCACATAGACGCGGCCTTCCTCGAATCGCGAGGCTTCGATCGAGGCGACCCAACGGGGACCCGGCAGTCCCGCGTTCTTGCCGATCTCGTTCCATTCCCGCCCGCCGTCGCGAGTGACCCACAGCGCACCGTCGTCGGTCCCGACATACAGGACCTTTTCGTTTCGCGGCGACTCGGCCAGCGCGGACGCACTGCCTCGGCGCGTGAGCGTGATTTCCGGCGAGATGACCTGCAGGTCGTCGCCCCGATCCAGCGAGCGAAACACGAAGTTCCCGGCGGCGAAAAAGATGCGCGAATTGTGGCTCGACAGCAGGAACGGCGTGTTCCAATTGAAGCGATACGCCGGCTTGCCTTTCGGCCGCTCCGGCCGAATGTCCTTCTGTTCGCCCGTGCGCAGATTGCGGCGTCCCATGTTGCCGTCCTGAGCCGAGTAATAAACCAAGTCCGGATCGTCCCGATCGACGCGGCACATGAAGCCGTCACTGCCCGCAACTGCGAACCAGTCCTCGTTCACAGGGCCCCGGCCGCTGCTTCCACGACTCGGCCCCATCCAGGTGCCGTTGTCCTGCAAGCCGCCGGTCACCCAGTACGGCTCCTTGAGCGATATGGCAACGTGATAGAACTGGCCGATCGCCGCGTGGTTCAGGTGGTCCCAGTGCGATCCGCGGTCGTAGGTCACATACGTTCCGCCGTCCGTGCCGATGATCGAGTGGCGCCCGTCTCGCGGATCCACCCACATGGCGTGGCCATCCGCATGCACCGCCTTGCCGAACTCCTCGCTGAACGTCGCGCCGCCGTTCGAGGAAATGTACTGCGATATGCCCAGGACATACACGTAGTTCTCGTCATTCGGATCGACGCGAACCTGGCTGAAGTACATGGGACGCGGATTGAGACTGTTGACGCGAACCCATGTTTCACCCGCATCGGATGAGCGATAGACGCCTCCGTATTCCGGGCCTTTCGACCCCTGCAGATCCTGCTGATTCGGATTCTGTCCGCCCAACCCGTTCGCATACGGACGGTTGGCGCCCGGGCGCAGTTCAAGCGCGGCCGCGACATCGATGACCTGATCGCCGCGTTTGACTTTCATGCGAAGTTCTTCGCCGGCCTTCCTGGCACGGATCTGCTCGGACAGAGCGGCGTAGTTCGCGATCGGTTTGTCGCCGACGGCCTGCACCACATCGTCGGCACGCAGCCCCGCCTTTTCCGCCGGTCCGCCCTCGGTCACCTCGGTGATCCTGGCTCCACCCGGAGCGTCCTGCCCCTGGACGCCCAGGTACACATCGGTGCGTTCCGGAGCGCCGGGCCTGTTTTCCAGAGTTAATTCGACCGTCTTCGTCTCGGCTCCCCGCAGGATCTGCAGCTTGAGCTTCTCGCCGGCCTGCCTGGCGCGAACCGCATCCATGAGTTCGTTGAACCCCGGCACAGGCTTCTCGTCCACAGCCGCAATCACATCATCGATCTCCAGTCCGGTTTTCGCCGCCGGACCGTCGGGGACGATCTGAGTCAGCGTCGCTTTCCCCTCACGAGTTTCGCCGGTTACGCCCAGCCAGACGCGGGACGGCTCGCCGCCCAGCGATTCGGGCCGGGCAACCAGCGCCACGTCTACCTCTTTGGCGTCGCTGCCCCGCAGAAATTTCAGCTTCACGGACTGGCCCGGCTGCTTTTCGCGCAGTTGTTCGAGCAGCTTGTCGAAGGAGACCACGGACTGGCCATTCAGTTCCGTGAGCAAGTCGCCTGCCTGCACGCCCGCTTTGGCTGCGGGACTTTCCGGCAGCACCTGCGTCACGCGGATCTTGTCGGCTTCATCCGCACCGACCACGCCAAAGAAGACGTCCATCGGCTTGGGCCCCTTGCCGTAGTGCTCGCCATCGACCACCGCATACAGAACATTCGGGTTCTTGCGGTGCCAATCGACGCCGATGCGTCCGATATTGCCGGGGGGCAGACCCTGCGTCAGCTTTCGCCAGGTGCGTCCGCCGTCCCCCGTCTTGTACAACCCGCTGTTCGGGCCCCATTTGACGAACGGATCGTAGCCGTTGTAGCCGTCCGGTTTCGGAACTTCGTTGCCGGGCCAGCTGTCGAAGCCATCCCGCTGTCTCTGCCACAGAGCGGCGATCAACACCTCGGGATTCGTCGGGTGCATCCGCAAATCGACGGCACCCGTCCTGTCATCCGCGTAGAGAACCCGCTCCCAGTTCGTTCCGCCATCAGTCGTCTTGAACACGCCCCGGCGTTCGTTGGGACCATAAAGCCGGCCAAGCGCGGCCACGTATACGATCTTGGGATCCTGCGGGTGAATGACGATGCGCCCGACCTGGAAAGTCTCGTTCAGCCCCATGTGCTGCCACGTCTTGCCGCCGTCCGTGGACTTGTAGACTCCGTCGCCATACGACACCGAGTTGCGGGGATTGCTTTCGCCCGTTCCCACCCAGACCGTGTTCGGGTCGGAAGGCGCGACCGCGACGGCACCAATCGAGACCGTACTCTGCCGGTCGAACTGATGTTCCAACGAGATCCCGTTGTTGGTCGTCTTCAGCAGCCCTCCGGAAGCCGTTGCGAACCAGAACGTACTCGGGTCGTTCTCGTTCACTGCGATATCCACGACGCGGCCGCCCATGTTGGCCGGCCCGATGCAACGCCAAGAAATCGCCTTCAGCCAAGATTCGGGCAACGTCACCTTGGCATCAGCAGGCACGACCGGCGGAGTTGCGGGAGCTTCCGACGGCCTGGAAGCGGCGCCGCGCAGGCTTCCAACTTCCTCGGCCAGATCGCGCAGCTTTTCCTGGATTCTCCCCAGCAACTGATCGCCCTCGGAGGACTGCCCAGGTCGAGGTTCTTCTTTCTCTTCTGCTTTCTTCTCTTCCGGCTTCTTCGCGTCTGCTTTCTTCTCGGGCTCTTTCGCGGCGGGAGCCGGGGCCGGAGATTCGGCCGGTTTTTCGGCCGGCGGCGTCTCGGCACCGCGGACGCACGTGATGGCCAGTCCGATCCAGATGCTCAACAAGGCACTCAGGCGTCGAGCGGAACTCGATATTGTCATGGCAGATCACTCTCCACACCGGGCAATAGGATGGCCGGCCCAAGCCGTGCGGAAGCGACTTCGAGGAATCGGCTCCCGCGGGTTCACTGAACTGAATGCGCCAAGGTCGAATTGCGTTTCTTCGCGGCAAAGTCTCTTGTAATCGCCGGCCGGCTGCTCTTCAAGAAACGGCCGCGGCTCTCGAGGGGACGATAAATTCGCAGGGCGGGGCAAGCTCGCCGAGATTCGCGCCACGCCGCGCCTGCAATGCGGTGCTGCACGGTCGTCCTTTCGCGAAAGGCGACCATCGCAAAAAGCCGTTCGAGTTACGAGCTGAGCGTCCCTTTGGTGCTGGGCACGCCCGGACTTCGCGGGTCAAGTTCCGCGGCCATCCGGATCGCGCGGGCCAGGCATTTGAAGATAGCCTCGCTGATGTGGTGGCTGTTCCGGCCGTAGTGGACCAGCACGTGGAGATTGCACAGCGCGTTGGCGGACATCGCCTGCCAGAAGTCCTCGACCAGTTCGCTGTCGAATTCGCCGATCTTGGGCGAGGGGAACTGTGCCTGGAACACAAGGTAGGATCGACCGCTGAAGTCAACCGCCGTCGTGACGAGAGTCTCTTCCATCGGCAGCGTGAAGTGGCCGTAGCGGCGCAGGCCGACCTTTTCGCCGAGAGCCTGGTGGATCGCGCGGCCGAGACAGATGCCGACGTCTTCCACGGTGTGGTGTTGGTCGATGTGCAGGTCGCCCGTTGCCGCGACTCTCAGATCGATGCAGGCATGACGCGCGAGCAGAGTGAGCATGTGGTCGAGAAAGCCCACGCCGCTGTTGATTTCGGACCGGCCGGTTCCGTCCAGATCCAATTCGAGTTCGATCTCCGTTTCAGCCGTTTTTCGCTTGACCAGGGCATTTCGCGCCATCATCGGTTTCCTCGTGTTTTCGGGTTCGGCCTCGGAGTTGCCCGCCGCCCCGTCCTTACCGGCACGCCCGCGGTCCGTCCGGACATTCAGGCCGTCCCGCCGCTCAGGACAGGGCCGACTTCAGCACATCGAGACAGATGTTGATCTGGTCGTCGGTCCCGACGCTGATTCGCAGGCCGTCTCCCCATCCATCGTAGTTCATATATCGCACGAAGATCTTCTGCTTTTCCAGGATCTGCGACAATTCGAGCGAAGAACGGCCCGGATGCCGGCACCAAACAAAATTTGCCTGGGACGGGACGATCTCAAATCCCATCTCGGCGAGCTGCCGTGCCATTCGCTCGCGCGTCGCCAGGATCTTGGCGCGGTTGGTTGCGAGCCAGGCCTGGTCGTTCAGCGCGGCGGTCGCCGCGGCAATCGACAGGGCATCGCAGTTGTACGAGTCCTTGACCTTGATCAGTTCGGCGATCACTTGCGGCTGGGCCACGAGGAACCCGAATCGCAGTCCGGCCAGAGCGTAGGACTTGCTCAGCGACCGCGAGACCATGATCTTCTCGTTCTCGCGGACGAGCGGCATACAGCTTTCGCCGGCGAAATCGACATAAGCTTCGTCCACCAGCAGCGGGCAAGGGAGTTTTTCGGCCAGTTGCAGCACCCGCCGGGGCGAAATCATCGTGCCCGAGGGGCTGTTCGGGTTGGCCAGGAATACCAGGCGCAATCCGTCCGCGGGGGCGGCGAAATCGTCGGACAGGCTCCAGTCGTCCTCGTACCGCACCTCCTGCCAACGAGCGCCCTGAAGCTGGGCAAGCGTCTTGTACAGGATGTAGCTCGGACACGGGTAACGCACGAGTTCCCCCTGCCCGACAAAGGCGCGAGTCACGATTGTCAGGATGTCGTCGCTCCCGTTGCCGCACAGCACCCAGTCCGGCTCGACGCCGAACAACTCGGCGGCTCTCATGCGAAAGGGCGTAGCTACGGGATCAGGGTACTTCTGCAGGCCGGATTCCAGCGCCGATTGAACTGCTTGTGCAACGGCCGGCGGGGGCGGATACGGATTCTCGTTCGTATTGAGCTTGATGATTTTGGAAGCCTGGGACTGCTTGCCCGGCTGATAGCCGTGCATCTCCCGGATTTCATTGCGGATGAAAAGACTCATGATGATTGGGCGATTTGGATTTCGATGCAGGAATGAAAAGGGAGCGGAACGGTTGCTTGGAACCGACCGGCCCGGTCAGAGGCGAATGTCAACGCTCGCGCGATGGGCAGTCAAGCCCTCCCGATCCGCGAGCAACTGGATATCGGGCGCAGCCCCGCGAAGGGCGTCCTGAGTGTACGAGATCACGCTGCTGCCTCGCAGGAAATCGTTGGCAGTCAGGCCTGAGGCCCAGCGAGCCGTTCCGCCCGTGGGCAACACGTGGGATGGACCTGCGAAATAGTCCCCCAACGCCACGGGCGAGTAATTTCCCACAAACGTGGCGCCCGCGTTGCGCAATTGAGGCACGAGCCGCTGGCCGTCGTTCATCGCGACGTGCAGATGTTCCGGTGCAATGTAATTCGTGATGCGGCAGGCTTCCGCTTCGTCCCGCACCAGAATCAGCGCGCCGAAGGACTCGAGGCTCTGAGCCGTCACGTCGCTTCGGGACAGCTTCGCAACCTGCCGGGCCAGTTCCGCGGCGGCCGCGTTCAGCACGCCTTCGCTCCAGGTCACCAGCAGGCTGGCACCGGGTGAGTGCTCGGCCTGGGCCAGCATGTCGGCGGCCACATAATCCGGGCGGGTTGTTTCGTCGGCAATAATCACCACTTCGCTGGGTCCGGCGATCGAATCGATGCTGACTTCGCCGTAGACATGTTTCTTCGCGAGCGCGACAAACAGATTGCCGGGCCCGACAATCTTGTCCACTTGCGGCAGACCCTCGACGCCATAAGCCAGCGCGGCAACGCCTTGAGCTCCGCCCACACGGTAGACATCCGTCACGCCGATCTCCCGGCATGTGGCCAGCACGTCCGGATGATTGGCGCCGAACTGCGTGGGCGGCGCGATAACGGCAATTTCCGGAACCCCCGCGGCCTGCGCGCATACGGCCGTCATCAGGACGGTCGAGGGATAAGCGGCCGCGCCGCCGGGGACGCATACGCCGATCCGCTGCAGCGGCACATAACGTTGCTGCAGCATCACACCCGGGCGAGTGACCGTCTTGTCGGAGTGCAGGATCGCCCGCTGAAATTCGAGAATGTTCTCGCGAATCCGCCGCACGGCGGCGAGAAATTCCGGTCGCGCCGCAGCGTGCGCCCGCTCGAGCTCTTCGGCTTTCACGCGCAGGTCGCCCGGTCCCAGATCGGCCTTATCCAGCTTGCGGCTGTATCTCAGCACGGCCTCCAGGCCGGACTGCCGCACCTCGGCGCAGATCCGCTCAACCACCTCCTGCGGCGTCAACTCCTCGCCGAATACTTCGATCGTCCGGCGGCGTCCCTGCTCGCTGACCACATTGCCCCGCGGACTCATCCGCTCCCGCAAGGACTCCAGCGCCGCTTGCACATTCTCCCTGCGGGCATCGATGCGTTGAATTTGCAGCGGCGACGGATCGACGGACATAAACTCTCTTTCCGGACGCGATGGGCTGAACGCTGGCAAAGCCGGCAAATTGCGGCAGGAAGCCTTGATTCTCGTTGACTACCAATACGACGCAAGTCCGTGATATTTTGTTCGCGACAACCGCGAGTGGGAAGGCCGGACAAAAATCCTGAAAAAACGACGGATCTGGAGGCCTCCGGCCCGCCGCAGGACAAAAGCGTGGAGTCCGGAGTCCGGAGTCCGGAGTCCGGAGTCTGGAGTCTGGAGTCCGGAGGAAGACAAACACCAATCCGGCTTCGGCATCCGGCCCCGCTCTCCGGCTCACACATCGCTGTGCCGCACCGCCTCCCCTATAATCGGTCGAGAGTTCAGTTCACCGCCGAGGTACTTCAGTGTCATGAAACCGGAAACGATTGATCTTCGCAGCGACACGGTCACACGTCCCACGAAGGCCATGCGCGCGGCGATGGCCGAGGCCGAGGTTGGCGATGACGTAATCGATATCGACCCGACCGCGGAACGTCTGCAGCAGTTAACGGCCGAGTTGCTGGGCAAGGAAGCTGCCATCTTCATGCCGTCGGGCAGCATGACGAACCAGATTGCCGTGCGTCTGCACTGCCGCCCCGGAGACGAGTTCCTCTGCGAATCCGGCTGCCATATCTACAACTACGAGCAGGGCGCCTTCGCCCAGCTCAGCGGCGTTGTTGCTCGAACCGTCGAGGGTGAACATGGCGTGCTGCAGCTTGCGCAATTGGAGGATCTGATTCGCCCGCAGAATGACCACCTCGTCAGAACGCGGCTGGTCTGTCTGGAGAACACGCACAACCGCGGGGCCGGCCGTGTCCAGCCCTATCCGGTCGTCGAAGCGATCACCGGCTGGGCACAGTCCCACGGCCTGCGCACGCATCTGGACGGGGCCAGATTGTTCAATGCCGTGGCGGCAACCGGCATCGCCGCGGAGCAATGGGCGAAGCACTTCGACACGGTCAGCGTCTGCTTCAGCAAAGGGCTGGGCGCGCCGGTTGGTTCGGCGCTGGCCGGTCCCCGGGACCTGATTCGCGAGGCAAGGCGACATCGCAAACTCTTCGGCGGAGGAATGCGGCAGGTCGGCGTTATCGCGGCAGGCGCGCTGTTCGCTTTGGAACACCATCGCGACCGGCTCGCAGAGGACCATGCCAACGCGAGAATTCTTGCCGAGGCTATTCGCAACTCGCCCGGACTGAAGCTCGTTCCGGACCTGGTCGAGAGCAACATGGTGATTTTCGCAGTCGATCCGGCACTCGGTTCGGCAACCGACTTCATGGCCGCGTTGCAGCAGGCCGGCGTGCTGATGTTGTCGATCAGTCCCGCCAAGATCCGCGCCGTGACGCACCTGGATGTGGACTCGAAGCAGGTTCGGAAAGCGGGCGAGATCATCCGGCAATGTGCTGAACGGTTGAGCAGCGTTTCCCGCAGGTAATGCGTTCGATGGAGAGTGGCTCGTGCGGGCAAGAGATGAAAAGTACCAGTGGGACGAAGCGCCCGGCCCGGCGGGGCTGCCCGACGATGTCATCGTCAGCCCCGACACGCAACGCGATGAGCGGCTGCCGCCACGCCAGGTTCGCACCCGCAAGTGGCCCGTACTGGACGCAAGCGGAACTCCCGAATTCTCGCCCGAACAGTGGACGCTCGAGGTATTCGGGCTTGTGGCACATCCGCAGCGCTGGACGCTGGAACAATTCCGCGCGTTGCCGCGAGTCAAGGTGTTCGCCGACTTCCATTGCGTCACACGCTGGTCCCGGCTGGGCAATCTCTGGGAAGGAGTCTCGGCCCGGTTCCTGGTCGATCAGGCGGGTGTTCTCGACGGGGCACGCTTTGTGATTCTCCACGCGTGCGACCGCGATTGGACGACCAATCTGCCACTCGGCGATTTTCTGGAAGCCGACGTGCTGCTGGCCGACACACACGATGGCCAGCCGATTTCCGCCGCGCATGGCGGTCCGGTTCGTGCAGTGGTTCCGCGACTCTATGCGTGGAAAAGCGCGAAGTGGATTCGCGCCATCGAATTGGCCGCCGAGGATCGCTCAGGCTACTGGGAACGTGCCGGTTACCACGATCGCGGCGATCCGTGGACTGAAAGCCGTTTCCGCGAGCCCCGACAGGTCCGACGCTAAAGCGGCCGAAACTCTATCGAACCGGTTGCCTATTCGATGGCCGGCGCCAGACAGGAGCGAAACGGGCCGCTGCAATCAGGGCAACCTTCTTCCGGGCAGACTTCGCTTTGCCTGCAGGCCGCGACTTGCCCATCCTGCCGAACTCACGTGCGTTGCACTTGACTCCAGTCTGTGCCTTTGGTATTCCCCCGCCACGATTTTTCCGACCATCTCCTCGAATCGGCTCATCTACCATGATTGCAAGGCCTAAGCGTCTGTCGGTGACCGCGTGCTTTGCGGCCTGTCTGCTGATCGCTGCCTCGGTTCATGCCCAACCGCGTGTACGCCTGACGCAGCGCGATGTCACGACGGTCTCGGGACCATCCAAGAGCGCCGTGCAGCTCGCGCAGGGAACCACGACAACAACGCCCCGCGCAACCACTACGACCCCCGCCGCGCCGCAATCCGCGCCGATTGTGCCTGTGCCGAGCTACACGGACGCGACGGGATCGGGGACGCTGCCCGCGTTGCCGACATTGACGGCGCCTTCGGTCAACTTTGATCCTTACACTTGTCCGCCGGAATGCCCGCCTGCCTATGCGACGCCATGCCCGCCGACGCTGGCCGCTCCGGCATCGCCCTATGCAACGCCCGGATACAACCAGACACCCGCGTACCGCGTGCGGTTGTATGGAGACATCATGTTTCTGCAGCCATCGGGCGGTGCGATCACGGACTACGCTATTCCGGTCAGTGGTGCCGTAATTCCCCTGCCCGATTCGCCGGTGCCGCTCGGACCGGTCTCCGGGACGAACCCCGCCTACACGCCGGGCTTCCGCGCCGGCCTGGGAGTCCGCATGACTCCGATGGGTGAATGGGCCGGAATGGTCACGTACCTCAAGGCCGACACGAACAACTCGGTGGAAGCGCTGCCGGGCGGCGGCGTGCTGGAATCGCTCGTGTTTCATCCCGGAACGCCGGCAGCCCACGCGGGGTTTCTCGACGCGAGCGCCAACAGTTCGCTGACGCTCATCATGGGTGATCTCGAGTACCGCGGCATGGTGCCGAATTACACGGGCCCGTATCAGACTCTCGATTTCGTGCTCGGCGCCCGCTACGCACAACTCGACCAGGACTTCAGCGCGCAGTTCTCCAATGCTGTGACGATTGAAAACATGAACACGTCCATCAACTTCAAGGGAGCCGGTTTGCGGCTCGGACTTGAAGGCGAGCGACGAAACCAGCGCTGCGGTTTCCTGGTGTACGGCCGCGGCTATGCCAGTTTCGTGACCGGTCAATTCAGTTCGACGTTTACCCAGCAGGACAACTTCGCCGGAACCGTTGCAAATACGTCGTGGACAGACGACCGCATCGTTCCGATTCTCGACCTGGAACTGGGCCTCGGCTGGAGAAGCCCCCGCGAGCGGTTCATGCTCTCGGCCGGCTATATGGTCAGCGCCTGGTACAACATTGTCAGCAACGAAGAGTTCATCCGATCCGTGCAGAGCGGCACGTACAATAATTGCAAAGACACCATGGTCTTCGACGGCCCCGTCGCACGAGCTGAAGTGCGGTTTTAGGGTCTGGAGTCTGGAGTCTGGAGTCTGGAGTCTGGAGTCTGGAGTCCGGAGCAAAACAAACACCAATCCAGCTTTGGCCTACCGGCATCCGGCATCTCTTCTCGCCCGATTCTCTCCGGGCCTTGTCGATTGCCTGACACCCGATCGTTGCTGCGCGATCGGTGACTGGTAAGCAAAATCCGCTCTCAATCCGCTCTCTGCTCTGGGCGACCACACCAAGCCCACTCTGCGCAGAACAAAGACTCTTCCCGCTCGATCCGAGCCTCCTAGGCTTCACAAACTCTCCGAAGTTTGTACAAACTAGGTTGACCAGGGAATCCTGACATGAGAGAAACGCCCCTTCGCGGAACTTGAAGCGGGCAAGCGCGCCGTTTGGTTGACGCTCCTGCTTACCAGTCTTACCTTAAGGCGGACGTTAACGACGGAAACGGACTTGGCGCTGTCTTTCCGCGGGGCGTTTCCACGGACGTGCAACTCGAGGGACTATCGAAGGAGCGAGCCATGTGGTCGCGGATTTCTCGTTTTTTGTTTTCCGGACGGAGCCGAAGCAATGGGATCCGCACCGTTCGGCGCGCTCGAAACCTGCGGCGATTGCAGGCACGTGAAGACCAACGGGCGCTGACGTTCGAGAGTCTCGAGACGCGGCAGCTGATGACCGCCGTGCGCACCGCGGGATTCACCTTCACTCCACTGGCGGCCGGAGACAACGGTTCAACTCCCGCCGCCGTGCCCGTGGGAATGACGTTCAATTTCTTTGGGACGAATTACACCAGTCTGTATGTCAACAACGACGGAAACGTCTCGCTTGATGCGGCGGCTGCGAATTACACGGGCGAGTCGATCTCGACGACGAACCACCCGGTGATTGCGCCCTTCTGGGCCGACGTGGACACAAGCAACGGGGCGGGAACGGTCAGTTATGGCCCGGGGACGGTGACCGTCAGCATCAACGGAACCGACACGCCTCGGCCCGCGTATGCGGTCAACTGGACGAATGTCGGTTCGTACTCCCAGAAGGCCACGCCGACCGCCAGCTTCCAGCTGGTGCTGATCGATCGCTCGGACCGGGCGGCCGGCGACGTCGATTTGGAATTCAATTACGACGCAGTGACGTGGGACACGGGCGATGCCAAGGCGGGAATCCCCGCTCCGCCGCCTGCGGCTCGAGCCGGTTTTACGGCGGGAACAACCGCTGCGCTGACGTACTACAATTTGATCGGTTCGGGTATCACCGGCGCGCTGCTTGACTCGAATACAGTCACGGGACTCGTGCATAATTCGCTGCGTTCCAGCGAACTTGGCCGTTACGTCTTTCAATTCACGGCCGGCACGCCTTTGAACTCGGTCGGTCTGGCGGGCCAGGCCGTTGCGCTGTCGGCGGACGTGACTTACTACGGTGCCGGCGTTCATCCTTATCTGCAGCCCCAGGTATTCCAGACCAGCGGTGCCAGTTCGATCAAGAGTGCGAATGCGGACACGCTGATTACCGGCGGCAGCAGCGGCCTGAACCTGACCGGCACGGGCATCAAAGTCGGCGTGATCGAAGCGAGCGAACCGACAGCAACCGAGGATGTGAACGGCAACGGCGTCCTGGATCCCAGCGAGGACACCAACAGCAACGGCGTCCTGGATCCGACCGAGGACACTAACGGCAACGGCGTTCTGGATGATGGCGAGGACACCAACAGCAATGGAGTCCTGGATCCCAGCGAGGACACCAACAGTAACGGCGTTCTGGATCCCGCCGAGGACACCAACGGCAACGGCACGATCGACGTCACGGGCGGCACCAACGTTCGCATCGCGCACCAGGATCTGACGGGCCGTGCGACGATCCCCGGGACCGACACGGGGATCTACAGCAACCACGCGACGGCCGTCGCAGGAACGATTGCGGGGTCGGGCACGAACCCCGATGCACTCGGATTTGCTCCGTCCTCGAATATCGTCAGTTTCCCGGTGACGACCGACTTCGGCATCAGCGACGCCGACGCTGCAGGATTGAATATCACCAACCACGGTTACAACTACGACTTCGGCTGGTCTCAACTCGCGACGACGGAGAACTTCAACGGCGGCCCGTTCGTGACCAGCGGTCCGAACAACGAGGACTTGAACGGCAACGGCATCGAAGACAAACTCTCGCTGTGGATGGCGGATCGCAGCACGGGCACCGAGGACGCCAGGTTCGGCGCGTACAGCGACGAGACACAGGCCATCGATCAGTTTCTGTCGGACGCATCGCAGCCGAATCGGCTGAATCTGGTGAGCGTCCAGTCGGCGGGCAATGATCGGGACGACAAGTTCACCGACAGCGCGGCGGCCGGTTACGCGGGCGTGAATCGGTACGTTGCTTATTTCTCGGCGGGTGTCGGCGGCGGCCCGGCCGGATGGTATTCCGTGGTCAGCACGGGCGCGACCGTAGCGCCGGGGTCCGACGGCAACTCGGGCGCGGGCTACGATAGCCTGCCCAGCGCCGGGACGACTTCGAAAAACGCGATTGTCGTCGGTGCGGTCAACGGCAGCTCGTCCAGCAACGTCGCCGCGTTTTCGAATTGGGGGCCAACGGACGACGGCCGCATCAAGCCGGACCTTGTGGCTGACGGAACGAGCGTCTTTTCCACGACTGCCACTTCGAACAGCGCCTACGGATCGCTGGACGGCACGAGCATGGCCGCGGCCAGCGTCTCGGGAACCGTGGCGCTGCTGACCGAGTACTACAACCGGCTCGGCATCGAAGGCGGCAATCCCACGAGCGCCACGATGAAGGCGCTGCTCATCCACACGGCGACCGACCTGTACCAGACCGGTCCCGACTATCGCAGCGGCTGGGGTCTTGTCAATGCGCTCGGTGCCGCCAACATGCTGACCCGATTAAGTGTTCCGCCGGTGGCCGGAGTGGACGGAATTGAATTGGGGACACCCGGCCCTGCGGGCGCAACCTACACCGTCAACCTGGACGAGAAGCACTCTTTTTCGGCGACTTTGGTCTGGACGGACCCGGCCGGCACGGGCGTGAATCTCGCCGACCCTGCCTTGGCCACCGACCCGGCCGCTTCCGATCTGTTCAACGACCTGGACATGACGATCACGGCGCCCGACGGGACCATCTATCGCCCATGGGTTCTGAACCCGTCTTCGCCCAGCGCGACGGCCACGACGGGCGACAACTCGGTGGACAATGTCGAGCAGATCCGGATGGTCACGAAGGCGACCGGGGTCTATACGATTCGAGTAACCGGCGCTGCGGCGCAGGCTTTTTCGCTGCTCTACAGCGGTTCGGCGCAGGTGCTGGACGCGATGGAACCCAACGATACGATCGCGACCGCGTCCTTCCTCGGCTCGAACGACAACGTCGCGATCCAGGCGTTGACGATTCACGATGCCCAGGACCGGGACATGTTCCGAATCACGGCGCACCAGACCGGCAAACTCGTGGTCAATGCCGTCTACGATCCGGCGAACGGCGATCTGAATGTCCGTGCCGTCGACAAGAACGGCAACACGCTTGCCGATTCGGACGATGCCAATCCGGGCCATCTCGTGTTCCCCGTGGTCGGCCAGCAGACCTATTACATTGAAGTCTCCAGTCTGGCCGGCGCGACCAATGCTTATTCGCTCGAAATCGAGAGCTTCGCCGCTCCGCAAGTCGATTTCGTGGATCTTCCGCCGACCGATCTCGACGACAGCACGGTCCTGAATGATACGGGCACGAGCCAGCGGGACGACATCACGAACCGGCTCGAAGCGGACATTCTGATCGAAGCCGACCTTTCGGATTACGCAGCCGACAACATCACGGTCCTTGACGCGACCGGGGCGGCCCAGGGCGGGCCCGGCGTGGCGGTCGAAGTTTTCGTGAACGGCAAGTCGATCGGCTTCGCCGACCCGGTCGCGGGCTCGGAAAGCACCCTGTTCCGCTACACGTTCGCCCAGGCACAACTGCCCGTGCAGCAATTCCCCAGCGAATACGGCGGCTGGCTGCATTACGTGAAGGGCGCGGTCACGGTCCTCGACGGCCAGAAGGACGCCAATAGCAATGCGGCTTCCGCGAAGGGGCGTTCGCTTCTCTCGTCGCCGCTCCAACTCGTCATCGACAACGTCGCGCCCTCCGTCTCGATCGAAGGCGTCGTGTCCGACGGCACTACGGCCACAGGCGGCTTGCCGGCAAGCCTGGCCGGTCTCGTGACGTCGAAAAACCTGCCAACGTTCACCGGGCAGACCGAGGCAGGGGCCATGGTCCGCCTGTGGACCGACGGCGCAACGATAACCCCCGCCGTGATCGATGCGAGCGACACGCTGCAGGGCATCAGCAGCGTGGTTTCGGCCACCGGCCAGTGGACGATTGCCACCCGCGTGGGATTGAACGATCCGGTCGTATCCACCTCGCGCGACGGCCTGCGGCAGATTGCCGTGACTGCCGAGGATCTCGCCGGCAACGTGTCGCAACCGGCCTTCCGCGATATCTTCCTGGACACCCAGGGTCCGCAGGTCACCGACGTGCGAGTCACCGACGATCCCACCACGGAGACCGACGAATCGGCGATCAGCCTGCTGACCGGCAAAGGTCTGGTCGGCCCCACGCCGCAGATCAAGAGCATCACGATTTCGGTGAGCGACCTGCCGATCCGCGACTCGAACTTTCTGTACGGCGCGCTGTCCACGCTTGCCCGGGACGGTTCCCCGGTCGGCGCAAGCTACGTCCGACTGGTCGGAAACAGCGGCAGCACAATCGCCGTGCAGCAGGTGATCATCGGACTGCCCGCCGCCGTGGCTGCTGTGACGGATGCAACGACCTTCACCGGCCAGGCAGCCAACTTCGACGGCAGCCCGGTGCTCAGCACAACGGATGACACCTACAACGGATGGGTGCTGGACTTCACCTCCGGGGCGCTTGTCGGCCAGCGCGGCGTGGTCGTCGACTACATCGGCGATACGCGCACGTTCGTCTTCAACGCCGGCACGTTTTCCGCGGCGCCCAGTGCCGACGACACGTTCCGGCTGAGCAACCCGGGCGATGCGAACACGCAACCCGCCGTCGGCACGATCGAACTCCAATTCGCACAGCCTCTGCCCGACGATCGCTATCGCATCATCGTCTCGAACCAGATCTGCGATCCGGCCGGCAACTCGCTGACGTCATCCTCGACGACGACCGGCGCGACGGAAATCACGATCGCACAGTTCACGCTCGATCATCAGGCCGAGATCGGAGTCTGGTCCCGCGGGCGGGTGTATCTCGACACGAACGGCAACCGGGTCTTCGACACGTCGGATGCTGACCCGACGCAGCGAGACGTCGTGCTGACCGTCGGATCGCTGACCGATTTCGCTTTCAGCGGCAACTTCCCCAACGGCAATACGGCCGATGGCTACGACAAGGTGGCAGTCTACGGCAAGACATCCACCGGCTTCCGTTTTCTGATTGACTATACCAACGACGGCATCACGGACCTGAACGTGCCGGCACCGGGGGCATCAACCGGCATGCCGGTCGCCGGCGATTTTGCGCCGGCCTCGCCGGGCGATGAACTCGGCCTTTTCACGGGAAAAGACTGGCTGTTTTACCAGTCGCCGGTCTCCGCACTGACCGATCCCGTCCGAGTCTCCAGCGACATCTCGGGTTATCCGTTCGTCGGGGATTTCGACGGAGACGCGGCGGCTGATCTCGGCACCTGGAATCCGGGTTCCAACACGGTCAGCCTCAGCATCAGCAGCGCCGGCGGCGGGGTTGCCAACTCGATCACGTCCGGAGCAGTCACTGCGACTCACACGTTCGCCATCGAAGCCGGCTACCCGTTCAGTGGAACGCTGGATCGACCGGTGGCTGCGGACATGGACGGCGACGGGATCGATGATCTCGGCCTCTGGGTTCCCGATCGAAGCGGCATGACACCGAGCGACACGGGCGAATGGTATTTCCTGGTCACCAGCGGCAAACCTCTGACCGATCGCATTCTCGCGACGGCCAACACGGAGATCGGTTCGGCCATCCAGTTCAGCGCCGCACCGTTCGGAAACGACATCTTTGCGAAGTTCGGCGACCGGCAAGCCCTGCCGCTGGCCGGAAACTTCGATCCGCCGCTGGTTGCCGGTTCGAGCAGCACAAGTTCGACCAGTACCACAACAAGCACCACGAAGACAACCACCCAGACAACGGGCACGGGCGCGGCGACAACTCCCACAACACCGGCAACTCCCGCAACCACCACGCCGACGACGACTACTTCCACAACCACCACGCCGACGACGACTACTTCCACAACCACCACGCCGACGACGTCTACTTCCACAACCGCCGCCAGTGCAACGATTCGCGTCACGGCGATTGCGGATATCGATGTGAACGAGGACGCGGCCGCGCGAGTTCTGGACCTGTCCAAGAGTTTCACGCACTCGCAGGGCAAGACGCTGACCTACAGCATCAAGGCCAATACCAACTCGACACTCGTCGAACCGACCCTGACCGGCTCGCAACTCCAGCTTGCATTCAAGGCCAACCTGTCCGGCAAGAGCCAGATCACGATTCAGGCGAAGGATGCCCTGGGAGTCGTCGCGACCGACACGTTTGAGATCCGCGTTGCGGCCGCGAATGACGCGCCTCAGAAAGCAGCGGAGATCGCCGACGTGGCCGCCGTCGAGGACTCGAACCTGTCGGCCATCGATCTGTCAGGCGTCTTCCGTGATGTGGATGGAGATACGCTGACCTACAGCGTTTCCGGCAATTCCAACACGGCCCTGATTACGGCCCGCGTGCAGGGATCGCAACTTCTGTTGTCGCTGAACAACGACCGCAGCGGATCCTCGCAGATTCGCATCCGCGCAACCGACAGTTCCGGCCAGTTTGCCGAGGAAACGTTCCAGGTGCAGATCAGCCCGGTTAACGACCCTCCGGTTGCATCCTCGGTGGCCACCCAGGTGAATGCCAAGCAGAACGGCCTGCCTCAGGTATTCGATCTGGGAAATGTGTTCGCCGATCCCGATGGCTCGCCGTTGCGGTACTCGGTGGTCAGCCAGAGCGGCAGCCTGGTGCTGACCGATGTCCGTGGCAGTTGCCTGATGCTGACCATCCGCAAGCAGTTGTTCGGCGACGATTCAATCATCGTGCGGGCCACCGATTCCAGCGGAGCGTACGCGGATCACACCTTCCAGATTCACGTCGCTCAGACGATTTCGGCGGCGGCCAGCAAGGCAGCCTCGACGATCACGCCTGCGGCAACCGCAACCGCCGCGACCACAACGGCTGTGCCGAAGACGACGACGACGACGGTCACGAATGCGGCGACCGCCATTGCGACCACTGCAGCTGCCACCCGCGCGGCATCGACCGGCACCACTGCCGGCAGCAACGGCTCAACCGGCACGGTCATATCGGCGGCTGCGGCCAAGATCGCGGCCACCAAGTCCGTTGCCGCATCGGCCGCTGCGACCAGTGCTTCAACCGTGCTCGTGGGCCCCGCCGCGATTGGTGTCCGCACCAGTTCGGGGATCACGATGGACACGCACGGCAACGGCTCGGTTTCCCCGCAGCCTTCCGGCGGCGATCTGGTTCTGCCGGCGTTCGGATTGACGACCGATTATGTGATTGCCGGGCGGGTCGTCGAGAATTCGCGGACGACGGCAGGGACCTCCGACCGCCTGATCGCTTACGGTCGATCCGGCAACAACTATCGCTGGCTCGTCGATTTCAACGGCGACGGCGCGGCCGATAAGACCTTCACGGAAAAAAGCGGGTTCGCCGGCGCCGGAGTGCCGATCGTCGGCAATTTCGACGGGAACGCCGGCAATGGCGACGAGATCGGGCTCTTCACCGGTTCGCAGTGGTATCTGGATCGCGATCACGATTTCCTGATCTCGGACGAGACGCCGCTGAGTTCCGCGATGGCCGGCAAGCCGGTTGCAGGAGATTTCGACGGCGATGGCCTTGAGGATCTCGCGACGTGGAACGCATCGCTCAGCCGCCTGCAACTCAGCCTGAGCAGTGCCGCCGGGGGCGGAGCCGCCAACGCGGCCAGGCAGGGTCGGGTCGAGGCCACGAGCACGATTCAATTGCCGACGGGTGTGGCGCCGATCGGCCTGCTCGATCGACTGTTCGCCGGGGACTTCGACGGGGACGGCATCGACGACCTGGGGATCTGGACTTCGCCGACCACGGCCAAGAGCACGTCGGCCGTCGACCGCTGGTCGCTGGCTCTCTCGGGCGGCAAGTCGACTCTCGCCGGCCTCACCGAGATTGCCGCGCGTCGTGCGAGCTTCGTGCTGTACACGCTGCCGTCAAGCGGTGAACCGATCGTCGGGCATCTGGGCAGTTAGGCCAAAACGAAACCGGCAGTGGCTTCCGAGTTGGAAACCACTGCCGGTTTGCGTGATCATGGCGGCTCGCAGAACTCGGTCGGCTAGTCCTTGACCGTCGTTTCGAGATAGCGGGCCAGCTGGTGATAGTCGCTGTTGGTATCGATGAACCGCACCTTGGTGACGAGCGTGTCGGGGTCAACGAGCGTCTCGAACGGCACGTATCGCAGTTCGAGCTGGCCGGTGATCGAAACCATCACGCCGTCTTTCTTCTCTTCGACCAGTGCCCGGTAGGCACCGACACCGAGCTGGCTGCCGAGCATGACGTCGAAAGCCTGAGGCCGCGAGCAGCGCGACTCGTAACCGAGCTGCAGGCCGGTGAACTTCCGCTGTTTGCCGGTCTTCTTCTGGTACGCGTCGGCCAGCAGCTTGGCGCACATCTTGCCGAGGTTGACCTGGGCGATCGAGATATGTCCGTGTTCGTCTCGCGGAATGTCCTTGAGCAGTTCCTCGGAGAGGAATTCGGCAAGGCCTTCGGCCAGCACGATCACGCCGTATTCCTTGCCGGCCTGTTCGCGGGCCATGATCGTCGCCATGATGCGGTCGATCACTCGGTCGGCCTTCATGACCGGTTTGGTCTTGGTCTTGCCCGTTTTCGGGTCGGTGAAGCTCTCCTCGCCGCGGAATTCGCCGACAATATCCTCGACGCTGATCACGATGCTGGCTTCGCCGGCGATCGCCGCGCCGTAGGCCAGCCATCCCGCGCTGCGGCCCATCGTTTCCGCAACGAAGTACGCCTTGGCGGCTTCGGCATCATAGAGCAGGTTGCGGATTTCGGTCGCGAGGAACTCGACGGCCGTGAAGAATCCGAACGTGAAATCGATGCCCAGATAGTCGTTGTCGATGGTCTTGGGCAGATGGATGACAGGGAACTTCGGCGCGTCGGCGGGCAGCGTGTCCTGATACCGTTTCATCTTGTTGGCCGTCTTGAGCGTGTCGTCGCCGCCGATCGAAATCAGCGCATCGACGCCGAGCGACCGCAGACCTTCGTACACGCGCTTCATCGGGGCCGACCGCTCGGGATCCGTCAGGTGCGACGGATGCTCGATCTTCTTGCCGGGGTTCGCCCGGGCGGTGCCGATCAGAATGCCCTGGGAGTTGCGAGACCGCTTCAGCACCTGCTGGTCGAGCACAATGTAATCGCGTCCGGCAACCAGCGGTTTTTCCGGCGTGTAGTCCGTGAGCTTCGAGTAGCCGTTGAGGATCCCCAGCACCTCGACGCCGGCCTGGCGGAACGTGGCGGCGCAGGTCGAAATCACGGCATTCGCGGCGGGAGCCGGACCGCCCGCGAACAGAATCGCCACGCGGCGCAGATTGGTTTTGGGTTGAACGGGACTGGACAGCGGATTCGTCATCGGGGGATCTCCAAGCGATCAAATCGCAGCGGCGGGAACATTGAGCCCGGCGTCTCTCTCGAAACGCCCGGTTGCCAAACAGACGCAAACTGATCGGCAATTCTAGAAACGATCGGCGCGGCGGGAAAAGGGGACATCCCGCATTTCGGGACCCGACGCCTCGAGCAAGACGGCCGGCGCTATTTCGCTCCGCCCGGCTGACTGAGGAAAACCCGCTCGACGAACGTGGTATCGACCCATCCTTCCACAAAGTCCGAGTGCTGCAGGACCTTCTTGTGGAAGGGCACGGTCGTGCGGATGCCCTGCACGCGCAGCTCATCAAGAGCCCGAAGCATGCAGGCAATCGCCTCAGCACGCGTCGGCTGATGCACGATCAGCTTGCCGATCATCGAATCGTAATGCGGCGGGACGGAGTAGCCGACGTGAGCATGGGAGTCGAAACGCACTCCCTTGCCGCCCGGCACGAAGAGCCGCTCGATCTTCCCGGCGCACGGCTGGAAATTGCGATCGGGATCTTCGGCGTTGATACGGCATTCGATGGACGCGCCGCGCGACTCGATGTCCGACTGCTTGAAGGGCAGCGGCAATCCGCACGCAATCTGGATCTGCGTGCGAATCAGGTCGATCCCCGTCACCATTTCGGTCACCGGATGCTCGACCTGAATGCGGGCGTTCACTTCGATGAAATAAAAGTTGTTGTCCTGATCGACGATGAACTCGACCGTGCCGGCGTTCGTGTAATTGGCTTTCTTGATCAGCCGCACGGCCGCTTCGCACATCGACTGCCGGATCTCCAGCGGGAGATTCGGAGCCGGGCTCTCTTCAATCAGCTTCTGATGGCGGCGCTGCGTCGAGCACTCGCGTTCCCACAGGTGGACGACGTTGCCGTGATGGTCGGCCACGACCTGCACTTCGACGTGCCGCGGTCGTTCGACGTATTTCTCGAGGTACACTCCGGCGTTGCCGAATGCGGCGTTGGCCTCGGACTGAGCCTGCTGCAGGGCCGACTTCAAAACCAGGTCGTTTGCGGCGACCCGCATGCCTTTTCCGCCGCCGCCGGCCGTCGCCTTGATCAGGACCGGAAATCCGATCTGGTGTGCGACCCGGACCGCCTGCTCTTCGCCTTCGATCAACCCGTCGCTGCCGGGCACGACGGGCACATCGCATTCACGAGCCATTTTGCGGGCGCGGTTCTTGTCGCCCAGCATGTCCATGGCTTCGGGAGTCGGCCCGATGAAGTCGATCTTGCAGCTTCGGCAGACCTCGTTGAAATGCGAATTCTCGGCCAGAAAACCGTAGCCGGGATGAATCGCCTCGACGTTGCCGACCTCCGCCGCGCTGATCACCTGATCGATCTTCAAATAGCTCAACCCGGCTTTCGGCGGCCCGATGCAATAAGCTTCATCGGCCAACTCGAGGTAGGCGCTGCCCCGATCGGCCTCGCTGAAAATCGCAACCGTCTCAATGCCCATTTCGCGGCAGGCACGGATGATCCGCAGCGCGATTTCGCCGCGGTTGGCTACCAGAATTCGCTTGTACATGGCGGGCTCTGCGTGGACTCGATCAGGGATTACTAATCCAATCGTTCACTGGCGCTCATTTATCAGCGCTTCATTCAAAGGCGCTCCATCCAAGGCGCCCATCTCCGGACGATCTTCCACCGTCGCCCGCTCGTTGGCCTGCTGGGCCGATCGGGCGGCGACACCGTGGAGGATCGGCTCACGCGCCGGTGTCGACCTTGAACAGCGGTTTGCCGAACTCGACCGGCTCCTCGTCGTCGACAAGGATGGCGACGATGCGGCCGCGGACTTCCGCGGGAATCTCGTTGAAGACCTTCATCGCCTCGATGATGCACACCACCGACTCGGGAGACACGTTATCGCCCGGCCGCACGTAAGGTTCGGCCTTCGGATTGGGCCGCGAATAGAAAGTGCCCACCATCGGGCTCTTGATGTACGCGATGTTCGGGCTTTCGGCCTCCGCGCGAGGCGGGGCCTGCGTTGCCGCAGGCTGCGGCGCCGCGGCAGGAGCCGCTTTCGCGGGGGCCGCGGCGATGGGCGGCACCGTGGCAATCACCGCCGGTTCGGTTCCGCGACAAAGCCTGATGCGCTGGTCAGTCTGCCGCAGGTCAATCTCGCGCAGCTCGAATTCCTGCATCAGATTCAGCAGCTTGCGAATGCGTTCAACCTCAAATACGTCTTCACGCGGCGTCGCGGGATCCGCCATCGGATCGTTCTCCCAATTGGTTTCTGCGGGCCACGACTGGAATGAGCCGAGTCGCGCCACGATTGATTAACACAAACCCGTTCCGCTCTTGAACTTTGGGCGAGATTTTAGCCTCATCGCCAAAATGCGTCAACCGCGACTGGGGCGGATGCCGGATGCCAGACTCCAGACTCCCCCCCTCTTAAAAAGCGGCCAGGATCGGCATAAGGGCCGTCTGAGGCGAACCGCCGGTTACGTGGACGCGTCCGTCGTGCCCCACGTAGACGTCCACTTCCGACCTCATCCCGAATTCCGGCAGGTAAATTCCGGGCTCTACGGAGAAGCAGGTGCATGGCAGAATCCGGCGTTCATCATGCATTTCCAGGTTATCCATATTCGCGCCGTTGCCGTGGACTTCCTGGCCAATGCTGTGCCCCGTGCGATGAATGAAATAGGCTCCATAACCGGATTGCTCGATGACGCGGCGGGCGGCATCATCCACTTGCCATCCCGGGATCGGAGTGCCTGAGGCAAAGGCCGACCGCACGGCTTCGATGGCCGCATCTCTCGCACGGCACACAATATCGAAGACCTCGGCATGCCTGGGCTGAGCTGCCGTGTCTACAACTGCCATGCGGGTCAGATCGCTGTAGACCGCATCGGGCTGGTTGACCTTCGCCCAGAGGTCGATCAATACCAGATCTCCGGCGCGGATGGGCTGGTCGCTCGCCGGACACGTTTCAAAGTGCGGATCGCCGCTGTGGGCGTTCACCCCCACAATCGGACCGTGGTCGAAAACAAGGCCGTGCTGAGTGAAATGATCCATGATCACCTGCTGCACGGTCGTTTCCATCACTTGGCCGTCGCGGCGAACTCGCTCGGCGATGAACGCCCAGGCTCGGGTATAGGCGGAATCGGTATGTTTTGCGGCTTCGCAGTGCATGCGCCACTGATCTTCACTCCAAGTGGCCTCGAACTGCTGGATCAGGTCGCCCGATGAAACGACTTCGACTCCGAGACTCCTGACCAGCTCCACGGTGCCCGCATCGACGCGGGACACGTAGGGATTGGAGTTCCGCGGCGCGTACTCCATCGCGATCCGTCCGGATCCACTCACCAGTGAAGCGACTCCCTCTTCGAACTGCTGCCACGGAAGGTAGACCAGCTTGGAGCCGGGCAGGTCGTCCAGTGCCGCGGATTCGATCCGATGAACTAGCTTTCTGGGCTCGCCCTGCGCGGGTATCCAGTACAACAGGCGACGTGAAGACATGCCGCGTCCGTCCAGTCCCAGGATGCGGCGCGCCAGCGCGTTGCTTCCGCGAAAATCGTAAAGCAGCCAACCGTCGAGCCGGTTTTCACGCAGGGTTGCCTGGATGCGCGGGATGTCGATCATGTGGGGACTCCGCTCCGTTCTGCCGAGCAAGGAAAACTGCGGCAAACTTGCCGTCAGCCGATAAAGCACTGGGCGAACTCTTTGGGACACCGGCTGAGTACTTCACAGCCGTCTTTGGTCACGAGCACATCGTCTTCGATCCGTATGCCGCCCCACTCCGGCAGATAGACGCCCGGTTCAACGGTTACGACCATTCCGGCTTTCAGCGGGCGTTTCTGGTCCACCGCCAATCGAGGTTGTTCGTGGACTTCCAGACCGATCCCGTGGCCGAGCGAGTGGCTGAATCGGCGGCCGTAGCCGGCCTCGGTGATCACACGCCGGGCTGCGGCGTCGATGTCTTCCATGATGGCCCCGGGACGAATCGCGTCGATCGCGCTCCGCTGGGCCGCCAGGACGATTTCGTAGATCTTCTCCAGCCGCGACGGCGGCTTGCGGGTCACGACGAGTCGAGTCAAGTCGCTCAGGTAGAGACTCGGCCCCCTCGCGCCCCAATCGATCAATACGAAGCTGCTCTGTTCAATGCGGTTGCCCCCCGGGCGAGCGTGCGGCAAGGCGGCTCGCGGCCCAACCGCCACGATCGGCCAGAAACTGCAGCAGTCGCCGCCGAACGCGCGAATCTGGGCCTCCAGAGCATCGGCAACCTGCTTCTCGGTAAAGTCCGGACGAAGCGATGCCTTCACGACACTGAACGCACGCTCGGCGATCTCGACCGCGCGGCGAATCTCGTCGATCTCGTCCTTGTCCTTGATCTCCCGCAGCTGCTCGACCAGCCCCGACTTTGGCTGGATCGTCACAGCGGCCAATTCGCTGTTCAGCTTCTGAAACACCTCGACCGTCATCGAACCCGCCTCGATGGCCAGCGTACGGAGGCCCAAAGCGAGAACGGCGCGCACGACCGAGCCGACGATGGGCGAACCGGGGCGGCGGATTTCCCGCTCAATGCCGGGACATTCCTCTTCCAGCTGAACGGTGAAGCGGGGATCACTCAGCAGGACTTCCCCGTGCCGGGTGAGGAGCAGGTAGCTGTCCTCACCCTTAAAACCCGTCAGGTACGTGACGTTCGTAAAACGGGTCACCAGCAACGCATCAACTTCGGCACTCTTCAACAGGGAACGGAGTCGCTCGCGGCGCTGCTCGAAGCAATGCATGGCGGTGATGTCCTGTAACAAGTCGTGCGGGGTGTCCCAGGATCACCGCGTAGGTGCCGCCTCGTGCCGAATGCGATTCTGGCTGTCCACCAGGATGACTCGCGGATTGTGCCCGGTGAGTTCCTTTTCTTCGTATTCCGCATACGAGGCGATGATCACCACATCCCCCGGGTCAACCAGATGGGCGGCAGCGCCGTTGATGCAGATCACGCCCGACTCGGGCTCGCCGCTGATCGCATAGGTGGCAAGGCGGGCACCGTTGGTCACGTTGTAGACCTCGACTCGCTCGTGCTCGACAATGTCTGCGGCCGCCATGAGAACCGGATCGATCGTGATGCTGCCAGGATAGTGCAACTGCGCGTCCGTGACCGTGGCGCGATGGATTTTCGACTTCAGCAGAGTTCGTCTCATGAACCTACCCATAAGGAAGGAATGCAGAGGCGGTGCCTCTCTGACATGTTCGACTATTTGGCCCGTTCGGGCAAGGGTCAAGCCGCCCCGGGCAGCCCGGTTTGCCTGCGGAGGGGGTGTGAAACTCAACCCAAAACTGCGCTCCCCTCCGAGGGACCCGGACCGTGTGGCACTTTGCCGGACCCGAGTATGCCCTTAGACTGGTTGGTACAGAAGCTACAGCTTGGCTTCGCCGATGCCCCGGCATTCGGCTTTCCCGCCGTTTTGGGTTAACCACGCCCCGTGCAACCAATGCCATGAACGAGTCCGACACAAGCAACTCACGCTCCGAGCCTGCAGGCTGGGTAATTTCCACCACCAAAGAGGCCTTTCAGGCCGATGTTTTCGACCAGTCGCGCAGCGCGGTCGTCGTGGTCGATTTCTGGGCGCCCTGGTGCGCGCCGTGCCGCGCGCTCGGCCCGGTCCTGGAGCGGCTGGCCGAACAGCACGGAGGACGCTTCATCCTGGTGAAGGCCAATACGGATGAAATGCCCGATGCGGCGGCCCAATTCAAAGTGCAGGGAATTCCGGCCGTGTTTGCCGTGAGCGGCGGCGAGATTCTCGATGGCTTCACCGGCGTCATGCCCGAACCGCAGATTCGCACATGGCTCGACCGAATGCTGGCCGCTCACTGCCTGGGCGACGCACGCGACGCCGAAGCGGTCGACCTGGCCTTGGCCGAACGACTGTATCGGCGATTCGTGGCCGAAAATCCGAGGGTTCACGAAGCTCAGATCGGCTTGGCCCGCACGCTGCTCGCCATGGATCGTCTCGACGAATCTCGCGAAGTGATCGCCGAACTGGAGCGGAGAGGGTTCCTGGAACCCGAAGCCCAGAAGATCAAAGCGGCTCTCGATCTGGGCCAGAAGTCGTCCGAAGGGCTTGCCGAGTATCGGGCTGCGGCACAGGCCGATCCCGACAACCTTGAATTGCAGCTGCAACTGGCCGAGTCGCTCGTCGGCGCACAACAGTTTGAGGAATCGCTGCAGATCTGCCTGTCGCTCGTCGAGCGCGACCGCAAAAACACGGGGGAACGGGCACGGAAGTTGATGATTGACATTTTCCGCGTGCTGCCCGAGGATTCAGAGCTGACGACCAACTACCGCCGCAAGCTTTCGATGGCATTGTTCTAAGCCGTTGCCGTAGCGGGTTGGCATGCCTGCTGCGAATCCGCACGTTCGGCGACGGCCGGTTCAATCTGGTGAGAAGACCAACCATGGAATTCAACTGTCCCGATTGCGGAAAACGCCTGCGAGCCGCAGACCACCTGCCGAATCCGCTCGTGCGTTGCCGTACGTGCGGAGCCACGTTCCGCCCGCGCGAACTGGAAGATACCGTCGCGAAGCGGGAACCGAAGCCGCAGGCTCCTGCACGCGAGCGGATTGTCCCCAAACAGCAGCCGAGACCCTTTGCGCCCGCACAGCAACCGAAACCCGGCCCCGAATGGGCTTCGCCGGCGGGCGAACCGTTCGGGCGGCCGCTTTCGTCTCCCGCCCCGAAAACAGCAGTCCGTCGTGGGCTCGGCATCGGCATCGCCATTCTCGTAATCGTGTTGCTCAAGGCGCCGCGACTGCTCAAGCTCGCCCTGCCCCCGAACCCGCCGCAACCGCCCGCTCCGATGAAGTTCGATCCGATGCAGATGCAGATGCTGCGGGATCTCCAGCAGCCACGGAACATTCATCCGTTCCAGGTCGCGCCGGAGGGCCCTCGAAACCTGAACGACATGCAGCCCCCGGACATGCAGCCCCCAGATATGCAGCCCCCGGACATGCAGCCCCCAGATATGCAGCCTCCGGATATGCAGCCTCCGGATATGCAGCCTCCGGACATGCAGCCTCCGGAGCCGCAACCTGAAAGCGAAAAGCCGGAACCCGACAAACCGGAAGGCGCAGACAATCCGTTCATTCAGGTCGACTCGCCCCAACCCTAGACGGATTCCGAGAATTCCCATTGATGCGGGCCGCGCCCGTTGCAAGGAACATACCAGATGTCGTCGATCAAGGCAGCGGTCGTTGGCGCCGGATTCATCGGACCCGTTCATGTGGAAGGTTTGCTGCGAGCCGGAATCGCGGTATCCGGCATCCTGGACATCACGCCGGAGAAATCGCGGCAGGCCGCGGCCCGATTGGGACTGGCAAAGGCCTACTCGAGTTTTGGGGAGGTACTGGCGGACGACGAGGTCCGATCCGTGCACATCACCACGCCGAACCGCTACCACTTCGAGATGGCTGCTGCCGTGCTGCGGGCAGGCAAGCACGTCATGTGCGAAAAACCGTTGGCGATGAACTCGAGCGAGTCCGCGCAACTGGTGCGATTGGCTCGCGAGTCGGGTCTGGCCGCGGGAGTGAACTACAACATCCGTTTCTATCCGATTTCCCGCGAAGTCGCGCAGCGGACGCACGATGGAACGCTGGGCGAAGTCCTGCATGTCACGGGCAGCTATGTCCAGGACTGGCTGTTCCATCCCACCGATTTCAACTGGCGGGTCGTTGCCGAGGACGGGGGTGAATTGCGTGCGGTGGCCGACATCGGCACGCACTGGCTCGACCTGATTCACTCAGTCACCGCTCTCGAAGTGGAATCGGTTTGTGCGGATCTGAAGACGATCTACCCGCAGCGTCTGCGTCCCAAGGGGGAAGTGGAGACCTTCAGCGGCAAGGAGCAGAAAGTCGCCGCGACCGAACCGATCCGGATCACCACCGAGGACTATGGCTGCATTCTGCTTCGCTTCCGCGGGGGATCGCGAGGATCGCTGACCGTTTCGCAGGTGACCGCCGGACGCAAGAATTGCCTGCGTTATGAAATCGCCGGTTCCAAGCAGGCCGTGGCATGGAACAGCGAAAGGCCGAATGAGCTGTGGGTCGGCCATCGCGACCGGGCCAACGAACTGCTGCTGCGCGATCCGTCACTGCTGGGCAGCGAAGCCCGCCGATGCACGGACTATCCGGGCGGCCACAACGAAGGATTCCCGGACACCTTCAAACAGTGCTTCCGCGCGTTCTATCAGTCGATCCAATCGGGCGAATTCGCCGGCCGGCCGACGTTCCCCACGTTCGCCGACGGACACCGCGAGATCCTGCTCTGCGAGGCGATCCTGAGGAGCCATCGCGAGCAGCGCTGGGTCGATGTGGAATCGGTCGAAGCCTGACTGAACTGACAGACTCGGCGGCATGGACCAAGTTGCGGGCCGGGCTCAGGGTGTTTCCCGGGAGGGATGCGGTCAGGAGACCGCAACGCGGCGAACGCCTCCCGACCGGCCCACCTCATGGCCCTCGCCTCCACGCAAGGTCAGTGCACTCGCTGGCCGGGCTTCGCGCCGCTGTCGGCGCCGAGCAGAAAAACTTCGGCTCCGCCGGGACCTGAAGCGAGGACCATGCCTTCGCTGAGACCGAACTTCATCTTGCGAGGTGCGAGGTTCGCCGCCATGACGACCATGCGCCCGACGAGTTGTTCGGGCTGATAAGCCTTCTTGATTCCCGCGAATACGGTGCGACGTTCTTCGCCGCCGAGGCTCAACACGAGTTTCAGCAGCTTTTCCGCATCGGGTACATGTTCCGCGGAAACCACTCGTGCGATGCGCAGATCGACCTTCGTAAAGTCGTCGATCGTGCAGGTGGGGGCGAGCGGTTCGGCCTTCAGCGCCTCGTCGCTGTCCTGGAGCGGCTGCGGTTTCGGCGATTCGGCGCCGAGCGCCGATTCGCGGCTTTCCTCGATCATGGCTTGCACGTCCTTCTTGTCTATGCGTTGCATCATGTGGCGGAAGGGGGCGACCGGCGTTCCCACAAGCGGAGTCTGCACTTCGTCCCAATGTCGGATGGGCTGGCCCAGGAGTTCCTCGGTCTGTTTGGCCAGTCGCGGCAGCACGGGCGACAGGTAGACCGCAATCTGTCGGAACAGATTGAGCGCCACGGTGCAGACGTCCTGAAGCTCTTTCGCGCGGCCGGGATCCTTCTTCAGGCTCCACGGCGCCGCGTTTTCCACGTACGGGTTGGCTCGGTCGGCCATCTCGAGCACCAATCGCACCGCGCGGTTGTAGTCGCACGACTCGTACGCCGCGGCAATCTCGTCCGCAACGGACGCCGCCTGGGCAAACAGTCCGCCGTCGTCCGGATAGACCGGGGACAGGCCGGTTGATTCGACGAACTTCGCAGTTCGGCTCGCCAGATTGACGACCTTGCCGACGATATCCGCGTTGACCTTGGCGACGAACTCGTCGAGGTTCATGTCGATGTCGTCGAGCCGCGGTCCCAGCTTCGCTGCGTAGTAATATCGCAGCGCGGCCGGATCCAGATGTTTGAGGTACGTCGCCGCCATGACGAACGTGCCGTCGCGTTTGGACATCTTGCGGCCGTTGACGGTCAGGAACCCGTGGATGTGCACCTTGTCCGGCAGATTGAAGCCGGCGACGCGGAGCATCGCCGGCCAGAACAGGCAGTGGAAATACTGGATGTCCTTGCCGATGAAGTGATGGATTTCGGTCGATTCACCCCGCCACCATTCATCCGAATCCTCGCCCCGGCGTTTGCACCACTCGCGCGTTGAACCCATGTAGCCGATCGGCGCATCGAACCAGACATACCAATAGTGCCGCCCGTGTGTGCCCGGGATTTCGAAACCGAAATAGGGCGCCGGACGGGAGACGTCCCAATCGCGCAGCGGTGCCTCGAGGAAGTGGCTTTTCAGGTAGTTGGCCACCTCGTCCTGCAGGTGCTCGCCCGATTGCGTCCATTCGTCAAGAAATTCGTGCAAGGCCTCGATGTTCACAAAGAAATGCTCGGACTCGCCTTTGACCGGGGGCGTGCCGCTGATGGTGCTGATCGGATCGATCAGGTCAATCGCACTGTAGGTCGAACCGCAACGGTCGCAGTTGTCGCCGTACTGGTCGGTCGCGCCGCAACGCGGATTCGGGCACGTGCCTTTGACAAAACGATCGGGCAGCGTCTCGCCCGTCTGGCTGTCGAAAAGCTCGACAACCTGACGCTGAGCAATCAGTCCTTTGTCCTGGAGAGCCCGCCAGATCTCTTCACAGTACTCGCGGTTCTCGGGACTGTTCGTGCTGCCGTAGTTGTCGAACTCGACGTCGAAACCGGCGAAATCCCGTCGATGAGCGTCGTGCATCATCGCGACGAACTGCTCTTCCGTGCAGCCTCGCTGCCGCGCGCTCTTCATAATCGCCGTGCCGTGAGTGTCGTCCGCACAGATGTAAATGCAGCGATTCCCGCGCAAGTTCTGGAAGCGAACCCAGATATCCGTCTGGATGTACTCGACGAGATGCCCCAGGTGAATCGGACCGTTCGCGTAAGGAAGCGCTGCCGTGACCAGTATCTTTCGAGCTTTACTCATGGAATCCCCGCGCCGCGCGCAACACGAACGCCCTGAAAAAACGCCTGATAGACCCGTCGCCGGCACAGCCTTCGCAGACCGACGCCGCAGCCGGCGTATGCCCGGCGGATGCCCCCGCAAAGTCTCAGATTGTAGCCCAGCCTCGCCATATTCGGGAGTAGTCCGATTTCCGTGGGGTGAGCCCTGTCTCCCACCCGAACAGAGGTCATGCTATCACCGCGACTGCCGACTATTGACCCGTTCGGATCGTCAATAGATACTTCGAAGACTGCCCGAGGAAGCACGCCGTCAATTCTGGAAACTGGCTCGGGTTGGGGAGCCCGATCGATGCGCTACGCCGTGATTTTCGAGAAGTCCGAAACAAGTTACGGCGCATACGTTCCAGACGTCCCTGGATGCGTAGCCTCCGGCGAGTCGCTCGCCGAAGCGAAGACTCTGATTACCGAAGCCCTGAAACGCCACATTGCGGAAATGAAGGCCCAAGGCCTGAAGACGCCCGAACCGTCTTCCGTCGTCGGGTACATCGAGGCGTAGGCCAGAGTCTGGAGTCTGGAGTCTGGAGTCTGGAGTCTGGAGAGAGTTTGGCTTTCAAACTCGGCATCTGCCGACTACCCCCTACAGACCTAAAGGTTGTGGCAATCCGCCCCTACAGCCTACAGCCTACAGCCTACCGGCATCCGGCATCTCTTTCCCCGCCTTTGGCACACAGCCTGCATTATCTGCGATTTCGGCTGGCATTACGGCGTCGGGTCCCCAATCGCGTGTTGCGGGCGTCTGCACTTAATCGCCGACGGCCCTGGAGTTTGGATCCGCTCGCACGATTTTGCTTGCAGACGGATCGCCGCTGTGCCGGATTCTGGTCTTGTAAGAATTTCAATTTCCGAGGACATTCCCGACCCCCGAAAACGCAATGAGCCAACAACAAAACCGCTCTGCTTGAGGTCATTCGACCAGGGCGGCTGCAAGATCGACAGGAGGTTGATCTGCTGGGACGCTCATGCTTTTTCGTGACACATCGATCCATGGAGGGAACCGATGGTCGCAGCTCATGCGCTCGCTCTCGTTCTGTCGGTCGCCGGTGCCGGCGATACGGTGCTGCTGGAGTTCACCGCGGACTGGTGCGGTGCATGCAAAGCCACCGAGCCCACCGTCCGGCGGCTGATCGCCGACGGCTACCCGATTCAACAGATCAACGTCGACCGGAATCCGCAGCAGGCTGCGAACTATCGAGTCACTCTCGTTCCTTGCTTCGTACTGGTCGTGGATGGACGCGAGGTTAACCGCACCACGGGCGGCGCGAGTTATGCCCAACTCGCGCAATTGCTAGCGTCAGCCGGGGGTCGAACCGGCAGCCCGGCCTCCAGCCAAGTAGGTGCCACCCACCAGATGGCCGGTGCCACCCACCAGATGGCCCCCCCGAGCCAGATGGCTTCCGGGCAAATGGCCGCGCCTGCACAGATGGCGGCGCAGCGACAACAGGCCATTCCCGCCGGATCCCCTAATCCGCCGGCCGGCCAGCCGCGTCAGCCGATCTATCCGGTCCCCGGTTCGGCAGCTGCGAACAACCAGTACGCCGTGAGCAATGTCTCCGCAGCAGCGCCGCCTCCGCGTCCGCAGATGAGTTCACAAGGAACGGTACCGGTCAGTTCACAATCGACGGCACAACCGAACCTGCGTCCCACCGCGACGAACAGTCCGGTTGACTCGCAGACGGCGTTTCAGGCGACGGTACGCATCCGTGTCGAAGATCCGTCCGGACAGTCAGTCGGCACGGGAACGGTGATCGATACGCACGATGGCGAAGCGCTTGTCATCACGTGCGGACACCTGTTCCGCGACTCGAAGGGCAAAGGCATAATCTCTGTTGATCTGTTCGCGGGCGCTTCGCCTCAAACCGTGCGAGGACAGCTCGTCGGCTTCGACCTTGAGCGAGATCTCGGTCTGATCAGCATCGTGCCGAGCGTCGAGCTTCGGCCCGTGCGCGTCGCTCCTCGCGGCTACGCGATCCAGCGCGGCGACACGGTGTTCTCGGTTGGATGCAATCACGGCGCGGATCCGACCGTAGTGGCCAGCCAGGTGACGGCAATCGACAAGTACCTCGGCGCTCCGAACTTCGAAGTCGCCGGGCAGCCCGTGGAAGGCCGAAGCGGCGGAGGCCTTTTCTCGAAGGATGGCATGCTCATCGGTATCTGCAATGCGGCCGATCCCACTGATAAGGAAGGGATCTATGCCGGATTGACCGCCATTCAGTGGCAATTGGACCAGATCGGGCAGCGTTCAATCTACGATCGTCAACAGCCCCGACCGCTCCTGGCGGAGGACACGCGGCAAGCCGGTGCCGTTCGCCGGGACGCTCCGCCACCTGAGATGCCCGTCGCAATGGCCGACTCGCGGGTCCGGTCGGCGGCAAATGCAGCACCGGTTCCGAACATAACTCCGGTCGCAAACACGATTCCCGTCGCGAACGTCATGCCGATTCCCAACGCCGGTCCCGTCGCCGGATCGCAGCCCGCACCCCACGCGCCTCCGATTTCCAATGCGTCGCTCGCGTCCGCCGCAGGGGATTCTGAATTAATCTGCATCATTCGCCCCCGCAATCAACCTCAAGGCGGCGATCGCTTGCTGATCCTCACCCAGCCCTCGCCCGAACTGCTGCAGCAGGTCATGCGGGAATCGCGGCCGCTCGATGCTCAGCGCATGCCGGCGGAGATCAAGCTGCAGGCGGTCAGCGAACCGCAAGGCCCCGCGGCCTGGTCACACACCCGCTCTGCCACGTCGCCCGACGAAGGCAATGTAGTCCGCGCCCAGTCTGCCGACAGATAAGTCCGGAGTCCGGAGGAAACCAACACCCATCCAGCTCCGCCCCTGCAGCCTACCAGCATCTGCAGGCCTGCTGTTGCTGCGACGAATCGCAACGGACGGGCAACCCGAACCCGCCCATCAATCCGCATCAATTCGCGGGTTTTGTCCCGGGCTTTCCCCAGTGCTTGTCGGCGAAGTCGAGGTAGCACTTCCAGTCGTAGTCCGTGACGTCGTGCTTGCCCTTTCGAATGTGGTAACCGATGGTGTTCATAATCGGCTGTCCCACGGCCGGCATATCGTCGGCCCCCAGTCCGCTGGTTCCCAGCAACCGATAGACCGGATCCGCATATTTTGCGGAAAGAAACTCGCCGCGAGGATCAGCCCAGGTATCGTCTTCGGCGCTGGCGACATAAACCGGCCGAGGCGCCGCAAGCGCGATCAATTCGTGCTGGTCCATCGGCAACGCATTCTCGTTGTTGTTGTACTTGCGGAAGTTGGCACAGAACCAATGCGGGAAGGAGTTGTTGATCCGGTTTACGGTTTCTCCGAAAATGCGTCGGCTCAGTGCGGCCCCGCCGCAACCGGAATCATTCGATATCACGATGCCGAACCGCTCGTCCTCCGCACCGGCCCACAATGCGGTCTTGCCCAGTCGCGAGTGGCCCATCACGGCCACGTGCTTCGCGTCGATGTCCGCATCGGTCTGGAAATAGTCCATTGCACGACTCAGTCCCCAGGCCCACGCCGCAATCGAACCCCATTCGTCGGCGGCCGGTCTTGTTTGGCCTTCGCGGTAGAAGAGCGGCTGCACGCCGTTCTTGAAACCGTCGTCGAAATCGGGGTCGATGTCGCCGTAATACGCGGTGGCCAGCCCGTACCCGCGGGAGAGGATCATTTCCACCGCCCAGCGACTGGCTTCCGACCCGCGACTTTTCTCGGTCGCCCGATTGTCCTTGACCCCCTCCCGATCGTTCGACATCCAGGACTGCGAAAGCGTAATGCCCGGGTCCTTGCTGATCGCATGATTCCCGTTGAAATTCAACCCGACAAACATGGGCACCGGCCCTTTGGCGTCGGCCGGCAGATAAACCAGCAGATCCATCCGCGGCCCCTTCTTGTCGGCCGTAAACCAGATAGAGATTTCCTTGCGGATTGCCTTGCCATCCAGCGCGTGCTTGTCCACGGACGTCACTTGAAAGGACAGATCGCGCGGCGCGGCCGGACTGCGTCCGAACATGTGCGTGCGGAACAGTTCGAGAATCTCCCCACGGCGTTTTTCCTTCCACTGTTCGGGCGTCGTCACCTTCTCGCCATTGTTCATGACCAGCGGGTCGGGCAAGGTGAACTGCCCGACCTTCGCCTCGTCATAGTTGAATTCCTCGGCGGCCCCAGCCGAAAAACCTGTCAGCACCACCCCTGCCGCCATGGCAAAAGAACCGATCGCAACCAAACCAAGCACGAAAAAACGTGGTTGTTTCGTCAGCATGTTGCACCTCGCCAGCCTGATTGCCGTACCACCATGAACTGTGCCGCGGCAGATTGCACGCGGCCCGAATTGCCAACGGCATTCTAAGAGCGAGTTGACTCGGTTGAAAACAGGCCGTCGGGATGCCGGATGCCGGATGCCAGATGCCGGCGTGGAGTATCGCACCTCCAGACTCCAGACTCCTGCCTCCAGACTCCAGACTCCAGACTCCGCGATTGACGGGCTGCGATACGTTGGCGAACATGAGCGTGGACGTCCCGACGATCGGGCGTCGCTTCAAATCCGCGACTTGAATGCCACTCGGGTGTCAGCCATGAAGACCGTAATTCGCAATGCCACCGTCGTGCTTCCGGAAGGCTGCCGGCGGGTCTCTGTGCTGATCGACGGCCGCACGATCGCGGATATCGATCCGGCGATCCAGACGCAGGCCGACGAAACGGTCGATGCAACCGGCCTGTACCTTCTGCCCGGAGTTATTGACGACCAGGTTCACTTTCGCGATCCGGGACTCACCCACAAGGAAGACCTGCGGACGGCTTCCCGCGCCTGTGCCAAGGGGGGCGTGACCACGTTTCTCGAAATGCCCAATACGCGGCCCGCCACCACCACCTGCGAGTTGCTCGATCAGAAACTGCAATTGGCCTCCGGGAAATCGCTGGTCAATTACGGCTTCTATGTCGGAGCTACTCCGAACAACCTCGACGAACTGCGGGCCGCTCGACGGACTCCCGGCATCAAGATCTTCATGGGATCGAGCACCGGGGATCTTCTCGTGGACGACCAGGATGCGCTGGAGCGGATCTTTGGCGAAACCACGCTGCCGATTTGTGCCCACTGCGAGGACGAAGCGACCGTCAGGAACAATGCGGCAAAATTCGCCGAGAGCCGCGACGTGGCCGACCACTCGCGGATACGAGACCACGAAGCGGCCATCCGCTCGACTCGCCGCGCGCTCGACCTGGCCCGGCGCCATCGGCACCGGTTTCATCTGTTGCACGTTTCCACTGGAGAAGAAGCGAACCTCGTTGCAGACCACGGCGGATTGATCACGGCCGAGGTCTGTCCGCATCATCTTCTGTTTGACGTCGGAGACTACGAGCGGCTCGGCACGCTCGTCCAGATGAACCCGTCGTTGAAGACCAAAGCCGATACCGAGGAACTCTGGCAGGCGTTGCTCGACGGACGCATCCAGATCCTGGCGACCGATCATGCGCCGCACACGCTGGAGGAAAAGCAGCGGCCGTATCCCCAGTCACCGTCCGGCCTGCCCGCCGTCGAGAACTTTCTGCCGCTCATGCTCGATCAGGCCAGTCGAGGGCGATGTTCGCTCGACCAGATTGCATCCTGGATGTGCGACGGACCGGCACGGGTGTGGGATATCGTCAACAAAGGACGAATCGCCCGCGGCTACGATGCGGACCTCGTACTTGTCGACATGCACAAGACGGCCGAAATCCGCAACGAACTGCAGGAAACTCGGTGCGGCTGGAGTCCCTGGCACGGCACAAAACTGACCGGATGGCCGGTGCGCACGTGGGTAATGGGACACGAAGTCTATCGCGACGGGCGATTCGACGAGTCGCGTCAAGGAAGTGAGGCGACCTACGACCATTCACGCGGCGGTTACTGGCAATAGCCGCGCAGGACGAGAGATTTTCGGGACGAGAGACTTCAGGCGAATTCCGGCTCGTTCAGATCACGATGCCGATGCGTTTCGCACGAATCCGCAGCGCCTGTTCAAAGTAAGGGAACGGATACTTCTTGAGATCCGCCTTCTTCCGCGCCCACTGAAACGTGCCCTTGACCAGTTCCAATGGCAGCGTCCCTTCGTCGACCATCTGCAGCACGCGGGCGATAAATGCGAATTCTTCAGGCCGGCGGGCCCGCAGACCTTTTTCCAACTGGTCCTTCAAGTCCGCGATCTGTGCGCCCGGCGTATCTTCGGCCGAAACACGCTTCACGAGCAACCAAACAGCGGCAGCGCAGCTCATCAGAAAGCCGCGACGACTTCTCAGCGGCGCAAACATGTCTGTTTCCTTTCCATGCCTGCGTGCGTTCGACGAACAAAAGACAAGACAGCGCGGTGCGGTTCCGGACGCACCGCGCGGAAGAGACAAGCGGGGCTTGTAGTCAAAGCGGCCCGTTGCAGCAATAGAAGAATGTGACCAACACGGCAAAGCGTCGCCACGCCGCTGCGGCGATCTCGGCTTACGGGGCGAACGCGGCGGAATAGGGAAAATAGAACGAGGCGATTTGGGAGTCTGACGCCGGTCGAGCGAGTAACGCGCGGGAGGCAAGCTGGCGACAACTACTGCGCGGAACCTGCGTCCGCGTCATCCGCGCTCGGTTGGCGACCTGAACCGGAATCGGCATCTACCCTGTTTTGTGCAGTTCGCGCCAGGTATTCGCCGCGTGCCGACTGATAGCTGGCAGCATCGGGCAGGATGGGTGAGGCGGGCGGCGCGGATCCAGCCTCGTGCAACTTGCGCAGGAAGGGGCGGCACCATCCGCACCCCGTGCCCGCACCGAAGCACTCACTGAGTTGAGAAGCGAATTGCGGTTTGGCGACTCGCAGATGCTGCTTCAGTTTCCGCAGCGTGACGTGGAAGCACAGACACACCTCCCGGTCGAGATCGTCGCGGTCATTCTCGCGTGGGTGCGTCATGTAGGTTCCCTGATGTGGCCAGATGCAGAGCGACTCGGCAGGCGTCTTCGAATTCGTCCAGATCCAGTGTTTCGCTGCGCATGTGCTGGTCCTTCTGGCCGCAGCCCAGCGACACGGTGGGGATGCCGTGACGGAAAAGCCAGTTGGCGTCGAGTCCGCCGTTGGTGACAGTCCGTTCCGGCTGGCGACCGATCGAGCGAACGGCCGCATCGGCCATTTCAACGGCCGGTTCGTTGCGTGGGAGCAGAAACGACTCGTAATCCAGCCGCCCGTCAATCGCCACGCTGCCGCACTGCCCCATGACATTCGTGACGGATTTTGCGGCGTTCCGGAAGCTCTCTTCGATTTCCGCGACGATCCGCTGTCGGAACGCCGAATCGTGGCTGCGAGCTTCGACCCGAACCGTGACCCGATCGGCGACGACGTTCGTTGCTGCGCCGCCGGAGATCACACCGACGTTGCTTGTTCCGTGCAGTCCGTCACGCTGGATGTCGCCGTGCCAGCCCGACCGGTGGAGGTCGGCAATGGCCAGCGCCGCGATCGCGATCGCGCTGACGCCCTGCTCGGGCGCGCCGCCCGCATGGCTGGCCAGGCCCTGGATTTCCACGGTCATGCGATAGCCGCCGGTTGCACCGATGGTCAGTTTGGCGGCGGAGCCTCCGTCGAAATTGAATCCGACGGCCGGCTTGCCGAGCATGGATGTGGTGAGATGGCGCGAGCCCATCAGGCCCACTTCTTCCTGCACGAACCAGCAGAAAGTCAGCGGCGGGTGGGGCAGTCCGCGGCGGATGATTTCGAACGCCGTGTTGAGCAACACGGCGCATCCCGCGCGGTCATCGGCGCCCAGTCCTTTTTCGGGGTTGCCCGAACGCACGATTCGGCCGCGGCGGTCGGGACGGGTGTTGACACACAGGGGCACCGTATCGAGGTGCGCCGAAAGCAAGCGGCGAGGCCCTCGCTGGGTGCCGCGCAGCTTCAGGATGAGGTTGCCGCACTCTCCGCCCAGAGGCGATTTGCGGTGAGCGGAATCCATGCGGAACTGGTCGCGCGGAAGTCCAGCCCGCTCGAGCTGGTCCATAACAAACGACGCGACCTGGCGTTCCCGACCGCTGCCGCCCGGAATGGCCATCATCTGCATCACAAAATCCACGGCGCGGGAGCTGCCGCCCCGCGGCGGGGATTTCCGGGCGGACGAGGATCGCTTCACTTTCATGTCGCACGACCGTCAGGTTGCATTTTGGGACCGACTTCCCGCCATCATAGTCCGCAACCCGATACGTGTCGCCCTGGCCTTTCGGGGACTGCTTTCGGGGCCGGTTTTCTCGGCTGTCTTTTCGGCTGCTTTCGGGGCTCGCTGTAAGGCGGCCTTCGAGTCGCCGCTGGCCAATTCGCTCTCGAGTCGGCAGAATGGGGACAGGTGCGGCAGGCCGATGCGTCGCGTCGCTCGTGATGGCCGTGCGGAATGGGTTCGCTGCGGTGCAACCGTACGATGTGCCGCTCTGTCTCAGGTGTTTTTCATGCGATTTTTTCTTGCAGGCATCATGCAGGGCTCGCACGCCGACGCTTCGTTGCATGATCAGGATTATCGTCCGCGGCTTCGAACGCTGCTGGCCGAGCACTTTCCCGACGCGGACATTTACGATCCGCTGGCGGACCACGCCAACTCGCTCGATTATGAGGACGACAAGGCGAGGGCCGTCTTCTACCGCCACAATCGCCTGTGCCGCGAAGTGGACGTCGTCGTGGCGTTTGTTCCGCAGGCGTCGATGGGGACGGCGATCGAGATGTGGGAAGCTCACGAGCATGGCCGCGGTGTAGTCGTGTCGATCAGTCCGCTCTCGCACAACTGGGCGGTGCGATTCTGCAGCCACTTCGTTTATCCGGACTTTGCGGCTTTCGAGCGCGAGCTGAAGTCCGGGAAGCTGGCAGCACTTGTCCGGGCCGAACTCGCCCGGCGGCGGGCACCCGACGCATGAAACACTTGCTGACACTTGATCGGGACGAATTGCGCAGGTGGCTGGTCGAGCACGAGCAGGCCGAGTTCCGCGCGCGCCAGATCGAACGCTGGGTGTATCAGGGCCGCGCTGTTTCGTTTGACGACATGAGCGATCTGCCCGCGACGCTGCGAGCTGCGCTGAAGGACGAGTTTCAGATCTGGACGACACAGGTCGCAGCAGTGCACAAGGCACCGGACGGAACCAGGAAGCTCGTGCTGCAACTGGCCGATGGAGGCCGCATTGAATGCGTGCTGTTGCGGGATCGAGATAACGCCCGCCGCACCGTCTGCATCAGCACTCAGGTCGGGTGCGCGATGGGATGCGTTTTCTGCGCCAGCGGACTGGACGGAGTCCAGCGCAATCTGACTCGCGGCGAAATCCTCGAGCAGATGCTGCTGCTGGCGAGGCTGTTGCCGGCCGACGAGCGGATCAGCCACATCGTTGTAATGGGAATGGGCGAGCCGCTGGCGAATCTGAACGAACTCCTGCCGGCGCTCGAGCGGGCCTCTCATTCTCAAGGGCTCGGTGTCGGCGTGCGGCGCATCACGATCTCGACGGTGGGTCTGCCCGCCGCCATACGCCGTCTGGCGAAGCTCGATGCGCGTTTTCATCTGGCCGTTTCGCTGCACGCGCCGAACGACGAGCTTCGCAACCGGCTTGTGCCCATCAACCGGAAGACCGGGCTGGAAGCGGTGCTTTCGGCGGCGGACCACTACTTCGAGGTCTCATCCCGACGCCTCACGTTCGAGTATGTGCTGCTGGCCGATGTGAATGACCAGCCCGAACACGCACGCCAACTGGCCGCTCTGCTTCGCGGCCGCGCGGCACTGCTGAACGTCATACCCTATAATCCGGTGGCCGGACTGCCGTATCGAACGCCATCGCCAGCTGCCCAGGGTCGATTCCGCGAGATACTCGAACAGGCCGGCGTGAACGTCCAGTTCCGCGAACGCAAGGGGTCGGACATTTCGGCTGCTTGCGGCCAGCTCAGAAGGCAGATGTCGGAAAGCGGCCCTGCCGGTGCTGCCCCGGGTGGCAGTGGACCGGCTGACACGGATCCCCGCAGCGCCGGACCCGATGCTGTGTCGCAGTCGTCATGACCGGCCCCCGAGTTATGGCAGAATGCGGCGTCAGACCGACTCACGGAGAAACTTCGCTTCACTCGCGGGGTTCAAGATCCGGGAACGACGGTCAGGCTGGAAGCCGCGGGAGAGATGATCTAGACTTCAAAGTGCATTGGCGAAGGGGGCAGCAGAGCGAGAGATATCCTGGTGTCGGTTAGCGAGTCATCCCTGCACAACTACGAGCTGTTCGATCCAGACGTACGGCTGATGCTGCGCGTGCGCGATGACGATGCGGCCGCATTCGAGGAACTGGTGCTGCGATACCAGACTCGGCTGGTCTCGATCATGCAGCACCTCGTCGCGGTTCGCGATCAGGCCGAGGACCTGGCGCAGGAGGTTTTCCTGCGGGTCTACCGGGCCCGCAAGCGATATCGTCCCGATGCCAAGTTCGCGACCTGGCTGTTCACCATCGCCAACAATGTCGCCAGCAACGCAAATCGGTCGCAATCCCGGCGTCGCGAGGTTCACGCGTCGAATTCTCCGGGAGACGGCTCCGCCGGCATTCCGCTGGAGCAGTTGGCGGTGGCCGCGAGCGGTGCCATGCCGGCCCGTCGTCTGGACAAAGTGGAACGCGCGGAGATCGTGCGGCAGGCCGTCACATCGCTGAACGAGCGGCAGCGAATGGCGCTGCTCCTGTCGAAATTCGAGGGAATGAGTTACGCGGAAATCGCGGAATCGATGGGCCTGACCATTCAGGCCACCAAATCGCTGTTGTCGCGGGCGCGGGACAATTTGCGAGTGCTCTTGGAGCCGTACATCGAGGACGGTTTGAGGCCCTCGGGAGGGCTCGACAATGACTCATGACTTGACCAGATCAGAAGGACTTCCCGAACCCACATCCGACGATGATCTTGTCGCATATCTCGACGGCGAATTGTCGGCCGAGTTGAGTCGCGAGATCGAACGGCGGCTGGCCCAGGATGCCGACCTGCGGCAGCGTCTGCAGCAGCACCAGG
>CAIPEB010000394.1 GCA_903863885.1 uncultured Planctomycetaceae bacterium | reverse complement strand
GCCCTGCATCAAGAACAACAATCCCGCCGCCGCCAAGCCACTCGCACGAATCATGATGCCCAACTCCCAGAGACTGTCAGAAGCCGACATGAACGGAATAACCCCGCGAACCAGTATAGTTCAGCCGGCGGCACGAGCCAGTGAAAAGACCGGTCCTCGCCGGTTGCCTCCGCCTATTGCACCACACGGCGGCGGGCCATAGGTTGAAGGTCAGCCTCTCTTCGTGTCCCGGGAGCGCGATTTCGATGCCCTTTCTTCTGCAGACTTGCGGGCCCAATCCCGGAACGGCCTATCCGGTATTTCAGGAGTGCCTGCTGGGACGGAACTCCGACTGCGATGTCGTGGTGCCGCACGATTCCGTCAGCCGCCACCATGCACGCATCGTGTCGCTCGGCGAGTACTACGTCGTCGAAGACCTGAACAGCCGCAACGGGACGAAGCTCAACAATCTCGTAATTCAGGGCCGCTGCCAGCTTTCCGACGGGGATATGCTGCGGCTGAGTGCCGTGGAATTCGAGTTTCGCGAAAAGACGGCGCCGCGAGTTCCTTCCGACCAGATCCTCGACTGCGACACGGATTTCGCCCACCTCGAACCGTCCTCGCCCACCGTTCAACTATCGCTGGACATGCAGCCCCGCTTTGACGTGGCCCGCATCGGTTTGACGGCCCAGGCGAAACTCCACGCGCTGCTCGACATCACGCAGAATCTCGGCCGGTGTTTTTCCCAGCCGAAGATCTTTGACCAGTCCATGGACTGCCTGCTGGCGATGATCCCGAACGCCGAGTACACGTGTATCGGACTGCGGGACGAACACGGGCATTTATCGCGTATCGTCAGCAAGTCTCCGCAAAGGTCCCAAACCCAGAATCGCATCAGCCGCTCGATCGCCGAGCAGGCCATGAGGTCCAAGAAGGCCATCCTGTCGCAAGACGCGCTGCATGACCCGCGATTCCGGCACCAGAAAAGTGTCTCGCAGCTGCAGATCCGTTCGATCATGTGCGCGCCTCTGGTGGACGACAACGGCGAGGCATTCGGCGCGGTTCAGGTTGAGACCGGCAACTGGCTGAGACCTTTCCATCAGGAAGACCTGGAACTGCTGATGGGAATCGCGGCCCAGACTGCGATGGCGATCACGGTTGCCCGATTGCACGAGAAAGAACTCCGGCGCCGGACCATGGAGCGCGACCTCGAATTGGCCGCCTCCGTGCAGCGCGACCTGCTGCCGAAACAGGCGCCCGCGATCGCAGGCTACGAGTTCGCCGACCATTACCGGCCGGCGGAGATTATCGGCGGCGACTATTTCGACTACGTTTCCACTCCGTCGAACAACCTGGCCGTCATCGTCGCCGACGTGGCCGGACACGGAATCGCCGCCGCGATCTCGATGTCAAAGCTGTCCGCGGAGGTTCGATTGCTTACGTCCAGCATGCAGAGTCCCGGGGAAGTCCTCACCGAATTGAACGACAACCTCTGGCGCCAGCATCTGGATTCGCGTTTCATCACGCTGCTGATTGCCGTGCTCGATCCGCGAACTCACCTCGTGACGTTGTCCTGCGCGGGCCAGATGCCGCCGCTCGTGCGTCTGCGGTCTGGCAGACTCGTGGAGCCCGACCGGGAGAACTACGGCCCGCCGCTCGGCGCACTCGAACGAGTCCGATTCGTCGAGCATCAATTCACGATGCAGCCGGAAGACATCCTCGTTCTGTATACCGACGGCATCACCGAAGCCGCCAACACCGAGGGCGAGTTCTACGGGATCGACCGATTGCGGTCGCAGATTGTCGGCGCATCGTCGGCGAAGGCCATACGGGACGGCATCATCTCCGACCTGGCGCAGTTCATGGGCGAACAGCCGCCGGAAGACGACATGTGCCTCGTCGCACTGGGCCGACAACTGGTCTGAGAAAACGGCCGCTGACGCGGCGGAGGCTCAGTTCAATTCGACGGCCTCTTCCCAATGTTCATACAGTCCCGCCAGCGCGGCCTTGCAGTCCTCGAGGTCGGCCATCGCGCGTTTCACGCGATCGCCGTCGCGAAACGTATCGGCCGATCCCAGAGCCGCGTGCAGTTCCTCGATGCGTTGTTCGCATTCGGCGATCTCCGCTTCGAGATCCGCCACTTTGCGATAGGGAAACCTGCGTTTGCGCCGCCCGGCTTTCTCGCCCGACTTGCGGTCGGGCTCATTGCGCAACGCACCTGCCGGTTCTGCCGGCGCGTTTTGCACGGCGTCTTCCGCTGCCCGCAGGCTGTAGAGGTATGTGTCGTAATTTCCGTCGATCACGCGCACCTTGCCGTCCTCCAGGACCAGCAGGTGGTCGGCCACCTGGTTCAGGAAGAACCGGTCGTGGCTCACAAACAGGACGGTGCCGTCGAACTTCTGCAGCGAAGACTCCAATGCGCCGCGCGACCACAGATCGAGATGATTGGTCGGCTCGTCGAGAAACATGAAATTCGCTTCGGTGGCTGAAAGTCGCGCGAGCGCCACCCGGTTGCGTTCGCCTCCGCTCAGACTCGTGACTCGCTGATGGACCATATCGCCGGTGATGCCGAAGCGAGCCAGCAGGTCGCGCCGCAGCTGCTCGGCGAATTCCCGCTCGTCCGGCCGCACGGCATCCAGCACCGGAAGCGCCTCGTCGAAGCCGGCCAGTTGCTGGTCGAAGTACGCAACGCGGACGTTGGCGCCCATCACGGCCCGCCCGGCGTCCGGTTTCGATATGCCCAGGAGGCACAGCAGCAGCGTTGTCTTCCCCGCGCCGTTCGGGCCCAGAATCCCCCACTTCTCCCCCCGCAGCACGTCGAACGAGACATTCGTGAACAAGGGCCTCGCGTAGGACTTGGACAGTCCCTCCACACGCAGCGCTACATCCCCCGTCCGCGAAGCCGCGGGAAACCCCATCGGCGGGGAGACGATTTCGCGGGGCAGCGGCACTCGCTCGATACGCTCCAGCTTCTTGCGCCGATCCTCGGCCTGAGCGTGCTTCTGGCCGTAATGGTTGCGGCGAATGAAGTCCTCCATCTTCGAAATTTCGATCTGCTGCTTCTCGTACGTGCGACGCTGGACCTCCAGACGCTCGGCCTTTTGCCGCCGGTACGCGGAATAATTGCCGGTGTACGAATCCACCGTGCCGAGAAACAGCTCCAGCGTCCGCTGGGCAACGCGATCCAGAAAGAACCGGTCGTGGCTCACCACCAGCACGGCGCTGCGCGACTGGCAAAGAAACCCCTCAAGCCACTGCGTCGCCTCCATGTCGAGATGGTTCGACGGCTCGTCGAGCAGCATCAAGTCCGGCTCTTCCAGCAAGAGCTTGGCCATCAGCAGCCGGTTCTGCTGACCTCCGCTCAGCTGCTCGACGGGCTGCCGGTACGTTTCAGGTCCGAACCCCAATCCGTGCAGCACCCGTTCCACTTTGTGGTCGAGATGATATCCCTCGCGCAGCATCAGTTCATGGTGCAGCTGGTCGTAGCGCAGCCCCAACCGCCGGTGCTCCGCGGGATCGTCCGCCGCGGCCAGCGCATGGGCGAGCTGCTCCGCTTCATGCACCCGGGCCGTCAACTCGGAAAGGGCTTCCATCGCCTCGTCCCACACCGTGCGCCCCGGAGCAAACTGAGGCTGCTGATCCAGATAGCCCAGCCGGGCCGTGGAATGACGCTGCACCGTCCCGCTGTCCGGCTCCTCGCGGCCGGCGATGATCTTCAACAAAGTCGTCTTGCCCGTCCCGTTGGGACCGACCAGCGAGATCCGCTCGCCCGGCCGCACTTCGAATGTGACACCGGCCAGCACAGGCTCCGGGCCGAAGTGCTTCGTCACGTTTTCCACGGACAGCAGAATCATGGGCAATCCTTGTGTCGCGCCCCTTCCGGACGCGTTGGCAACTCGCAGGAAACAACCAGACTAAATTCTGCCGCCGCCTCGGCAAGGGGACGCCCTCAAGATTCGCGACTCGCGGCTTGGCGAAGAGGGCGCCTGCTGGGAAGATAGTAGCCAATCCCGCCGTTTTCGCCGAGGACAAACACCGATGCTGCACCTGAAATCATCGACGAGCGAGCGCTGGCTGCAACAAGTCGAGCCGCATCTCGACGAACTGCTGATCGACCACGCACACTGCGAACGCAAGGCTGCCGGCACGGCAATGAGCCTCCTGTCGGCTTACGTCGAACACGAACAGCTGTGCCGGGACATGACCCGGATCATCAACGAGGAACTGGACCACTTCCACCAGGTCCTGCAGCATCTGGCCCGGCGAGGCGTCCGATTCCGGAGAATCCCGCCGAGCAACTACGGCCGCCGGCTCCATGAACTGGTCCGCAAACAGGAACCGCAACGAGCCATCGACCGAATGCTCATCTCCTCCCTGATCGAGGCACGATCGTGCGAACGCTTCGGCCTGCTGCGCGAACGCCTCAACGACCGGGAACTGGCGGAGTTCTTCGGAAGCCTGTTCGAATGCGAAGCCCGGCACCACAGCACCTATGTGCAATTGGCCCTCTCCTTCGGCAAGGATCGCGACGTCCGCAACCGACTCGAGGAACTCGCGTTCGCGGAAGCTGGCATCCTTGAAATCGGCGACGACTTTCCCCGCGTCCACAGCTGATGCGGAGTGTTTTTCGAACACTTGACCCTGTCGCCGATCGCCGTAGGATTCCCAAGACCGACTGAAGACGGCGTGTTCGGCAGCGATGCAGCAAGCCAAAGGGACTCAAGCCCGCGGGCTTGCTAGCACGCACTTGGCGGACTCTGACGATTCGAGACGAACGACTCGACTCCGAAGACTCTGCGAATCACGAACACCGAATTGCGGAACTCCAGGATGGAGGCACTCGCTGCCGCAGTGCGCGGCGGCTTCTGGCCACAGGACGGCTGACCGCAGATCATCGACCAGCCGCGATGCGGACCAGGAGGCCGGCAGTGACGGATCGCAACGCTTTGAATTGCGGGAACGGGCGGCCGTTTCCGTTTTCTTCTTTTGCGGCTCTGATTTGTTTGACGCACGCGGCGACGCTGTTTGCGGCCGCGGGTGAACCGACCGTGCGATTTGATGTGATGCGGGTGATCAGTTGCCGCGATGTCACGCCCGCTGAATTCGCGGAGAAAGAGCCGCAAAGCAAGTTTGTGCGGGCCGTGTTTGAAGTGTCGTCCCTCGTACACGGCAACGAAGCGGAGCTTGCCGAGAACTGCTATCAGATCACGGTGCCGCACCGCCGCCTGCAAATCGCGGATTATGAGCCTCGCACAACGGGAGCCAGCCCGTACGCGGGGAATGTCGTCGTCGAAAAGCGTACGGAAGCGGCGGACAGCCTTGCATTCTCGATGGCGGGAGGCTGGAAGTACCTCGCCCAGGTCACGGGGAAAGGCGATTCCACCTCCAAGGATGCGTCCGTGGTGAAATTCGAAATGCTGCCGCCGGTGGAATCGGTCGCGGCCGGCGGCACGCTGCAGCGCGGCAGCGCTGTTTATTTCAAGCTGAGACGCACGCGGCAGTCGCTGCTGGAAGGCTCGAAGCAATTTGCGGTCACATTTCGCGCGCCGCAGGCCTGGCGTGCCGACTACGTGCACATCCATTGTGAAGCGACTCGCATGACCAGTCCCCAGGTCCTGTCGGCCCCCGAAGTGGTCGTCTGCGGCCAGGGCAACTACCTGGTGGCACTTTACCTGGAGGGCGACGAAGAATCGCGATCGGTCGCCACGAACTTCATGGATACCGCCCTGGAGTTGGGGCGAGTAGCGGTCCAGCGCGATCGCGATATCAAACGCCAGAATTTCCCGACGGTGTTCCACCAGTTCGGCGCAATGGTCGGCGCCGTCGAGCCGAAGATCTCGGAGAACTGGCTCAGCGACATCATGTACATGTCGCGGAGCGAGCACCTGCAGCGGGTGACCCGACAGCTTCCGCCCGAAGTGCGACGGGCCGCCCAGCAGTATCTGGCGGCCCGCGACGCACTGTGCCAACTCGGCTCGACACGCTAGTCGAATGTCCGGCAGAGCAGTCCGCCGTCGGCCAGCAACACATAGCCGGTAATGAACGCGCCGGCTTCAGAGCAGAGCATCAGCGCGGGGCCAACCATATCCACAGGCTGCCCCCAACGCTTGACCGCCGTTCGTTCAGCAAAACGCTGCTTCTGTTCGGGCGAAAGCAGATTCATCGGAAGGTCCGTTGCGACGGGCCCCGGCGCAAGACAATTCACGGTGATGCCGTAGGGCCCCAGCTCAAGAGCGTGGGCGCGAGTCATGCCGATCAGCGCCGCCTTGGTCCCCGAATAAAGACCGCGGCCCGGATTGGAGGCGAGGCCCATCACCGAGGACAGTTGCAGGATTCGACCCCACTTCCGCTCCATCATGCCGGGAATCAAGGCCCGCGAGATCAGCATGCAGCTGGTGAAGTTCAATTCCAGGATCCGGTCCCAGACTTCTTCCGTGGTGTCCTTCAACAGCTGCGGCTGATTGCTGCCCGCGTTGTTGACCAGGATGTCCACCTTTCCCAGGGTCTGACCGGCCCAATCCGCCAGTTGCTGCACCTCGGACCGCACCGTCATGTCGACGACACGGTACTCGACGCGAACATTCAACCCGGAACCGATCTCGGCTGCAGCCTGCTTCAATTCGCCTTCGTGGCGAGAAGCAATAGCCACATCCGCTCCCGCTTCCGCAAAACCTCGGGCGATCGCTTTGCCGATCCCCTTGCTGCCGCCCGTGACCAGCGCGACGCGCCCCGAAAGGTTGAATAGATCCTGTATCATGGTCTTCCCGCTCCCGGTCTAGTCCGCGACAAGACATCGTCCGTCAACGGATGAGCCTGACCGCCCTACAGTGCGCCGACGACCAGATCGCCGACCTCGGACGTACCGCATCCCATCTTGCCGGCCGCCTGGCTCTTCATCTTCGTGCCCGTTACGACCTGGATTGCGTCGAGCACCCGCTTGCCCGCCCGGGGAAATCCCGTGTGTTCCAGCAGCATCGACATCGCGCCGATCGCCGCAATCGGATTGATCACGTTCTGGCCCGTGTACTTGGGAGCGCTGCCGCCCATCGGCTCGTACATGCTCGTGCCGCCCGCATCGGGATTGATGTTCCCGCCCGCCGCGACCCCCATGCCGCCCTGGATCATCGCCCCCAGATCGGTGATGATGTCCCCGAACATGTTGGTGGTGACGATGACGTCGTAGTATTCGGGGTTCTTGACCATCCACATGCAGCACGCATCGACGTGGTTATAGTCCGGCTGCACATCCGGGAACTCGCGCGCCACATCCTGGAACGTGCGCCACCAGAGATCGTGCCCGAAAGTCAGCACATTCGTCTTGGCGACAAGCGTGAGCTTCTTACCCTTCGGGTTGTTCCGCTTGCGAGTGAACTCGAACGCCCAGCGAATGCAGCGTTCGCAGCCCTTGCGCGTATAGACGGCCGATTGAGTCGCGACTTCATCCGGCGTGTTCTTCTTCAAGAACCCGCCCACGCCGCAGTAGAGGTCTTCGGTATTTTCGCGCACCACGACAAAGTCGATATCCTGCGGGCCCTTGCCGGCCAGCGGTGTGGAGACGCCCGGATACAACTTCACCGGCCGCAGGTTGATGTACTGGTCCATCTTGAATCGCAGTTCGAGCAGCAACCCCTTCTCGAGGATTCCCGGCGCGACATCGGGATGCCCGACGGCACCCAGGAAAATCGCGTCGAACTTGCGCAGTTCATCGACGGCGCCCACGGGAAGCGTCTCGCCGGTGCGCAGGTACCGCTCGCCGCCAAAATCAAAGTCCTGCGTCTCGAAGGAAAACCCTTCGAGCTTCGAGACCGCGTCGAGTACCTTGAGCGCCTCGCGAGTTACTTCGGGCCCAGTGCCGTCACCGCCAATCACTGCAATCCGCAATTTCTTGTTCGCATTCACAACCGTTAACCCTCGCCGAAAAGAAAGGCTCTTCCGAGCCGCCTAAAACTGACTACGCCAGCAAGAAACCGGCAACAAAAAACCGGCCGCACACGGGCCGGTATTCTAGCAAAGAGAAGCCCCTTCGAGAGCGGGGACGCCAAGATTCCTGGGCAGCGGAACCCCCGACGCACAGACTGCTTGCCGGAGACTTGCGCGCTCGGATCTGGCCCACATCAGGACCGGCCGACACGAGTCGGGGATACGCAGACTGCGCAAAACTTGAGGAACAAAAGAATCCGCCTGCGCAGACTCCACCGGCCGCACGCCAAGTGGAACCCCCAAGAATCGGCAGTCGCGTCAGTTCTGGCTGAATCCAAGATGAGCGGGAATTTCACCGCCGATCGGATTCTTCATGAACTTGCGATAGCATTCAGGGCACAAATCGAATCGGCGTTTCTGGTAGATATCGTCGCCGATCAGATCGCTTTCCGCGTCATCAAGACGCTCAAGAATCTCTTGGATTTCCAGGAGATGATCGCGGTCGTCCTCAGGTTCGTCGCCATCCAGCGGATCCATCGCCGCCTGCACTTCCATCGTGACCACATACCGCAGATCCTCGGACGGATCAATGATGCGTTTGCATCGGTCACACGAGTAATGAATCATCCCCGTGACCTCTCAACTTGGGAAAACGACGAGCCGCTTTGCGACCATTAGCTTGGTTACGCCAAAATTCATCCTAACGCCAAGCCAACGGCGTGGGCAAGCCGAATATCGAATTTTGTCCCCGCGGTTTCGTGCCATGCGAAAGGCTGGCTTCGCGTGTTCGACACGGCTAAAATGTTCGGGGCTTCAGCCTTTCGGAGACTCCCCATGAGTCGAGACGAAAGCCGCCGGGCACTTGACACCAGCGTGCTGGTCTTGAACCGGCACTATGTGGCGGTTCGCGTTGTATCCGCACAACGGGCGTTCGTCCTGTTGTATCGCGAAGCTGCGGAAGTGATCGACATCGATCGGGGACAGTTCACCAACTACGACTTCGCGAGTTGGTGCGAACTCAGCCGATTGCGCAGCTCCGCAAAAGACCGGCACGATGATTGGGTGCGGGCCGTCCGTTTCGAGATTCTGGTCCCCCGAATCATCCGGCTCGTACGGTTCGACCGGATGCACACCAACTCGCTGCGACTGAATCGCCGCAACCTCTTCGCCCGCGACGGCCACCGCTGTCAGTACTGCGGACAGAGCCTTCCCGTCAGCCAACTCAGCCTCGACCACGTCGTGCCCCGCAGTCGAGGCGGCGCTACAACGTGGGAAAACGTGGTGGCTTCATGCCTGCGATGCAACACCAAGAAAGGGGGCCGCACGCCTCAGGAAGCCCGCATGAAACTCATGCGACAACCCGCGCAGCCAAGCCACCACCCTGCTCTGTCGCTGAAACTGGGGAACCCTAAGTACGAAATCTGGAAGAGCTTTCTCCCCCGAGGCACTGCGCTCATCGATATCGCATAAGCCCTTATCGACATACCACGAGAACTCACCGATCTCGTATGAGATTCGTCACTGCGCGAGATTCGTCACTGCGCGAAACCGGCACGGCGTGCACCGGGCACGATTCCCGCAGATGGCACGGCACGCGGCATTTGCCGCCGGAACTCGCTCAATTGCCGGCCAGCGGCTCTTTCTTCTCGGTAATCACGGGGCATTGCGGCGCCATCTCGGCGTTCAGCTTCACGAACTCTTTCCACTCCTCGGGAACATTATCTTCGTGGAAAATCGCCTCGACGGGACATTCGGGAACGCAAGCTTCACAGTCGATGCACTCGTCCGGATGGATGTAAAGGATCTTGTCGCCCTCGTAGAAGCACTCAACGGGGCAGACCACCACGCAGTCGGTGTACTTGCAGTTAAAGCACGGTTGGCAGACGACGTGAGTCATGACTTCTCCTTAGACAAGTTCTTGCAGGGGAACGGCTTCCGAATGCCCGCCGCCCCGTGCGAACGCGAAATCTAGTAACGGCCCGCGCGACTGTCAAGCGGGCGTGCGCCACGCGACAGCCGTGTCGCAACGTTTGGCTTGCAGCCCCTATGCCCCGCATCTAAAATCAGAATTGTAAAGCTCTTGCGAGATCAAATGCTTCGCCTCGCGGAACACTGATGCCTGCCGGATTAGCTCAACGCCGGCTCGGAGATTGGGTGTGGGACTTTCCGAACTCGATCGCAATCTGTTGCAACGCTGCCTTCAGCGAGAGCCCCGGGCTTGGGAGAACTTCGTCGATCGTTTCCTGGGCGTTGTCGTGCATGTGATTCAGCACACGGCCCAATCCCGATCATTGCGGATTTCACCGCAAGACCGCGACGATCTGGCCGCAGAGGTTTTCCTGACCTTGATCAATGAGGACTATGCCGTCCTGCGGCGGTTCCGCGGACAATCCAGCCTCGCCACCTATCTGACGGTGATCGCAAGGCGAGTCGTGGTGCGCGAACTGTTGAAACGAAAGACGGTCTCTGGACTGAACGAAGAAGCAGCTAGCGAGGCGATCCTCGTTCAGCGCGGCCCGTCCGATGAAGAGCGTATCAGCGACCGCGACGAGATCGAACAGATCCTCCGGACCTTGCATGGCCCCGAGGCGGATGTGATCCGCATGTACCACCTCGAAGGCAAGACTTATCGCGAGATCAGCACGAAGGTCGGGATGCCGGAAAACACGATCGGTCCGACGCTCAGTCGAGCCCGTGCAAAAATGCGCAAGGCCGGAATAGACGCGTCCGGACGGTAAGTCGCGGTGTGGAATCTGGTGGAAGAAAAGCAGCTATCCGACTGCCGCCCAGCGTCATTCACTCTCAACCCGTGCCTTAATAACCGCGATAGCGGGGCTGATAGCCGGCCTCGGCACGCAAATCAGACACACTCTCCGGCTGAGGCACTCGAGCCGGCCCTGGTGCGAGAGGCATTTCCGCCAGGTTCTTTAGTTCATACCCGTCCATTTGGGGTAATGCCCAGAGTTGGGCCGGATCACCAGCCAATTGGTTGACCGTGTACTGACCGACGTCCAATACCAGAGCCAATTGTGCTCGCGGTATCGTGATCTCGATGTGATGAGGCAGCGAAACGCCGGCAGCCTGGTACTGGCGATGATTGCTGGCTTTGGCGAATGCCAGCACCTGCCCATTCGCATCCACCATCTGCTGCTGAGTGACCCATCCGTACTTGCTGTCAATGATCAGCATGCGAGTGGTCTGACCGGATGGCCCCATTTGCGTGCGGACTTCAACCGAACCGTCAGATCGAGGAAATGGTCCCTGATGCTGCCCACCCGGTTCGAGGTAGACCAGTCCGAATGCTTCCATCAGCCAGGACGGTTCCATTGGAATCAATCGCCGCAACGAGCCGTCCTCAAGCTGATCATGGCGGGCGTAGTATACGACGGGCTCCGGATTGCTCTTGGCCCAAAACCAGAAGTCCTCGTTGTTGCTCCCGACATCCAGTTCGGGACCGAGAAAATTGGCGCGTAATCGGAAACACCGCGGCGCCTGCATGGCAATCGTGGCCCGCAAAGAGGGATAACCTTGCGCCGAGAGCGATACCGAATCGCTTTGCAGCGACTGGATGCGGCTGGTGTTTGCGTTCAGCGCGTAGATGATATCGTCCAGCGTTGGCGGGGCAACGAAAGCAGCCGGTGCAAGCGTGTCACCTCCGCGTCGAAACGGATTGCAGGTCGCTCCGGTCGTGGGCAGCAGCAATGCGAGGAGCAGCCCACACATCAGCAATCTCTTGCCTGCCACATCCGCTTCCTTGCTGGGTGTATTTCGAATTCCCGCCGCCAGTGACGTGAGAGTCTGGAGTCTGGAGTCTGGAGTCTGGAGTCTGGAGTCTGACGAGGTTCCGTCCGCCTACCGCCTACCGCCTACCGCCTACTGCCTACCGTTTGCCGGCACCGTCTTCAATTCCTGCGTGATGAAGTCCCTTTGATATCAGTCCGCGTCTGGGGGCGATCCACGGCTGCCCGATTCGCCGCCAGGTGTTTCAACTGGCCGCTGTTGCGGCGGGTCCGCCCGAGAGGAACAACTGAGCCAGTTTGTCCTGAATCTCCTGTGCTCTCTGCTTCGTGGGAAGCGCGACCTTGACTCGAAATTGGCGATCGCTGCGCAGCGATTGCAGTTCAAGGACCTCGTTCCCGGCTTCGTCGCGAATTGACTGTTCAATTTTCACAACGCGCCGCCGCAGCAGCAGCAGCGCCAGGATATAACGTTCATCCTCACATGCGGGTTGTGCTTCCAGTTCATCGAGGTAATGCAGCATCACATCGTTCGGTGCCCAGTGTTTGCGGGCCGCGTTGGGCTCCGGCATGCGCGACTTCCACCATCCCAGTGCATTATCGGGCGGCAAGGTCCACGCATCAGTGCCGTAATCGTACCGAACGACGTTCGCTCCTTCGGACATCAATACGGAATAGAAAGCCTCTCCGGGCTGTAATTCCCGCTCTGTAGCCGCACATCGCCGCGTGCAGCGTTGGATTTCAAAGTCGAGCATTTCCACATCCCGCCAGGAATCGATGCGATCGGGGGGGCGGCATAGTACGCGAAACTCTCAACTTGCTCAATACGCAGTGAAAAATCGGCTATCTGTCCCGTCCGGGCCGATCTGAAGGGAAACCGGACGACTGCACCGCGGGCAGTGCCCTCGGTAAGCCGTGCCAGCTCGGTTCAAGTAAATGCGGGCGTAGGCTCCACAGCAGGCGAAATGCACTCCCACGAACCTGCGTCCCCCCCGCCCTTCCTGTTTCGCCCCGTTTTCCGGCGGCTCGCTCGAAAGATCCAGATGGCTTTCCGACATGCCAGCACTCGCATGTTGCGACTTGCGTACGCCCCTCGAAAGGTGTGTCGGCTAGACTACGGAGAATCGACTGTGCGAGGAAGACGATTCTTGCCGATCTTGACCCGCGTGGTAAACTTGGATAGGTTTTTCGGGTGCAATCGGTATCGAACTTTCCACTTCAATGCCGATTTTGTTATCGGGGACAGAGATTGCGTCTGGAGGTCAGCTCCGGCTGTAACCTTCGGCGACAGCTCGAATGCGGTTTATTTTGACACGATCCGTCTGAAGAGGGTTTGGTCCGTGATTTCGCTGCTCCTTACGCCGGTGCTACTGCTGGCTGCCGATGGCAGGCCGTAGGGGGGGCGTATCGATCGCCGAATCGTTGACCTTGAATATACGAACCCCGGGGCCGGTGCCTTGGGGTTCTTTTTTTGGACTGGTTCTTTTTTGGGGCTCGGGTGCCCCTTCCGGATTTCAATCGCCATGCGTGACGGGCAGCAAAGTCGTTGGAAGAGTCGTTCGAGGGCAGGCCTGTTGCTTCCCGGCCGGTCGCGGACCGGCACTCAGGACAAGGGCTGACATGCCTTGCGGGCATGCGGCGGTTTTCGACAGGCACTCTCGAATCAAATCCAAGGACCAACATGATGAGTCAGAAACGACGTATTGTGATTTTTGATACGACACTGCGCGACGGCGAACAGTCGCCGGGCGCAAGCATGAATCTGTTCGAGAAGATGGAAGTGGCCCAGGCCTTGCGAGACCTGGGGGTGAACGTACTCGAGGCGGGATTCCCGATCGCTTCGGTCGGAGACTTTGAAGCCGTCCGAGAGATCGCGATGAATATCCGCGGCCTGACGATTTGCGGTCTGGCCCGCTGCAACGACGCGGATATCGATCGTGCATGGGAAGCGTTGAAGCATGCCGAGTCGCCGCGGATCCACGTGTTTCTCGCCACCAGCGCAATCCATCGCGAGTTCAAGCTGAAGATGACGCGCGAGGAGATCATACAGCGGGCGGTGGCCGGAGTGCGGCGAGCCGCATCGTACTGCGACGACATCGAGTTTTCGCCCGAGGATGCAGCGCGGACAGAGCACGACTTTCTCTGTCAGGTTGTCGAGGCTGCGATCGACGCCGGGGCCACGACAGTGAACATCCCGGATACCGTGGGGTACGCGATACCGTCGCATATGGGACAGACGATCGCGATGCTTCGCAATCGGGTGCCCAATATTGACAAGGCAGTCATCAGCGTGCATTGCCACAACGATCTCGGCCTGGCGGTTGCCAACAGTCTGGCTGCGGTCGAGAACGGCGCCGGTCAGGTGGAGTGCACGATCAACGGCATTGGCGAGCGGGCGGGGAACTGTTCGCTCGAGGAACTCGTGATGGCGATCCGCACGCGATCGGACCTTTACGATTGCGAGACGGGCATCGTCACTCAGCGACTGGTCCCGACGAGCCGCCTGGTTTCGTCGATCACCGGTCTGCAGGTTCAGCGTCACAAGGCCATTGTGGGTCGCAATGCGTTTGCCCACGAAGCGGGCATTCATCAGGACGGTTGGCTCAAGGAACGAACGACCTACGAGATCATGCACCCCGAGGACGTGGGATTCACCAAGACGGACCTGGTGCTGGGCAAACACAGCGGCCGGGCCGCGCTGGCGGATCGCGCAAAGGCGCTCGGCTACCGCCTGACCGGCGAACAACTGCAGACGGTATTCGAGGAGTTCAAGAAGCTCGCGGACAAGAAGAAGGAAATCTACGACGGGGACATTGCGGCATTGATCGAAAAGCAACTGCATGCGATGCCCGACGGGAATCGGCAGTGGGCACTTGTGTCGTTTGAGGTGACTTCGGGCACGGGCCGCACTCCCCACGCGAAGCTGACGCTGCGGCGGGGAGATGAGGAGTTCACCCGGGAGGTTTGTGACGGCGACGGCCCTGTGGATGCGGCATTTCTTGCGACGGAGGCCATCACAGGAATCAAGCTGCGTTGCCGCGACTATCAGGTACGCAGCGCGACACTGGGACATGACGCGCTCGGCGAAGTCACCCTCGAAGTCGATCACGCCGGCGAGACGATTCGAGGGCACGGCATTTCCACGGACACGGTCGAAGCCACCATCATGGCTATCTTGAATACGGTCAACCGAATCGCCGCGCGAAATCCACAGTAGCGAGGGCGGCGAGCTTTCCGGCGCGGCGCAGGCGAGTTCCCGATGGGAGGCGATTGCTTCGGTGATCTTGCGCGACGCGACCAGCCCGCAGGCTGAGTCGCGTCGCGATTTCCGCCCCGCCCTTCTTGCACGCGAGGCCGGCGTTAGAATGTGGTCGAATCCCTGCATTCGTTTCTCCAGGCGGTACCCAACCCATGCCGACGCTGCAAATCATCTCCGGCTTGAACACGGGCGAGCAACACACGCTCGGCTCGCGTGAAATCCTGTTGGGCCGCCACCCCGATTGCCAGGTCGTGCTGCGGGACTCCACGGTCTCGCGTCGACACGCGCGAATCTCGTACGACGGATCCCATTACGTGCTGCACGATGTCGGCAGCCAGCACGGCACGCGAGTCAACGGCGAGCTGATTCGCCTTCCCCACCGTCTTCGGCACGGGGATGAGATCCAGCTCAGCCAGGTCACCATCGTCTATGTGGACGAAATGGCCCGCCCCGAGGAACATCCCTCCACGATCGTCACCTCGGTGGATGTGCTCGGTTCGGCGCAGAGCGTCACCGAAACGCACACGGCACCGAAATGGCGCGCGCTGCTGGAGATCACGCGCAGCCTCGGAGTCTCGCTGGATCTGGAAACGATCCTGCCCAAGGTGCTCGAGAATGTGTTTTCCATTCTGCCGCAGGCCACGCGAGGCTGGATCCTGGTCTCGCAGAAGCCGGGGGACGGGCTGAAGCCCTACGCTGCCCGCCAGATTGGTCAGGACGAACCGCCGGCGATGCGGATCAGCCGCACCATCACGGAAAAGGTCCTGCACGAGGGCAAAGCGATCCTGAGCACGGATGCGGGGCAGGACGAACGGTTCCTATCCAGTGATTCGGTCCTGGAATTGAACATGCGTTCGATTCTGTGTGCCCCGCTGGTGGGCGTCTCGCGCGAACCGCTGGGCATGATCCAGCTCGACGCGCAAGACCAGACGCGGCAGTTCACGCCCGAGGATCTGGATGTGCTCGTAAACATCGCCAACCTCGTGGGGCAGGCAGTCGAACATGCCCGGCTGCACGAAACGGCGTTGCAGTTCGATCGTCGCGAGCGAGACCTGGCCACGGCGCGGCAGGTACAGCAGCACTTCCTTCCGCAGGAGCGGCCGACGCTCGTCGGCTATGAACTCTTCGACTACTACCACCCGGCCGACGTCGTGGGGGGTGACTATTTCGGCTATACGCCGCTCCCCGACGGGCGGCTCGCAATCGCCGTTGGTGACGTCGCCGGACATGGCGTGCCCGCAGCGCTGCTCATGGCTAGACTGTGCGCCGACGCGCGATACTGCCTTGTCACGACCCCCGTTCCGCGAGACGCAGTTCGAATGCTGAACCGGCAGCTTACCCGCCAGAATCTCAACTTCTTCATTACGTTCGCGCTGTGCGTCATTGATCCGGCTCGAAACGAACTGCTGGTCGTGAACGCGGGCCACATGCAGCCGATGCTCCGCCGTGCCGCAACGGGCGAAGTGCATTCGCTCGGCGCGGATATCGCCCGCCCGCCGCTCGGCATCGACGCGAATATCAACTACGAGCAGCTCAGCCTGACGCTCGAGCCGGGCGACGTCCTGATGATGTACACCGACGGCCTGAGCGAGGCCCGCGACAATTCGGGCGACGTCTACGGCACGGACCGCATCCAGGAGATCATGTCCCGCCCGCATCATGCCGAAGAACTCGTCCGCGAGTTGCTGGGCGACGTGCGGGATTTCGCGCTGGGCTCGGAACAGGAAGACGACGTCTGTATCGTCATCCTGTCACGAAAGCCAAGCTGAGTCTGGAGTCTGGAGTCCGGAGTCTGGAGTCTGGAGTCTGGAGTCGCGTAGAGGCTGTGAGTTTTTCTTGCGGCGAGAGGTACGCCCCTGTCCTGAATCGCCCTTTTCGATTTGGGGCAATGGGACCTCGTGGCGATACTGATTCAGGTTCGTGGTTCCTCCAGGGGCGTTCTCGATCCGCCTTGCGGAGGGCAGCCCCCCCCGATCTCTCACAGGCTTCTCAGTTTGTCATCAGAATCTCCAGATAGCTCTTGTTGCGCTGCGAACATGTCAAATTCAGCAGCCGCGTGAAGTTGTACGCAAGGGCATGCCAGAGTGCTTGAGCTTTCGTTTTCACTCGACCTCGGACGCGAAACTGATACAGCCCCGTGTTTCGACAATAGGCGTTGGGGAATTCCGCAGTAGCCCCCCGTCGCGCATAGACTGCCTTGCCCTCCGAGGTACCCATGCGCTGGCGATGCGCCGTCATCTCGGCGCTTTCGTTGTGCCTGGGAGCATAAGGATCCTCCCCTTTGTCAAGCTGTTTCTGCTCGGCATAGAGCGGAGCGTAGACCTTCGTCCCGCGGCGTTCGACATAGGTCACG
>CAIPEB010000393.1 GCA_903863885.1 uncultured Planctomycetaceae bacterium | reverse complement strand
CCCATCGGCGGTAAACGCGGCTGCGAGCACTGCGGCTAGCTCGTTTGTGCGTGCGAATCCGTGCCGTTCCCGAACGCTCAACCTGCGGGCGGAAGACCTGTTTCTGACTCGCTACAAACACAATGACGATCCCGCGTTATGCGAGTTCATCTCGGGCAGCAACATCTACAATTCGGCCCGCGTGATTGCCCGGCGGGATAATCTGCAGAACGGTCCTATCCCGTTATTCTTCGGAGGGTTTGCGGGTCTTGGTTCCGTGAATGCGAACGGCCAAGCGGCGGCGTTCATCGAGACCGACATCAGCGGATTCTGTGTGAAACCAGGCACGGGAATGACGTGCAAGCTGTTGCCGTTTTCGCTGTGGGAAGGCTTGTGGGATGCGCGCGTCGCAAAGAGAATCGACCAGTTCACTCACAATCTCGATACGGCCACCGTGTCCAACGGCACGGACGGGATTTACGAAGTCAACATGTACCCCCAGGACTTGGTCGACTGTCCCGGGAACTTCGGCACGATCGACATCGGCAGCGCGAACAATTCGACGGCGGACATCACGCGTCAGATCCTGTACGGGCCGAACGAATATGACTTCTCCTTCTTCCCCAACAATGAACTGAGGATCGCCGAAGTCGATCCCGAGGAACCGCTCGGCCGAAAGATTTTGCGGCTGAACGGGGATACGGGCATCAGTGCTGCGATCAAGGACGATCTGTACGCGATCCGCGGCCAGCCGCGAATCCTGCCGCTGCATTGGAAGGCGGTCGGCAACGGCAACAACGCCGAGTTCCGAATCGTGCGGTTCGTGGGGGTCACGATCGTGGATGTCAAATTGACTGGGGCGCTCAAGAGCAAGTACGTCAAGATCCAGCCTTGCTACACCGTCGACGGCACCGGAATCGGAGGGGGCGCGGACGGAGTGACGAGCGAGTATATCTACCGACCGCCGCGATTGCGCAAGTTGATCAACGGCCACTAGGCAGGACTCGCTGTCGTTGATCGGAAGTCCGGTCCAAGTATACAACGAATAGTCTCCCGAGGAGGCCAGGCAAATGCAAACGAAACAGCTTACCCGAGTCGTCACAGTGGCCATCATTGCCTGGGCTCTTCAATCGCCCAGCCTGCATGCCCAAGTGGAGTGGTACACCTACCGGGCCATCGAACAGGATTGGCAGGTCGAGTTGCTGGTCATGCCGACCGGCAACCGGCTGACCAGCCCGCTGTTTGTATCCAGTTTCTCGATCCCCGGCGTATCCACTTTGTTCCAGTGCTGCTGGAATCACCGCGATGTTCCCATTCTGGCCGAGGGAGGCATCCAACTGCAGGCGTACAAGTGGGAAGATCTTCTGGATGACCGCGAGGTGTTGACGCCGCCGTGGTACGAGAAACTGAGCGTCGATGACGAATTGGTCACGTTCACCCAGCGGCTGGAGATCTCCGGGATGGACTACAGGTTCATCGTCAAGAACATCTCCAGCAAGACGTGGGGAACGATCCCCGGCCCGTATTCGGTCAAACGCAACTACCTTCTTTGGGTTCCCCCGTTGGAACTGTACAACGTCCAGGAGATCGCCGATAATTCCGGGATTGTCATGGGCGGCAACCGGTTCAAGAGGATGACGATCCTGCAGACCCGGTTCTACAACGTCAACGGCGTCGTGGTCCGAACCGATCCGGCCCGTCAATTGTTTCCCCCGACTCCCGGGCACCCGTCGTACGAGTTTGTCACGCCCTCCCCGTAGTCGTCGGCATCGCCACGCCGGAGTCCGGAGGGAGAGGAGCT
>CAIPEB010000392.1 GCA_903863885.1 uncultured Planctomycetaceae bacterium | reverse complement strand
GTGATCAGCTACTTCTTTGTCAAACGAGGACTGAATCACGACCACGCGGTGCAGAAGACGGCCGATGCCGCTTCCCCGTTGAAGGGCGAAACGACCGTGGCGTCGCACCACCACCACACTTACGAACTTGGCGCCGAGGGCACGGGGTTGACCGACGTGGTTTCCGGGCATCAACACCCGGTGACCAAGACGGACAGCGGTGTAAAGATCGGACCGCCGGCCGGAATGCTCCAGGCGCGGGTTCCAAAACGGGGCACGCTGCAGTTTGTCGACCGCGCCGGCAAGCCGGGAAAAGGCATCAATGTCGGTAACGAATGGCTGTATCGCAGCTACATCGAAGGTGGAACTCTGGCTGCAGCGGTCTGGACCTTTGACGGAATAACGGCCGGCCGTTATCCGGACGGGATTGAACTGGAACGGGACATCCGCGTCTTCCGGACCCACAAAGGAAACATCGAAAGAGGCATCCGCGGGTCCATTTTTCTGGTGAATCCGGATCCCGCGGCCAAAGTGAAAGTCAGTGAGGAAATTCCGTTTGTCGCGCACGAGTTCGTCGTCGACAAGCAGTTCATTCCCCGCAAGCTGAAGGCCGTCGAGGACGGCGTCGTCCGGGACGTCGATCTCTTCGAGGATCTCGCGCCGGAAGGCAAACTGCAGGTTCGCGTGCAGTGTTCGGATACGGGCCAGTATTTCGGCATGGCTCCCGCCGACTTGTACATTCTCGAAGCGGAAGCGCCGTTCTGGTGGAACTTCGTGAAAGGCTACATCGGCATCTGGCTGCAGATGCTCCTGGTCACGACGTTCGGCGTGATGTTCAGCACGTTCCTGAACGGTGCCGTGGCCATGATGGCGACTCTGTCGTCCATCGTGATCGGCTTCTTCGGCAATTTCATCCTCGGTGTCGCCACCGGCACCATCGAGGGTGGCGGTCCGGTCGAGTCGCTGATTCGTATTCTGACCCAGGCCAACCTGCAGTCGGACCTGGAATTGCCCGGGTGGGGAATCCGCATCATCAAGGTCCTTGACCTGGTGTTGATGCAGTTGATGCAGGTGAGCGCAAACATCCTGCCCAACTATGAGAGTTTCAATACGGCCGCCTGGGTGGCGTATGGTTACAACATTGAACCGGGCCTGATGGGCATGAACCTGCTGCGCGGTCTGGCATACCTGGTCGTAGTCTCGATGGTTGGATATTTCTTCCTGAAAACACGGGAAGTCGCCGCATGATCCAGAACGTCTCGTTTTGGCGCAAGATCCTCTACCTGTGCGGGATCGCGCTGCTTTGGTATCCGCTGTACATGATCGGCCGACCGGCTGTGGGTGATCCCGGCAAGACGGCCGATGCCCGGCCCGGCGGCGTTCTCGCGCAGCTGCGGCGGGAAAACGACCTCTCGCAGGCGGAACTCGGCGAGATCGATCCGGCCAGCGAATCCATGCGTCTGGCGACGCTCGGTATGCGCGGTGTGGCCGCAAATATCCTGTGGACCAAAGCCAACGAATACAAACGCACCGAGAACTGGGAAGCTCTCGTCGCCACCGTGAACCAGATGGCGAAACTGCAGCCCAACTTCGTGTCGGTCTGGGAATTTCAGTCCCATAACCTGTCGTACAACGTTTCCGTCGAGCAGGACGACTACCGATTCCGTTACCAATGGGTCAAAAAAGGCATCGATTTCCTCGTCCAGGGAACTCGCTACAACCGGCGTGAACCCAAGTTGTTCTGGACCGTAGGCTGGTATACGGGACAGAAATTCGGACGCGCGGACGAACACAAGCAATTCCGGCGGCTGTTCCGCGAAGATCGCGAATTCCACGATTTCATGTCCCAGTACGTCGATGTGGACGGCGAAGGCCAGGGCCCCAACGGGTTGCCCGACAACTGGCTCGTCAGCCGCCTGTGGTTCCTGCGGGCGTACGATCTTGTCGATCGACAAGGTGCGAATCTCCGAGGCAAGGCTCCCCACATCTTCTTCGCCGATGGACCGAAAGCACGCATGAATCAGGCGGATGCCATCGAGTCGGAAGGCTATCACGACGAACAGGCTGAAATCGCCTGGCGGCGTGCCGGCGAAGAGTGGCATGATTACGGCAACCGGCTCGTATCCACCTCGTGGGGCGTCAATATCCGCCTGAACGAAGAGGAATCACTCTGGGCCGAGGGATCGCGCCTGCAGAAGGAACTCGACGCGCTGGCTCCCGGCATCCGCGAACAGTTGCGGAACCAGAAAGTTGAAAAGCTGACGCCCGACCAGCGCACCGCACTCAATCTGCCCAAAACCGATATCAAGGACGAAAAGACCTACCGAGACCGGTTGGAAGCCGAGACCAAGGTCGTGGTCACCGACCGCGAAGTCGCAGAAAAAGCGCCAGCGGCAACTCGGGCCAAGGCTTTTCAGATAGCTTCCCAGGTAAAGGAGAATCTGGACAACGCGGAACGCGTAAACCGGTATCGCGGCAATGTCAATTTCAATTACTGGCGAACCCGCTGCGATGTTGAGCAGAAGCCCGAGACCGTCACGGGACGCCGGCACATCTATCAGGCAAAGCAACTGCAGGCGGACGGCCAGCTTGAGAAGTCTCTGAAAGAGTACAACGAAGCTTGGGACATCTGGGCACGAATCCTCGACCAGAATCCGGGCCTCATGGAATCGCTGATGGCCGAGGATCTTTACGAGGACGTCCAAGGCTATGTGAAACTGCTTGGCCAACTCGAACAGAAACTGCCCGACGACTTCAAGCTGATGAAACTGCTGAAGCTGAACGAGCAGAAGATGCAGGATCTGCCCCCAGCGCCCGTTCAGCCGCCATCGCCCGAGGCCAAACCCGCTGAAGCCAAGCCTGCTGAGGCCAAACCTGCTGAGGCCAAACCTGCTGAGGCCAAACCCGCTGAAGCCAACCCCGCTGAAGCCAAACCTGCTGAAGCTAAACCTGCTGAAGCTAAACCTGCTGAAGCTAAACCTGCTGAAGCTAAACCTGCTGAAGCTAAACCTGCTGAAGCT
>CAIPEB010000391.1 GCA_903863885.1 uncultured Planctomycetaceae bacterium | reverse complement strand
CGCGCGGTTATCTGTCGCTGGCCGAGGCCCTGGCGAAAGAGAGGCCGACGCTGGTCGCGATCTGCAGTCCGTACGCGCATCATCGCGCCCAGCTTGAGCGGGTGGCCAGGGCGGGAGCCCACTGTTTGTGTGAGAAGCCCCTGTGGTGGTGGACGGGGGCCGGCGAGCCGGGCTGCCCGGCAGTGACCGCAACCCTGGCAAACGATTTTGCCCGGCAAGGACTGCTTCTCGATCTGGTCACGCAATGGCCGTATACGCTGGCCGCATTCGACGAGTTGCACGAGGGCGTGCGTGGCGGCGAAACCCTGCATCGTTTCGAGATGATCCTCAGCCCGCTTTCGCGCGGCGGCGCAATGCTTCCCGATGCGGCGCCGCACGTCCTGAGCATGCTGCACGCGCTCGTCGGCGCGGGCGTCGTGCAAGACCCGGTGGCCGCTTATGACGATCCCGACGGCGAAAGGATGGCGCTCGATTTCCGGTACCGGCACGCGGCCGGCGAAACGGCGGTCTCGTGCCGATTCAACTGCACGCCCGCCCGGCCCAGGCCGGCGGCGTATGCGATCAACGGGCGCTGGGTGCACCGCCGGATCGGCATGCCCGGATACGCGATCCATTTCGACAGCGACGATGCGTCGATCGCGGTCGAGGATCCGCTGAAACTCCTGGTCCGCGATTTCGTCTCCCGTTTGCGGTGCCACGAGCCGACGGATGTGCGGCGGCTCGTCGCCGGCATGAGCGCGCTCGAACAACTCGCCACCGCCGTGGCGCGTGCCGGGGCGCCGAAAGAAGGCTGACCATGAACACGGACGACGACGATAACGCCGGGCGGCGCGCTGAAATCTCCTTCATCCACGATTTCGCCGCCAAGTTGCGACACGAAGAAATCCTGGACCGTCTCAAGGACTATGTGGCCTGGCAAGCCTGGGTTCGGGGCACCCTGAGGCCGGGGCCCGGGGAGCCGATTCCTTCGCTGCCGGATCATGCGCCGGTCTCGATCAATCTCGATCTGACGACGGCGTGCAACTTTGCCTGCGATCACTGTGTCGATGCCGAGATCCTGAATACCGGCATCCGCTATGCCCACGAGAGCCTGCTGGCTTCGCTGACGGTGTTGGCGGGGAAGGGTTTGCGGTCCGTCATCCTCATCGGGGGCGGCGAGCCGACACTCTATCCGCATTTCGTCGAATCGGTTCGCCACATGAAATCGCTGGGCCTGCACGTCGCGGTGGTCTCGAATGGCTCGCGGATGGAAAGGATTGCCGAACTCGTCGACTGCCTCGAAGTCGAGGACTGGATACGGTTGTCGCTCGATGCCGGCAGCGACGCCGTGTTCCAGACGATGCATCGGCCGAAGAAGCCGATCACGCTCGATCGCATTTGCGAGGCGGTCTCGGGCATCCGGCTGCGGAAACCGCGCTTCAAGCTCGGCCTCTCCTTCGTCGTCACCTGGAACGGGTCCCGCATCAACGAAACCCCGGTCGTCGAGAACATCGATGAGATGGTCATGGCTGCCGAGCGGGCGAAGAAGTACGGCTTCGACTACATCGCGTTCAAGCCGTTTTTGACGCGAGCAGTCAGCAACCGCGCGGAGATCGTCGACCTTCGCGACGGCGACCGGGATTTCGCATCGGTGATCGAAAGGATTCTCGCCAGAATCGTCGAGGCGCGCCGGCTCGAGGACCGCGATTTCCGGGTGTACGCGGCGACCAACCTGAAGGCACTGCTTGGCCCCGGGGCCGGCCGCTTCACTGACCAACCCGCGAACTGCCACATGCAGTTCTTCCGGCAGGTGCTCAGTCCGCTCGGCATTTTCAACTGCCCGGCCTACCGCAATCAACCTCATGGCAGGATCGCAGACAAGGCCGGATACGAGAGTGCCGACGATTTCCGGCAGACGGTTGCTGCGACCTCGAGGCTGATCCGGCACTTCAACGCCACCCGGGAATGCAAGGAAGTCATATGCCTCTACCACGACGTGAACTGGTGGATCGAGGATTTGATCGAGCATCCGGAGAAACTCGCGGCGCTCGGTGCCGTGCCGACCGAGGTGCCGGACTTCTTCCTCTGATCCGGGGTGCGAGACCCGGTTCGTGACCAACGCATTCCTGCCGGCCGAAGAAGCGCAGGTCGATTACGGCGAAGGGCAGGAGGCGGGTTTCGGCTTCGTTCATGCGTTCAGGGAAATGCTCGTCAGCAGCGTGAATAACGGGCGGTTGATGTAAAAGTTGGTGCGCCCGATTTTCTGCTTCTCCACAAAACCATGCTGCGCCAGCGCATCCAGATGCTTGGCCGCCGTGATGCGGGAAACGCCAAGGTCGCGCTCGACGAATTCGATCTTGGTGTACGGGTGGCGGAACAGGTTGTTCAGCAACTCCTGGCCGTACAACTTGGGCAACTCGCCGCGCAGCCGCTGCTTGGTGGCCTGCATCAGTTCCCGAAGTTGCTTGATCAAGCGAATCTCGCTGCGCGCCGTCAGCGCCACGCCCTTGAGCAGGTAAGCGCACCATTCCGGCCAACTGCGGGTTTCCCGTGGCGTTTGCAGCAGGCGGTAATAATCCGGCTTGGTCGAGGTGATGTAGCGACTCAGGTACAGCACGGGAAGTTCCAGCAGACCCTCGCGTTGCAGCACCAACAGATTCAGGATGCGCCCGGTGCGGCCATTGCCGTCGTAAAAGGGATGGATGCTCTCGAACTGATGATGCACCACTGCCATGCGCAGCAAGGGGTCGAGTTCATCCTCGGCATGAATGAACGCCACCAGATCCGTCATCAGCTTCTCGATCACCGCCGGATCTTGCGGCGGCTCATACACCACGGCGCCACTTGCCTGATTTTTTAGCACTGTTCCCGGCAGCCTGCGGAACCCGGCCTTGTTCTGCTCGACCTCCTGCTGCACCCGAAGGATGGTGGAAAGGCGGATCAAACCCGACTGGGCAACCTCCCCGGAACCTACCCGCAGGGCAGCAAGCCAGTTCTGCACTTCCTTGGCGGCAGGCGATGACGGGCCGCTTTTGTCGTAGGCATACAGTTCGTCGTGCGTGGTGATGATGTTCTCGATTTCCGAACTGTCCTTCGCCTCCTGAATGGACAGCGTATCGAGCAGGATGGCACGGTTGGGCAACGCCTCGCACAGCCCCTTCAGCTCCGCCAGATAGCGGTGCGCCTCGGCCAATGCCTGCCAGACGACCTTGACGTCCAGACTGGCAGGCCTGGGAATATCCAGCACGGTCATGCCCATGTCTTACCCATCACATGATAGGAAAACACAGACATCCTATCTCGAACCCCAAAACATGCACAGAAACTACAGAATTCTTTTCACGTCATGGCAAACATGTCCGTAAAACCACTTCTTTTTGACACGTCCTGTCAGCGCAATGTCGAGAGAATGGGTTCCGCTGGCCCGTTCACCCCCGACCAGGCTTGGCGTCTTTTCAGGGCACAGGAGGCGGCGTTCGGATTGCGGCGCATCAATGGGGGAAAGTCCGGCAGGCTGGCTAGGTCGCGGTGTCCCGCAAGGCGCGCAGCATCTCGGTGGTGCTGTGGCATTTGGGGTCGCCGACCAATTCGACGCGGCCGCCGTAGCGCTCGACGATCCGTCGCTCGGGGATGCGGTCGAGCGTGTAGTCGGTGCCCTTGGTATGGACATCGGGACGGAAGAGTTCGATCAGCCGTTCCGGATTGGTTTCGCGCAGGGGCACGACAAAATCCACCGGCTCGAAGGCGGCGATGATCTCCAGTCGTTCGTAATCCTTGTTGACGGGGCGGCGATCGGGCTTGATCCGGCGCATCGATTCATCGCTGTTTACCGCAACGACGAGCAGGTCGCCATGCGCCTTGGCGCCATAGAGGAAGCGGACATGGCCGACGTGCAGGAGTTCGAAGCAGCCGTTGGCGAAGACCAGCACGGCTCCGGCGCGTCGCCGCTCGGCGATGATCGGTGCGAGCGCCTCCGGCTCCATGAAGACCTTGCCCAGGCTCATCGGCCGGCTCCCCCCTGACGAACGCGGGCGATGTCGTCATGGATCCATCGGTAGGTCTTTTCCATACCGACGGCCAGCGGAATGGCGGGGGCCCATCCGAGGCGCTGACGAATCAGCGTGTTGTCGCTGTTGCGGCCGCGCACGCCCTGCGGGGCATCGAGAACGTAACGGCGCCGGAGCCGGACGCCGGCGATTGCCTCGACGATGTCGACAAGCTCATTGACCGTGCAAATGCGGTCGCTGCCGATGTTGAGCGGCTCGGCCACCGCGGAATGCATCAGCCGCATGGTCCCCTCGACGCCGTCGTCGATGAACATGAAGCTGCGCGTCTGATTGCCGTCTCCCCAGATCTCGATCTCGTCCTTTCCGTCCAGCGCGGCGAGGATGACCTTGCGGCATATCGCTGCCGGAGCCTTCTCGCGTCCGCCGTCCCAGGTGCCGTGAGGGCCATACACATTGTGGAATCGGCCGACGCGGATATCGATGCCGAAATCCTCGCTGAAATGACGGCACATTCGTTCGCTGAAGAGCTTTTCCCAGCCATAACCGTCTTCG
>CAIPEB010000390.1 GCA_903863885.1 uncultured Planctomycetaceae bacterium | reverse complement strand
CCACTTGTCGTCCTGCCGTTCTTGGCGGGCGATGGCCGAGACGAACAACCGCTCCAAAGCCAATCGTGCCTCCAAGCGGAACTCTTCGTCGCCCCCGGAGCGGTTCGCGGCTTGTTCGGCAACCCACGCGGCCAGTGCCGCAAAGGTCAAATGCCGAACCCGCCACATCCGGGCCGTCATGCCCACGAACAGCACGTCGGCCAACTGTTCGGCCCCGGTGACCGTGCCGAGAGGGTCAACACTTCCGGGTGGGTCTTCCGCCGGATCGTAGGGAGTTGCCAAGGGAAGGCATTCGTCTCGCATCAGGGACTCCTCGACGGTAACTCAGTCCGCACTGTACCTGAATTCCGCAATGACGCACGGCCAGACAAAACGGCCGCTTGGCTTCGACTCGCATTTGCGGGCAAAGCGGCGATCCGGTCTCAATCGGCCAACTCGGGCGGCCAGGCACCTTCGGTCGGGTCTTTCCACAGTTCATGAGGTTCAACTTGTTCGACGGTCAACACGTCATCCGCGGGTGCGATGAAGACTCGGCCCTTGCTGGGCGATACCGCGACCACGACGTAAGGTTCGTTCGACTCGCCGCGTGTGACCGTCTCGCCTTTCTGAAACAACGCTACCAGACCGAATTCCTGAATCTTCTTGTCCGCCGGAGTCGCTTTGCTCTTGTGGCCGCTGCCGGAATCTTCCTGCAACTCCCGGCACACTTTGATGGCCGAAACCGCGAGCTTCCTGCCCTGCGCGGCGGTGAGGACTCCCTTGGGGCGCGAAGCGGTGATGGTCCAGGAGATTAGGGCCCGCACCGCTTCCGGGAAGGGCAGATTACGGGAGCGGAGTTCCCTGAGGGTTGCCGCGACTTGGGGCAAGGCTGCCGCCGAAAGGTTGGCGCGGCTAAAGATCTCGGCCATCGGATCGGTGGAGGCGTCACCACTCGCAGGCGGCTCGCTCTGAGAATCGACTTCATCGCCGCTTTCATCCTGGGCCTCTTGGGCCGCTTGAAATGCGTCCCTGGCGATCTCCAGTCGAATCCCCAGTTTCTGCTGAAGTTCCTCAAGCACGTTGCCCTCGGCATCCAATATTCCACCTGCGCTCTGAGCCACCTCGCACATGGCACGGAAGAGCCGGGCCCTTTTCAATTCAGGCAGTTTGAATCTCAACACTTCGGCACACGCATTCAGACGCTGCTCCAACTGTTGCCGATACTCAGGTCGCGATACGTCTGCCGTCAACTCCTCCCTGGACCATTCGTCGTTGGTGAGATGTTTCAGCCAAGCCACCTCTTGAGGATCCACAACACCGTCCGCGGCGATGACCAGCAGGGCCCCGTCGATGAGGAACTGGTTGAAGGCTTCCTTTTCCTTACCGGTTTCGAGTTCCGAAAGATCCGGGGTCAAAACCTCAAGCATGTTGTCGACGTGAAGTTCCATCTCATCCGACGCAAGGGTCCAGCCGGACTTGCCGAATGCCTTTGCGTACAACTCGGACTTGGCAAAGGCGATCAACGCCTTGACTCGCAGGGGCATGATCGGATGCGTTTCGCTCGCATCCGCCAAGTCGATGAACTCGGCCATCGAGGACAGTTCGTCGAAATGCCGGGAGTATGCTGTCTCGTCGAAGGAAAGCCACCTGTCGGTCAGTCCGCAATTCACCTTGAATAATGCCGAGGAAGCCACCCGCACGTCCTGGCAGGCGAGCAGGCCGATGCGGTCACAGGAAATCTCCTGGGCACGCTCCAGGGCGCGAATGCGCAGCACTTCCAGTGGACTGAAATAAGGGTTGTCGAAGTCGATGCCGAGCGTTTCACCGTGCGTGAGCAGGGCATGGCCGACCTCGTGCCCCATGACGAACAGCAATTCCTGGGAACTCAGCGAGGCGATCAGACCAGAGTGCAGGCACATCACCAGTCGGTTGCCCTTTTTCGAGGGCAGGCAGAATGCCTGGTGTTCGTAACCGGCCCGGACAAACAGGTCAAGGGGGTGCCCCAGACGCAGGATTCTTGTCAGCATCCGGCCCAGATTGTGCAGCTTGGGCGTAATGGCTTCATCGACGCGGTATCCGTCGGTCATCAGCCGTACTCGCTGCTGAGTTCTGGCCTTCTTACGTTCCTCGTCGAGTGCCGTGATGCGGCGGAGCAGGTCTTCGTCCTTCCACATCAACTCGTGGACGTGCGTCTCGACGGCGCATCGCACCAGGGTCGGGTCGAAGCCGGGCACAACCGGTGCGACGGTAACACTCTTCGAGGCAGGCGAAACGACAGGCGGGCTGGCCAGTCGTTCAGGCACGCCTCCGGCGGAGGGTGCTGGGGGCAAGCTGCTGCTCGGCACAGGAGCGTTCGTGTCCATGTGTTTCCTCCTACGAAGCAACGGAGTCAATTTCAGCCGCTATCTGGACGATAGTTGGGGGTACGGTGCTTCTCGATCTTAGCGGCCGAGACCGTGCAGGGGTAGCCGCCGCGCCCGACAGCCGTCGCCCGACACGCCGTCGGCAGGCTATTGGACATTATGCCGTTCGCCTCTGGTGTCATGCAGCAGGTCT
>CAIPEB010000389.1 GCA_903863885.1 uncultured Planctomycetaceae bacterium | reverse complement strand
CGCTACCTGTTGTCTTCACCGGACGCCCAGCACGGGACTCACTTGGGGTGTGCACCCGCGGCAAACGAGTTCTCGATGGGGCCCCCCCTCAACCTCGTCGCTTCTCCCCGAAAGCGAGCTTCGGGGAGAAGGGAGAAGGAACTCTTCCGCTGCGCGGTCACCTGCTTGCGTCCGCACGGAACGCCTTTCCTGATGGTTACCCGAAGGTCAATATCGCGAGTAGGACGCCTAATTGGCGATTGCCACACCGTTAGAAAGAGTGCACCCTTCAGGATCAATTGCTCGTTGTGCGAAGATCGTGAGAGACGGAATAGCCAGCGTTCGAGAGCGTAATGTTGCAGCAGATCTTTGAAACGCCGACTTTCGCGATGTGCGATGTTTAACAGACGCTGGTGCACGGAGGCTGCTCGGGAATTGTTCATGCCAGAGCTTCCAGAACAGGACGCACCACCTTTTCCACGCGACAGATACGTGCGTAGTGAGGCACTTCCTGGAGCCTTGCGCTCCGCTGGCTGCGATACGTGCGTAGCGATTCTAAGGCAACGTCGAGCCCGATTTTATTGCGGAACTTGAAGCAGTCGGCCAGCGTTTTCTCCGGGCCGTAGATCCGGACCGATACGCTGTCGATCGCGCGTATTTCAATGCCCGCATTAAATGCTGCGGGGGAAAAGCGAAAGACACGCAGTGGCGGATGTGCGAGCACCGGTGAGCGAGCCGTGCGTGGCAGTGCCAGGTGCACCTCATGAGGAATCTGCGTCGTCAGCTCATGGTAGGCCAGTGCCGAAATCAGGCAGATGACACCCTGCGGGACTCGCTTGGCCACAGTGGCCAAATCAGGATCACTCAGAGGTGGCAGCTCGGCGAGCCGATAAACGCCCCATCCGAGCCGTTCCAGTTCCCCGGCATTCCGCATGGCTTAGAGGGTACGCGGATGAATCCCGGCAGCGAGTGCCTCGCGCGTTCGCAGCGTCCCGCCGTGCTGATGGAAAATCTGTCGGGCTGCATCCGTCGGGGAAGCCATGGACGCGGGCCTCCGTTGACCACTGTGGATAAAAACGCACACACATCGCACTACGTGTACACCTTTTTATCCACTTGAGCCAGACGATTTGTCCCCGGGACACGGGGCGAGATCAATCTCGCACCGTCCGAAAAGGGGCGTCGTGTGCGATACGACCAGTGCAACCCGTGGATTTTCAGCACATCCGCCATCCTGCCTAGTGTGCGTGCCGATTGCCGGAGCAAAAAAATACTCGGCAGAAATCGCTGTGCTTCTTCAGCTGCAGTCGACCCCGCCGTCACCTTAATCACGTGACCGGCGGTGCAGTGTCTGCTCCGCCTCCATTTGACATATCACCAATGTGAGTGACTTCGTTGAGCTTCTGTTGCATGCCATCGCGACAGTACGACACCCAATGGCGGTAGAGCGGTTGATCCGGACTGTATTGTTTAGATGGGCCGAGCGATAGAACGACCTCTCGTGGCTCCAACGCCTTTATGATATCCCCAAGGACTTGCCGAATCGCGCGTATCCGAACACTACTGCATGTACGAGTCAATTCGATGGACTACCTCGAATGGGATCTCAAGCACTTCTCTCGCAGGAAGGCGAATGACATCGTACCGGCATCCTCAATCGAATGTGATAACGGAACAGCCTTCGGGCACGAGAATTGTGCGTTCGTCCGATTCGTACGCATAGACAGTCTTCAAGTTTTTCAGCGAACGGAGATCGATCTGGGGCTCCGCCTGGGCGGCGGTCGCCGTGATGTCAAGCTTTTCGAGGTGCTGAAGTGTTCCCAAGGCAGCCAGGCCGGACGCGGAGACTTTCGTGCCGCCGATGTCGAGTTGCCGCAGTTGCGTCAGCTTTGCGACCTGCCGCAGACCTGTGTCCGTCATCGCCGTGCTCGACAACGACAGCACTCGAAGCTCCTTGAACCGCGTGAGATGCTCGAGGCCGCGATCGCTGATTGGATGCGGGTAATTCTGCCGATGCTCTTCTAAGCCGAGCGACAGGTTAAGTTCGCGGAGGTTGGTTAGTTCGGACAGTCTCCTGAGCCCCTCGTCACTCAGGCGATGATCGTACAGGTCGAGCGTTTCTAATGTCGTGATTTCACACAGTTGTTCGGCAACCTCGTCAGTGACAAGTTTGGATGACAGATCGAGTCGCTTCAGGTTCTTCAGCTTCTTGACGTACGGCAGATACGTCAGATGCGGCCGGTCGTCATCCCACCAGACGAGCTCTTCGACGGGCGAATCGCGCAGAGCGAGAATGCCGGCGGGCGTGATCTTCAATGCGACCAGCGAGAGCTTCTTCAATCCAGGCAGCTGAGCGATCGTCTTGAGCCCTTCATCGGTGACCGGCAGATGGCGCAGGAGAAGCGTGTTCAGACGCGGGAGGCCGACCAGCGCCTTGAGCCCTTCATCGGTCACGGGACTCACTTCCAGTTCCAGATGGCGCAGTGATTTGACTGTCTGGAGATGCCCGAGCGCCGGATCCGTAATCTCGCAACGGTAGGTCGTCAGCTTCCACAATTCTGGTAACTGAGCGATCGATTCCATCCATTCTGCCGACGCGGTGTAATTGACAGCCAACTCCTGCAGGCGATCCAGCTTCTTCAGGAACTCAAAGCGGCAATTGGTCCTTGCCTGCTCGCTGTAAAACCCCATAAAGACGATGTGGCCATTGTCGATGCGATTGATCTGGCCCCCCGCCTGCCGAATCGCTTCCACCACCTTCGGATCGGGTTCCGCTGGAACCGTCACCGCTGGCCGCTTCTCGGCGCAGACCACAGCGGCAAAGACTCCTTGAAGAACCAGGCAAACCCAGAGAAGAACCCTGCGCATCACCCACCTCGACTCTGCCTAACAACGCGACGCATCCGTAGGGCCGATTCTAGTTGTGAGACAACGGACTCGATAGGCGCTCGCGACCGCTCAATTCAGTCTGTCTCGTTGCCCATGCACCAGCCAGCTTCTCTGCCCCACTGCCGACACGAGGGATGATTCATCAATGTGCCCTTTTGCGGAGTTACGTGGTGAGCAAGTTTTAGGCTGATCGCCTACTGGCAGATCGCGCCAAACTCGGAAAATCTCGGTTTCCGCAACCGGCAGATCTACGACTACTTGCATCGCGTGACGCGTTGGGTTCTCGTCACGCGATTTCGAGACTCTTGAACCAGATCGAGAATTTTCGGGCCTTACTGGCCATTACCGCGTTACGCGGTTTGGGGCTGGGCGGCGACACCGGCCGCCGCAAATCCCGCTATACGTGCACCAAACGAGCAGGGCCTGCCAGTTCTCACCGGCAGGCCCTGTTTGGATCGAGACGGGTTGCGGAATCCGACTAAATGGAGGCGGCCGCGAAGACGCGAAACGGGTCTCGAAATTGGGCCTGAAGCTACCGCCCACGACGTCTCGACGAACGGTAGTAAATGGTAAACTGTTTTTGGTTTACTATTTATTACAGTCGGTTTCCGGGGGGGGGCGAACATGGACTTCGTACTGACGCAGAACCTCTGGGAACGATATGGGTTCCGGGATAATCCGTTTGACACGCGGGCCTTGTCGCTCTCGCCAGGTAGCCTGCTATCGGTAGCGGACGCTTTTGTCGGCCGGGCAATGACGTCGCCGGAATCGAATCTCATGACGAATTTCCTGCGCAGTTCAGGCGGCGGTCGCGTCGTCGTCGAGGGGGACGTGGGCGTCGGCAAGACGACCTTTGTCAACTACCATCGTTATCTGTGGCAGAAGGAAGCCAAGACCAAACTGCTGACACCGGCGACGGAAATCTCTGTGCAAGGTGACTGGGGGACACGCGAGTTGCTGCTCAACGTGCTCACGCTGCTGGCAGGGCGCTTGAGCCTGAGTATGACGCCGAAAAAGCTCAGAAGCGATCACTTGCTGACCGAGATTCAAGCCCTGACCGGCGTGCTGGTAAGAGAGTGGGCTAGCGTTAGCGGCGGTATATCAATATTGGGGATTGGCGGAAATGCCGGGAAGACCAAGTCCCTGGCCGTCCAGCGCGGGGAGATCAGTACAGCGGGGCTGCGCGAGTACCTCCACAAGCTGCTCGAACGTGTACGCCAGCTCGGCTACGTCGGCGTCATTCTCCACTTCAACAACCTCGAGTTGCTTGCACGTCGCGACCCCGCGGGTCTCGTTTCCTTCTTCGAAGAGGTGCGCGACGTCCTGCAGACCCCAAGCGTTTACTTTGTCTTTGTCGGATACACCGGCATGTTTCAGCAGATCATCGTGCCGCACGAAAGGGTGCGCAGCGTCTTCTTCGGCCGCTCAATCCACTTGCCGCCACTGAGCCGAGAGGAAGTCCATCAGGCAATTGCTCGGCGGTATGAGCTCCTGGCGGTCCAGCCGAAGCGTTGGATTCCACCGGTCGACGACCTCGTGGTTGACTACTTGTACGAGGTCTTCAAGGGGCGCATTCGCTTCGTCATGGATGCGATCACATCGCTCGTAACGCACCTGCCAGACGGCATGACCGGCACACTTGCCACGGAGTCCGCTCAGTCGCTCCTTGAACAGCTCACATGGGAACGAGTCAAGAGCCTCCTATCGGAAGCGGAGCTGTTTGTGCTTCGGGCCGCGGTGCGCGAAGTTCGCTTCACGAATTCGTCGCTGGTCAAAGCGACCGGCAAGGGCAAGCAGAACATCACCAAGTACACGAATCGGTTCCTCGACCTGCACCTCATCCATCCTGCGGAACGCCGCGGGCGAAATGTCTACTACGAAATCAGTCCCGATCTGGCTTTATTGCGGCCGCGCACGCTACGGCTCAGTTAGCTGCCGTGACGACGCAACCGGACCCGGCGCAAGCCATGAAGCTGGCCCGTCCTTCAGATATCAAGATGACCATGCGGTACACGCACATTGGCATGGGCAATCAAGCTCGGGCCTTGGCAGCCCTTCCGAATCCGTGTCAGCATATTGTCAGTATTTCAGGCGACTTTGGCTGCCTCCAGGGGGCCGACTGTCGCTGCACAGTACGATGACGCTGCAGAAAGTCGCGACGGAAGTCCTTGTGAAACGTCATCTTCTGACGCTGGTCGACAAAAAAAGGCACCGGATGACTCCGATGCCCAAAAGTGGAGGCGGCGGGAATCGAACCCGCGTCCCGAGACATTTCCATGAAAGCATCTACGTGTGTAGCCGATTCTTTGGTGTTTCGCGTGCCCAGGCCCCAATCGGCGGGGTCCCAGACAGGCTATCCAGGAACGAGTTCTGATCGTGAACGTACCCGGCGTGACTCACGACGATCCGGAATTACAACCGACTTTTGAGACTCTCCGGCGAAGTCTCGCAGTCGGGGAGACCTGTGTTAGGCCGCCATTGCGAGGTTACCCTCAGCGTTTAAATTTGTGGTCAGCTTTTAACGTGGCCGACTGACCAACCACGACACGCCACTTCCACTTCAAGCTATCCGGTCGAATCCAGTTCGCCCCCTTCTGAAGTATGGGTACATGCCAGTCAAGCCGCTGATTGCCGACAGATTGTCGCTGTCTGAGAATATCCGACGGTTCAATGGTTCGGCTTCACTTTTCCGAAAACGGCCGACTAGCAAGGAGAATAGTACGCAATCGGCAGTCTCGGTAAAGTGGCCACGGCGCAGAAAGGTCGGTTCGGACGAGAGTCCGGAGGGGGAAATGCCACGGATTCGCACAAAGTAAATGCAGATCGATTCAATTGGCGTTTCTCGCTATCCGAAATCAACAATCCGGGCCCATTAATCCCCCCTGGCGTGGTGAATCGGATTCACGCCAACGCCATGGCAGGCAGGAGCGAATGCAAGCTCACGCCCCCCTTGGACCGGACCACGAGTTTTGCCATAATGGGTGATTCTATTGAGCGATATTTTGGAAAAATACAGGAGGATTCGATGTTTAGGAACCTTAGCCCGAAGGCTTTGGGGATTACCGGGCGCCAGAGCGAAATCATCGAATTGGCCCTGACTTACGGCTTTCGCGGCTTGGAACTGGACATTTACGACTTTGCCAAGCGGGTCGGTCATCGGGGGCTCGATCACGCATCTCGCTTCATCCGCAGTTCGCAGTTGAAAATCGGCGGCTTTGAGTTGCCGATCCGGTGGCGAGCGGACGAGGCCACTTTCAAGGCCGACTTGGAAAAGTTGCCCGAAATCCTCGGCTTCGCGGTTGCCATCGGCGGAAAGTGCTGTCATACGCACGTGCTGCCGGGAAGCAATGAACTGCCTTATCACGAAAATTTCGAGTTGCACCGCAAGCGGTTGGCGACAATCGGCGACTTGCTCGGCCAGCAGGGCGTGCGACTCGGCATCGGGTTGCTCGTCGCCCCAGCGCACCGCCAGGATCAACAGTTCCAGTTCATCCGAGAGGCCGAATCGCTCGTCACGTTGCTCAAGTCAATCGGCTCCGACAATGTCGGACTCATGCTCGACACGTGGAATTGGCACTTTGCCGGCGGAACGCTGGATGCTCTGCGTGGCCTCGGCGAAAAGGGAATCGTGTCTGCCTATCTGGCTGATGCGCCCGCCGACGCCACTGCCGACAATCTGAGTGAAGACCAGAGAATGCTGCCGTACTCGGATGGCCCAGTCAACAATCTGGCCGTCATCGCTCTGCTCAACGAACTGGGCTATAAAGGCCCCGTGACACTGGCGCCGAATCCCCGATGCGTGACGGGCAAGACGCGTGACGCGATCGTACAGCACTGCGGCAATCTTCTCGAGGACATGTGGCGCTCGATCGGCCTGGCGCGTCCAGTGAAGGCACCCGCGACAGTGGCCGCTGCCGCTGCCGCCGCCGCTGCGGAAGACGTCGGCGCCTGAGATCTTCGCTGCTAGGCTTCAACCGGAGCCGCACTCGTTTCCGGCGACTGCTCCCCTCGAGATGATCAGGGGGAGTAGTTGTCGCCAGGAATGATCCGTGCGGCTCTTTTCGTTTTCGGACTGGTACAAATGAGCCCGGACGCTGAAGCTCTCGGACGCGGTCGAGACGGGCATTCAGGTTGTCCCCGCGAATTCAATTCGGACGTTGGACGAATTCTGCAACTCGGTCTTCGCCTGCGGGATTTGCTGATCCGTGCCATTCAGGTTCAACGTCACAAATGCGAGCATGCAGTAATTGCTGGCACAGCGTTTATTACTGAACTTCGCGCCGTCGGCGGTCGTCTCTAGAATCCGCCGCCCAAGGGCGATTGTGCCGACCGCCGCTCGTCAGGCGGTGGGCGGCATCGGTTTTCTCTTTTGATTGGGAATTGTCTGGTACAGTTCCGGCCCCGACGACGTGATGGAACACTTTGAGAGAATTGCTGGCCGCCTGCTCCCGCGCTGGCCAGCATTGAATCGAAAGGGAGTGGGCCGGCAACGACTGCTAGGGCGACTGCTGTTCTTGTCGCTCCGCTACCGGTGGGATTGTCTGCGTGTAATCGCGTTTCAACTCGCGCTGGTGGTGCTGGGGTTGGGCGGGCTCGGGTTAACGGGGTTGGGGATCGACTACCTGCGTCACTGTGTCGACATGCGCAGCCCCATGCCTGTGTGGCCGTGGGGAACCGCGGTCTCGGCAGATACGCGGCCCATGGTCGTCATGGCCTCGATTGCGGCGGGCGTGCTGTTACTCGCCTGCGGAAATGCGGTCCTGCGGTGGCTCGCGGCGATCCGCGCGGCCGATCTTTCACAGCGAGTGCTTACCGATCTTCGCTGCGAGATCTACGACAAGTTGCAGCGTCTGAGTTTCCGCTACTTCGACACGCACGAGAGCAGTTCCTTGATCAACCGCGCCGGAAGCGACGCTCAGGCGGTGCGGACGTTTGTCGATGGCGTGATTGTCAAGATAGTGACCGTCTTGCTGACGCTGTTGATCTACTTTGTCTACATGCTCCGCGTCCACGTCGGATTGACGCTTGCCTGCCTGGCGGCAACGCCTCTGCTTTGGATCGGAGCCGTCCGGTTTTCTCGCGCCGTCCAGCCTTCCTATCGTCGCGCAAGTGAGTTGATGGACCGCGCTGTTTCGATTCTCGTCGAAAACGTGAACGGAGCGCAGGTGGTCAAAGGCTTCGGCCGCCAGTCCGAACAGATTGCGAAATTTGCTGAAGCGACACGACGGGTCCGGCAGGAACGCGAAGCCATTTTCTGGAAGATAAGCACATTCCAGCCGCTGATGGGGGCGATCACACAGAGCAGTCTGCTGGTCCTGCTGGCCTACGGGGGAATCCTGGCGGTGCGCCGGGAGATATCGCTGGGCGCGGGGTTGTTCGTGATGGCCAACCTTCTGCAGGAATTCGCAGCACAGATCGGCAACATCACGAACATCTCCAATACGATTCAAACGAGTCTGGCCGGTGCACAGCGGGTTTTCGATGTGCTGGATTCGCCCGCCGATGTTTCGTGCCCGGTTCGGCCGGCGCGTTCGGGGCGAGCGTTAGGGGCGCTGAGATTCGACGGCGTTGACTTCTGCTATGCGTCGGGTGTTCCCGTGTTACGCGGAATCGGTCTGGAGGTGGAGGCGGGGCAGTGCCTGGGAATCGCCGGAGAAACCGGCGCCGGCAAGAGCACGCTGCTTGCGATGGTCGCCCGCCTGTATGACGTCAGCGGCGGGGCTGTTCTCGTCGATGGCGTTGACGTTCGCGAATGGGATCTCCACGCCCTGCGGCGCAGCGTGGGGATCGTGTTTCAGGAGAGCTTTCTCTTCAGCAATACGGTTCGGGCGAATATTGCCTTCGGACGTCCGCATGCATCGCAGTTCGAAGTCGTGCGTGCGGCGCGACTGGCGGCGGCTGACCGGTTCATACAGGATCTGCCGGAAGGATACGATACGGTCGTGGGTGAGCACGGCTCCAATCTGTCGGGCGGACAGAGGCAGCGGTTGACCTTGGCCAGAGCGTTGCTGCATGACCCTCCCATCCTGCTGCTCGACGATGCTATGGCATCGGTCGATCCGGAAACAGAGCATGAGATTCAGCAGGCGTTTGACCGTTCTCTGCGCGGACGCACGACGCTGCTCGTTTCGAATCGGGTCAGTTCGCTTTCGCGAGCCGATCGGATCGTTGTGCTGCAGGCAGGGTGTATTACGCAATTCGGCCGCCCATCGGAGTTGCTCGAACAGCCCGGGTATTATCGGAGGCTCTGGGAACTGCAGTGCAGTCCTGCAAGCAGGGAGGCCTGCGGGGCATGATCGGCATTCCGAAAAAAACGGCGGTGTTCGCTCGATCGTCCTCTCCCTGCCGCCTCCTGACGCGGGTTGATTCGGCCGACGGCGAGGAGCCTCGTGAACGTCCGCTCGATTTTCGTCTGATCCGACGCTTATTTGAATTCACTCGCTCCCATCGGCGTCTTCGGGGATGGCTCCTGCTGCTGGTGGCACTGAGGGCTGTTCAGTTGCCGGCGCTCACCTGGGTTGTGGCTGCCATTATCGATGGTCCGGTCCAGCGCAGAGATCTGAAAGGGGTCGCCCTCGGCGCATGCGGATTCGCGCTGCTCATGGTCTTTACGCAGATCGTCCTGCACTTCCGGCAGCGGTACGCGCTGGAACTCGGGGAGGCGGTAGTCTGCGATCTGCGTGGCAGGCTGTTCGAGCACCTGCAATCGATGACGATGGCCTGGCATCACCGCAACAAGGTCGGACGCATCATCAGCCGCGTGACCTCGGATGTCGAGGATGTGCGAATCGGCGTTCAGGAAGTGCTGTATGTCAGTCTCGTTCAACTCGGGCAGATGATCGTTGCCGCGATCTGCATGCTGTGGTACGAGCCGAGGTTGTTTCTGATAGTGCTCGGCCTCGCTCCAGTATTGTGGCTGGTGAACCATTTCTTCCACCGGCGGTTGAGCGCCACGATGCGTGCGATGCGGAGATCCTACAGTCGCGTCGTGGCGACCCTCGCCGAGTCGATCATGGGCATACGGGTTACCCAGGGCTTCGTGCGCCAGGATGAGAACGCCCGGCTGTTCCGTGAACTGGTCGAAAGTCACTCGTGTTACAACACGGCGGTGCTTCGGACTCACGGCCTCTTTCTGCCGCTGCTCGATCTGAACAATCAGGCGTTCATCAGCGCACTGCTGCTCGTCGGCGGATATCTCGTGATCGATCCTTCGGGGCATACGTCCATCGGCGCGATGGTCAGTTTCTTTTTCATGGCGAATATGTTCTTCTCGCCTATTTCGGTTCTGGGCAACCAGTATCACCAGGCGCTGACGGCCATGGCAGGCGCCGAGCGGGTCTTTGCGCTGCTTGATACGCCGCCCGAATGGTCCGATCCGCCCGGGGCGAGGAAGTTCTGTCTGCGGGGGCGGGTTGAATTCCTGAGTGTGCGTTTCGCCTACTCGCCGCAGCGCGATGTGCTGCGCGATATTTCCTTCGCAGCAGAACCGGGACAGACTGTTGCGCTCGTCGGGCATACCGGCAGCGGCAAGTCGACGATTACCAGTCTGATCGCGAAATTCTATCTTCCGACATCGGGACGTCTGTTGATTGACGGTTGCGATATCAGGCAGATTTCGAGCGAGTCGTTGCACCGCCAGATGGGGTTGGTCCCGCAGCAGAATTTTCTCTTTCAGGGCACCGTGGCCGAAAACCTCCGCATTGGTCGGCCTGACGCCACGGAGGCGGAAATTCGGGAGACATTCGAACGATTGGATTGCGTGGATCTGCTGGAGGCCCTGCCCCACGGCCTCGATACGATGGTCGGCGAGCGAGGCGTTTCCTTATCCGCGGGGCAGCGGCAGTTGGTATGTTTCGCGCGGGCGCTGCTGGCGGACCCCCGCATTCTGGTTCTCGACGAAGCTACCAGCAGCATCGACAGCGAGACCGAGCGGCGGGTGCAGTCGGCGCTTTCGACTCTGCTGGCCGGTCGAACGAGCTTCGTTGTCGCTCACCGTCTGAGCACCATTCAAAACGCGGATCTGGTGCTGGTGCTCGATCGGGGGCGTATTGTGGAGCGGGGGCGGCATTCCGATCTGGTGCGGGGAACGGGGGCGTACTCTTCGCTTTACCGCCGATTTGCGGATGCCGCCTGACGCATTCCTCTCGCCCCTCGCCGGGAGACGACCGCTGACGTTCGGGCCGCCTGCGTGAGTCAGCCCTTGAGCGGACTTGCGGGCGGCGGATTCTTGAACAAGTCGTGGACGGTCGGGGAGTCGACGACGATATCGGTCACGAGTCTCGGATCACCGTGGAGGATAACGTGCAGCAGTTCGCCCTTGGGCGCGTGGCATTCGCTGCATGATCCGAGGACCATCAGCACGCGTCCTCCCTGCTGGATGAAATCGGGCAGTTCCTGCAACTCCATCAGCGTCGTGGCTCGGAAGCGGTAATGTGACGGATCAATCTCGATGGGGCCTTCCTTGGAGAGCGGTTGCCACAGCAGGTCTCCCACGGCCCCATGCTTTTCGAGCACTTCATCGACGTTGTCGCCGATCTGCTTCAGGTAGGTTGCCAGTGTACTGTGCTGATCTCCCCGGCGCCCGCCGCTGGTTACGACAATGTCCATCTTCGCCGCATCGCTGTACACGCGGCGGATTGCTTCAAAGTCCCGCAGTTGGGAATAGAGTTCGGTCTCGACAATTCCCGGAGCCGGCATGCGCACGCACGCGATATCCACGGAAATGTCTTCGTGCAGGAAGTACGTGATGAAGTTGTTCGGGTCGGCCTCGAAGTCGTTTTCATTGAACGCCGCAACCATCGCATGAAAGACGATCTTCTTGGGATTTGCCTCCGCCGGGTCTCGCAGCAGATCGGCAAAGTGCTTGGCGACTTTGCGCAGCGTCCGTCCGCCCGCGAACCCGACATGGATCTCTTTCGTGTTGCGCGAAACACAGTGGTCTCGCACCATGTCCAGCAACCGCTCGGCTGCGTGACGCGCAAGATCGTCCAGCACGGCCGTGCGGACCACGGTGACTCGACTGCGACGCCATGAGTATTTTTCCGCCAGCGCATCCGCCAACTGCTGCTCGGCGGGGGCGGTGAACCGCAACCAGCCTTCCTTCGCCGCATATCGCACCAGTCGCCATGCGTGCTCTCGCTTGAAGGATCCGCCGTACCGAGGGTCTTTGCGCACAAGTTTGGCAATCTGATCGGCCGTTTTTCCCTGGCAGAACAAGTGGCACACCAGCGACATCAACTCCATCCGCTCTCGGCTGTGGAGGTTCATTCGATTCATCAGCTGGTCGATGCGGTCATCGACGGAAGTACGTTCTGTCATTTCAGGCCTCCTGTGGGGCTGCTCCCGCTTCGTTCTGTTCCCGGTCCTGGCGTCCGCTGCCTTGTCGCCGTCGGATTGACGGATACGGTGTTCCCTGATGTCGAGGAGCCATCTTTCGTGCCGCAGCGCTGCCCGCGACAGCCCGCGCTGCCTTCGTAGAAATTATGGCCTTCGCATCGAACCTGAGATTCCGGATCGGCTTTCGGTGCACGTAAACTTTTTCGGTCTGTGAGTCTAACTGTAAAGTGCTTAGTGGACAGGCTTTGGCGTGTGCACGTAATCGTGTTTTGCAGGGTGCGACATTAAGCCTAGTCGGATTGCGGGCGGTTGGCGAGGGGGGGCCACGCAGCTTCCAGTTTGGCCTCTCACGTCCCCGTGATTTCGGGTTGAGCGCACACGAGATACCCCCCGTCGATTGGGGTGGCGTGTGCTGGAAATCCCAATTGAGTTCACTATAAAATCACGGCACGCGTTGATGGGGCGGTACTTCGAAACGTTTTACTTCATCACGAGGAGATGTTTGATGAGAGCCACAAGCAACCGATGGATGGTTTTCGGATCGGCCCTGCTGGGACTTGCCATCGTCACAATGACGGTCACGCCGGCTGAAGCCCAGCGCAAAAAGGAACGTCGCAAGCTTCTGGGACGCGGCCAGGAAACGGCCTCGCCGGTGCTCGCCGATGCGAAGAAGGTCTTTGCGCCCCTGCCGGAAAAAATGCCGGGTTCCGAGAAGGATACGAAAGAAAAAATCGCACTCGGAGAAAAACTGTACAACGAGACGTGTATTTCGATCAACAAGACGCAGTCCTGCAACAGCTGCCACCGTCTGGACGAAGGCCGGGGCGGTGTGGACAACCAGCCGACCTCGACCGGTGCAGAGGGTAAGCTGGGTGGACGAAACGCCCCGACCTCACTGAATGCCGGGCTGCACATCGCGCAATTCTGGGACGGCCGCGCTCCGGATCTCGCCGCTCAAGCCAAAGGGCCGGTGCTTAATCCGATCGAAATGGGAATGGCCGACGAGGCCGCCGTACTTGCTCGGCTGAAAGAGGCCGGATACGAGGATGAGTTCAAGAAGGTGTTCGGCGGAGACAGTCCGCTGACCTACGACAACTATGCCGAGGCGGTCGCTGCATTTGAGCGAACGCTCATCACCCGCGACCGTTTCGACGACTATCTCGGCGGAAAGGCCGGCGCCTTGACCGCAAAGGAAGAGCAGGGCCTCAAGACGTTCATGGCCATGGGCTGCACGAACTGCCATGCCGGCGCGCTACTCGGCGGCGACCGTTATGAAAAAATGGGCGATGCCAAGCCGTACGCGAATACCGAAGATCTGGGCCGGAACAAGGTGACGAACAAGGATGAAGACAAGTTCGTCTTTAAGGTCCCGTCGCTGCGCAACATCGCGATTACGCAGCCCTATTTCCACGACGGCAAGGCTGCTTCTCTGGAAGACGCCGTCAAGCAGATGGCTGACCTGCAGCTCGGGCACGACCTGAAGGCCGAAGAAGTGGCTGACATTGTGGCGTTTCTCAATGCGCTGACGGACAAGAAGCGAAGCGGCGGCAATTGAACCGCCTCTGACAGTCGATTCCGTAATCGCAGCTGCTGCGGGGCGGAGATCGTTCCGGCCCCGAGACCTGCAAGAATTGAAGAAACCGAATACAGCATTCAGCACGTGTTCCCTGCCGGTGCAAGCGATCGGCAGGGAGCACGGCTTAAGCCGTCAGCGGCACGCCCTGTGTGATCAGAGTTACATTTGCCCGCGCGCGGATTCCCGCGGGTGACTCGCACGAGAAGGTCACTGCATTGTCGCCGTGGGCCACCTGCGGAGCCTCGCCTTCCGGAGTCACATCTCTCAGGAACTCTCCCTGGGGTCCGTAAAGCTTGCAGTCGGACCTGGATGTGAATTCCAGATAACAGCCGCTTTCAATCTCAACCGGGAATACGATCGACCTTCCGCCGATAGCAACCGTCGGACGTACAACGCGTGTCCTGGCGAGCGGGATCGCCTTGATTGGACTCAGGTGGCAGCGCACTTCCTTGTCGGCCGGCAGGTTGTTGTACCAGAGTCCCAGCGATGAAATCGCATTGAATTGCACCGACTCGCGGTATATCGAGTAGATATTGCCGTAAGGCCAGCTGAAATCCGCATATCTGGCACCTTCCGGTTCGATCAGTTCAAAGTACCTCCATCCGGTGAAGTCGATCGGGATGTAGTGGTCGCCGATGCCGCCGGCGAGATGCTCGGGGCTGCGGAGTTGGATGTTCAGCACTTCACCTTGCCCGTCGCCATGGACCCAAAGTCCAAGTGCCTGCCGATCATGGAGGTCCAGCGGCGACGACAATGGCTTCTCGATGCTGAGCCAAGAGGAGTTCCGCGCCGAATTCTTGCTTGACGCGCGGAGGCGACCGCTCGAGGGGGCGCATCGCACGACATCCGTGGCGATGCTCAAGTCGCCCTCAACCTGTGATTGTGAGCTGCGTCGCGGGAATTCATCGGCCGTCGTGAACTCGGCAACGACGACGTTGCCGGGGGCATCATAACTTTCAGCCCCCATCAGTGCGGCGATGCGCAGCTTCAGCGGTTGAGGTTCGAATTGGTTTTCGACGTGCCATGCGCAAGAGGGGCCGCTTTTATCCTCGACGCGATGCTGCGAGTACTGCACCGGCAGAAACTGCCAGCCACGGTCTCGATCGCCGAGCAGCGTAAACTCCCTGCCGGGTTCGCGGAGTCGGGCCTTGATCGCTTCAGGGACCTGCCGCGAGTGCCGCAGATCCTCATAGCGTTTGATGATGGCGCCGAGACGCGGCAGCGAAGGGATGTTCTTTGCGTTATTCGGATCGATGCCCATCAGAGCGAAGCCCGTGTCCGTTGCAAGGCATTTGGTCATCAGGTACTCGATGTCGTCCGCATACGTCGGTTCGACCTGCGGGCCGGTCCAATTCTTGAGCGCCCACCAGCCCAGTTCGCCGGGCAGGAACATGCGGAAGCTGTCTTCGTTGTCCAGCCGATGGATATCAACGAAACGCTTGTAATTCCGGTTCGGATGGTCCCATGCGCAGTACCTCGATCGCACGCACCACAGGTGATGGAAAAAGGTGCTCATCTCCATCAGCGCCGGGCGTTTGAGCCGCTTGCAGATTTCGTACGTGAATCTCGCCGAATAATGCCAGGCAAATCGTCCGCCGCCGTGCAGGTCGAGCACGTCTGCCCCGTCGAGTGCGTCGAGGTAGATCATGTCGAAACCGCACGCGTTGTATGTCTCCGCCGTCCTCGCGGCAACTTCGGCGAGCAGCGTCGAGTCGGGATCGGGAGCGAAGAGTCCAAAACACTCTTTCAGGTGAAAGACCCTCGTGCCTGCTGAGTGGGCCGCGGGCACCGTGCCATACGCGCCGCGCTGGCATCCGGTGAATGCGAAGGGAGCGTCCGCCGAAACTCCGTTGAAGATGATCAGTTCCTGGTCGATGCGGACGGTTACGCTGTTTCGAACAAAAAAGCCCGTGATTGTCGAGACCTTGGTGGTCGGTTCTTCGACGGGGACGCTGTTGTCCTGCGGTCCGATCGCTTTGCTGAGTGTGAAGGTTGCCGAGTGCGCGAGTCGCTCGTCGGCCGACGGCGTGACCCAGGGGCATGTCTTCGCAATGAAGAACGCGTAGGTGTGCAATCCGGCGGAGATACCCGCGTCGTGCAGGCGATCGATCACCGCCTTAAGGCTCTCGACGCCCTTCGGATAAAGGTCGGGTCGCGGGAGGCAATCTCCGAAGCGGAACGACTGTCCTCCGTGGAAATCGATCTGGCTCAATCCGAGGCTTCGGGCCAGTTCGATCCAGCGATCGACGTTCTGCTCGGTCACGCCATCGAAGTTGAAAAGGTACGAGCCCCGATTGATGGGCTGATCCCAGGCCCAGGGGCCGCCTAATTTCGAGTGGGGCAGGTCGGGCGAACTCGAGACTGCATCCTGAAGGGCGCTGCGCAAATCGGCTTGAGGACAGCCGACGATCGCCCCCTTCGCTCCGGCAAAGCCGAACTGCGGATAGCAGACCGCGCGTAGTTGGCTGGCCGGTCGAGGCAATTCAGCCACGTTGGTCTGGAGATTGAGGGCCAGAACACACGCGGCAAACGGCTCGTCGCGTGCGGCCTTCAATTTCGTCGCGATGTTCAGGAACGTGAACTCCTCGACATTTGCACCCGTTAGCGAAATGACTTCGATGACGACGTGTCTTTCCGCTGCGCAGGCGCGGAGGACGGCGCGAACATCCGTATCCGCAAACCCGACCGCAAGATCACCGTGTTCGTCTCGCAAGGATGACGCTGTGTGGGTGCGGCCCGCGATCCGCACTTCGGCGAAAGACGCGGGGCCGGCGATCAGGTTGGTGTTCGACTGTTTATCGGTGAATTCACATACCCTCGCATCGCTGCCGACGCCCAAGCGAAAGGTCTTGGTCTCCAGCGAGCAGACGGGCTCGGCCGCCCGTGCAGTCTGCGACCAGACCGGCAGTCCGAATCCGGAAGCGACGACCAAGCTCCCGCTGCGCAGGAAATCGCGACGAGTTTGCCTGTCAATCATTGCAGTTGCTCCCCGGAGTAGATACGCCGTGAAAATCGTCGAAACACGCTGTCGCTCATCAGTCTCTCGGCCCAGATTCGATATCCGTCGTCAAGCGGGTGGCTGGCGTCGGCATAGGTTTCACTGGGCAGCACGTCGGCTATCACGAAAGGGACGTGCTGCTCGTCCAGCCAGCGGGCCACTGTTTCCTTGCGGGATCGATACAACTTGAGGCTTTCCGGTTGGATCATGTGCTCGTTGAACGGGCCGACCACAACGAACAGTGAATTGTCTCGCTCCCGCAGAAGTTGAACGGCCCTTTGAAACGATTCCCACTGATACGACTTCGAGAAGTCCACCCAGCGGAAGTTCGCCGGGCGAATGCCCTGTTCGGTCCAGGGCTTCAGGGTCGGTGCCGGTGTGGGACGTTCATCGGGCGAGGGGAGGGACAAGGTGAGTTGCCCCAACGGATTGTCGTAAGGGTGATCAAGGGTCCAAGTGGCCCAGTCGCTGCCGCCGAGATACGCGATCTGCAGGTGCTTGGCCCAACTCAGGAAACGACTGTTGCGATTGACCACATTTGACAGGCGGGCGGACAGCGGTTCGCGATAACAGTTGATCCGCGGCCAGAATTGGGGGACAAGCGTCGAGTGATTGAAAGCGAATTCTTTGCCGCTGGTCAGGTCGTGTTGCGGAGAACTCATCCACAGCAGATTGCATTGCAGCACCACCCGCTGACCCGCGATGCGCTGGCCATAGCAATCCAGCAGTCCTGCCAGTGCCGCCGGATGAATGCCATCGACTCCCAGATTGGCGAAATCTCCGGCGCCGGCGATTCGATTCAGGTGTGCGGAAAGAGTCTGTTCGCGTGAGACGTAGTGCCCCCAGATCACGGAATCGCCCAGTAACAGCGTCGCGTTTGCGCCGACGTCCTCGCGGGCGTATCGATCGAACATCCAGTAGTCGTTTCCGAGTCGGAAGGGGATGCGGTTATCGGTCAATCCGGGCAGTGGTTCAATCCGCTGCCACGCGAGCGGCAGGCCGCTTGTCACGGCGAGCAGGATTGCACCAGCCAGGCACCATTGTGCAAGCGACAGACGCTGTGCGTTTGCCGCAAACGGCGTTTTGTCAGTGTGTGCCATCGACGGAGTTTCTCGTGCGAAGAAGTCTGGAGTCCGGAGTCCGGAGGAAGACAAGCCTCCATCCGATTACCGATTACTGATTACTGGCATCCGGCATCCGCCTTTCCATCCTGCGTGGTGAATCGCCTTCGTGCCAATCTTCGGGTAATTATCAGGGTTGGGGCGGGTTGCCGGTGGCCGGCGGGGCAGTTCGCACGCAGCGGAAACCAATCGCATCCCGCGCAAAGCATGCATCCTGGAAGCCCGGATCCTCCGCGGCGCGGGATGACGACCGGCACTGCTCGCCCCTGCAGTTCCACGCTCCGCCTCGAAGAACGTAGCGTTCTCCATCCTTCGGGCCCTGCGGATTCTCGGGAGGGCTCGACGCATAATACTGTTCCGAGTACCGGTCGTTGCACCATTCGGCAACATTGCCGTGCATGTCATAGAGTCCCCACGCATTGGGGCGTTTCTGGCGAACCGCGTGAGTTTTCTTGCCCGCGTTGTCAGCGTGCCATGCATGGTCTTTCAATGATCGCGGGTCGTTGCCGAAGCCAAAGTCGGCGGTACTGCCCGCACGGCACGCGTATTCCCACTCAGCCTCGGTCGGCAGCCGGTAGCCGTTTGCGGCAGAGTTGCATTCGGCCGTCTGTTCGTCGTAGCAGGGAGTCAGTCCCTCGGCTCGCGACCTCGCATTGCAGTACAGTGCCGCGTCGGCCCAACTGATCTGTTCCACCGGCAGTTTGGGACCTTTGAAATGGGACGGGTTGCCCAATGCGAACTTGTCGTACTGTTCCTGGGTCACTTCCGCGCAGTCCATGAGGAACGACGAGATCAGCACCTCGTGCTTCGGTTGCTCGTCCGCATTGCCTGACTCGCTCCCCATGATGAACTTCCCTGCGGGGATCAGGGCCATTTCCGCGCTGCCGGAGTCCGTCGCGGGGGTTGCGGGCGGAGCGACTTGCGAGGAACTGTTGCACCCGACGGTCGTAAACGTTGCGACGAGAGCGCAGCAGGAGAATTTCATAGCAGTGAATCGTGACGGCTTCCTCATTTATTCGTCGCTCCCGCGGGCAGCCAGTCGGGTTCCTTGTTTCCCTTCCCGTCGTGCGTGATCTGCAGCATGCGATTGGGGGCGTCGGTGGCTGCAACACAGATATCCCAGCCATCGGCTGTCGCGCCGATCATCTCAGGCGGCGCACCGAGCGACTTGTGCGATGGTCCGCGGCTGAAGGTGATGTGCCGGCCGTCGCCGGACCAGTCGATGTGATAGACCTCGATGGGTTTGTCGCTCGTGATGAGGTCGTGGGCACCGACGACTCGCGGTCCGCTCCAGTCAATTTCGGCGGCCCGCAACGCGAAATCGCTGGCGCCCCACGCAATGTGTTTGCCATCCGAACTGAGATCCGGCCGGCAACCGGGGATGTTCAGATTGACAACTCGCTTTCCCTTCGCCTCGAACGCGATGATGGCGTGCTGGAATCCCATGCCGCCGTGAACCGTGGCCACGAACCAATTGCCGTCGGCGGACCAGCACAGGTTGTAAAGGTGATGCAGGTCGAGGTTGGGATGCGGAGATGATTTGCCGGTGGCCAGGTCGAAGATCGACAGGCCGCGGCTGGCAAAGTCCTTCAGCGTGTACTGTTCGAATTCGCCGGGGAGATACGCGATGCGTGTGCCGTCCGGGCTCCAGCACGGGTCACGACCATTTCTTGCCACGAGTTGCCGCTGAGTTCCGTCTCGAAGCATGTAGTAGACGTTCCGCACCTTTTCTTTGCCTGTGCCTTCGTCCGCGAGAAAGCAGATCCTGGTGCCATCCGGAGATACCTTCGGGTACAGTTCGTCGACGGTCGGGGTCTGCGTGAGATTCCGGCTGTTTGAGCCATCGGCATTGCAGACGAACAGATCCCAGTTTCCTTCGCGGTGGCTCTCGTAGACGATTTGTCCGCGAACCTCCTTAAGTTCGTCAGTCAATTCGGCCGCCTCCGACCAATGGCCGATTGCCGACCAGATCATTCCGCCCGCGCAGACGATCGACAGGATGGTCCTACGAATCACGTGTGATTCCCCTGGAGTTGAGGTTTGCCCGCTTACGGTTTTCCGGGCGTTTGCGAGTCGGTGTTCTTGGGTCCGACATTGCTCAGTACCGATCGTACGCAACGGAAACCGTATGCGTCGTAGCCGAAGCAGACGTCGGCCAGTCCCGGCGGCTGGCTGAACCGCGCTGAAGAACGGCACGCATCGGCCGTGGACTTCCAGCTTCCGCCGCGGAGCACTCGTTCTTCGCCGCTCGGCGGCCCCGCCGGGTCGGTGGTTGCCGCCGGATCGTAGGACTCCGCGTAGTAGTCCTCGCACCATTCAGCCACGTTTCCGTGCATGTCGAAGAGGCCCCAGTTGTTGGCGTCCTTCTGGCCGGCGGGATGCGGGCGGTTTTCCGCATTGTCCTTGAACCACGCACTGCGAGCCAGCTTCTGCGGATCGTCTCCGAAGGCGAAATCCGATTTCGACCCGGCGCGGCATGCGTATTCCCACTCCGCTTCGGTCGGAAGACGATATCCGTTCTTCGTCCGGTCGCACAAGAGCGTCTTGGGGTCGTAGCAGGGCTGCAGCCCTTCCCGGAGCGACCGCATGTTGCAGTACTGGACGGCCCAGGTCCAAGTCACGCGTTCCACCGGCTGGGCGGGATTCACCGATTTGGCCGGGTTCTTGCCCATCATGCTCTGGAACGATTCCTGCGTGACTTCGTTGCGGTCGATCATAAAAGCGCTGATCGTCACGGTTCGCACCGGCTTTTCATCATCGGAACCGATGTCACTTCCCATGACGAATTCGCCCGCTGGGATTTCCACCATGTCAACGCCCGATTTGGTCGAAATGTAGAGCGTCGTTTTCTTGCCGGCGCTGGATCTGCTGTCGGCGCCAACCCGCGCCTTCGGCTTGTCGCATGCCGTAAACGCGATGCAAAGAGTCAAACAGGCCAGCGGCATCCGCGACGTGGTCAGCACGGGCGCACTCCTCATCATCTTGGAGGCTCATTTCGGTCGGTTGTTTTCCAGGGGTTGTTCCAGCAAAGGAGTTAGCTCTCGCATCAGCGGGGCCCAGCGGTTCTGGCCGGCCGTGCTGGCCTGATTCGTCAGGGCATACAGTCGCCGGTAGAGTTGCAGAGCGCCCGACCTCGCCGCATCCTGCCGTTCGCCGATCGAACGGAGTTCGGTTCCGAACCGGCGAACTTCCTCGACGGAATTGGGTTTTCCGATCAGTTCTCTAACTTGAGATGCCAATCGCGCGCCGTCACCGGTTGCGGCAGATGCCGCCGCGCTGTCGGCCAACAACGCCTGCAGTCGGTCCAATTCGCGTTGAATCGGTGCGGCGGCGGTTGCAGGAGCGGCTGACACGCAAGAATTGAATGCACCGCGAAGTCTCTTTTCGGTCTCGCGATGCTGATCGATCCGCCTCTGGGCGTCGCCGAGGTGTTTCAGCATTTCATCGAGCCGCTCGTTGATTTCGCCCGCGGCCTGCCGATCTCGCTTACGGCTGAAAAGGCGTTCGATCCCGTCCATCACAGCGGCCGGCGTCGGGTCGCTTTCGGTTGCGAGCCCTTCGCATTGAAGAAGGTACTGGCACGGGCCGACTCCCAGCGTGTTTCGCAGGACATCGATCGGCAGCACCGCGGTGAGCGGCGTGCTGCGGCTGCGGTCCATCGGATACAGCAGCAGCGCCGAGCCTGCGTCCCGTGACGCGAGCAATTCGGAAGAGAAACGCACCGCAACCTGCCCGCGCTCGATTCGGCAGGGACAGCCGGCTTGCCCGTCCGCCGCTTCCCTGGAGGATTGTTCGCTGCTGCCGAAATACCAGCTTCGCGAGTGGCCGTCGGCGCATATCAGATCGGCTCGCCATTTCGCTTCGAAGGGAGGTTTCCAGTCGAGTGTCACCTTAGCATCTCCCGTCGATTCTCCGACGGAAACCGCGTGCCATATTCTCTGCCCCTGCAAAATCGCCGTCCACAAGGAGACGCCCGGTTTCAGCGACATCGAACAGCCGGTCGGCTTGCCGCGGGATTCCGGAGTCGTTGTGAAGCGAACTGAGCGGAATGGCCGGCTCGTCACCGACATGATCATCAAATCTTCGGATCCGAACTGAAGCAACTGGTTGTCGACCGGGATCTCTGCGGTCCAGGTCGTCGATGGTCCAAACGCGTCATCGCTGCCAAAGAATGCGGGTGCGACGATGAAACGCGGTTGGCCGATGACCTCGATTCGATCCGCGCCTTTCACGATTTGCGTTTCGAGAATGGGCTGGCCCGTCGTCAATCGCAACTGCAGAGTTCCGATATCGCCGGATTTGAAAGCAAAGTCCAACTCCGCGGCAATGGTGCTCTGCGAGTTCTCGGTGATGCGGCAGTTGCTGATGCCCGTTGACGGGTCCGTGTCGCCTCGTAAGACGCCCAGTTCGACACATGGACCGGCAATCGAAACCTCGCGGCCGTAGAGTTCGACTCGGCTTGCCCCGGCACGTGCCACGACCGTGAGCCGATCGTTGGCCAGGGCAAAATCTCCGCGGAAGTCGTGTTTCAGGACGTCCTCGGCCAACGGTCGCCACCCCGTGTGTTCGGCTGCGATGCGTCCTGCCCAGGGAGAACTGGAATGCGTCTGCGTATCGAGGAACTGCGTGAAGGGGACGACTTCCGCTGCCCGCAGAAAAGTCGTTGTCGCGATCGCAATCGCGAGAATTGTCGATGTATGGTTCAAGAGTCGTCGCAGGGTGCGGTGAATGCGTGGAGACATTATTGCGTCCTGACGTTGTTTTCACCGCCAGTCGGGAAACATGTCCGAACCGGCTTCCGTGATGCGGACAGGCGTGCCGCCCGCGACGGGGATCTTGTAGAGTTCCCATGGGCCGCGTTCCGAACTCCCCTGGCAGAATACGATCCATTTGCCGTCGGGGCTGTATCGCCCGTAACGCTGTACGCCTCCGAAGAACGTCACTACCTGGTTCTTCTTTCCGTCGGGTTGAATCGTGCAGATCTGTGTCTCGGTTTCATAGACCAGACGGGTTCCGTCCGGAGACCAGTGCGGCTCGCAGGCACCTTTGCGGTTGTAGACCGGGACGGCTTCTCCGCCGTGAACGGCGACCCGATAGAGTGCGTTGGCTCCGTCGGTTCGGCCCGCGAAAGCCAATTCGCGTCCATCCGGGCTCCACGCAGGGCCGCTGCAGTGCGGCAGTTTTTCGGGAGATACCGTGCGCTGCGAGCCTGACTTGAGGTCGCGGACCACGATCTTGTCTTCGTGGCGCAGGGCCAGCATATCGCCTTGCGGAGACCATTCGGCCTGATCGCCGTCGCAGACCCGCTCCATGGCAGTGCCGTCGATTGCCATGCGCCACACTCCGGCGCGTCCGCCCCGCGTCGACGAGAAAAGGACTTGCGTGCCGCCGGGGTCGACAACCGGATCGACGTCATTCTCCTGTTCGTTGCCCTTGGTGATCTCCCGTAGATCAGAGCCATCGGGCCGAACGGTCCAGATGTGCCATGGGCCCGATCGATCGCTGCAGAAGACGATCAGGTTAAGCTGCCGGGACGGGACGGCCGTCCGATCGGCCGACTGGCCGGAACGGAACAACGCGAGCGACAGGACAATCGCTGAAAAAACAGGCGGGACCCGCATGAATCGAAGGCTCCGGGCACGTTTCGTGAACTGCCGTATCTCAAGAGATTAACCTCGCGGATGGGCCGGCGAAAGTAGTCGCGGAATCATGATGATCGTCAGTGCTTCCGCGCATGGTGATGCCCGGAAATCGCGGCTACACTGCTCTTTTTCCCACATCGTTTCACATCTGGTGCCATCATGCAGCGACGTGATTTCCTGAAAGCAGCTGTCGGCGGTGCGTCCGCAGTTGCGATGGCCGGCCCGTCCCGGATCGCCTTGAGTGCTGAATCGTCGAGGAATGAAGCACCCCGGCCTGCGCCGCGGTTCGGCGATGGTCGCGACTGGTGGTTTTCCAAACGGTTCGGCATGTTCGTTCACTGGGGGCTCTATGCCATTCACGGTTTTCACGAGCAGGAGCAATGGCGGGCTCGCGTGCCGAGGAAACAGTACGTCGAGTTGGCCAGACAATGGAATCCGGTGCGGTTCGATCCGGACGCGTGGCTGGACTTGGCCGCGGAAACGGGGATGAAGTACCTCTGCATCACAACGAAGCACCACGATGGATTCTGTTTGTGGGACACGCGTCAGACCTCCTATAACACGATGAACACGCCGTATGGGAAGGATGTCCTGCGATTGCTGTCCGACGCATGCCATCGGCGGGGCGTGCCGCTTTGTCTTTACTATTCGATTGCGGACTGGCATCACCCGAATTATCCGAATCAGGGGCGGCATCACGAACTGCCGCCTCAACCCGGCGACGATCCGAGTCTGCCCAAGTACCTTGATTTTCTGCGTCTCCAGGTTCAGGAACTCTGCACCAATTACGGGGAACTCGGCGGGTTCTGGTGGGACATGAATGTGGATCAGCACATCGATCCGTCGATCAACGACATGATCCGCAAACTGCAACCCAACGCCGTGATCAACAACCGAGGCTTTGATGCGGGGGATTTCGGGACTCCCGAGCGCGATTACGACAAGAACGGCGAGGAGTCGCTCACCTTTGACAAGCGGACTGAGGCCTGCCAGTCCGTGGGAACGGAGAGCTGGGGATACCGGGCGGACGAGGATTACTACGACGACCGGCACCTGCTGCGCAGCATCGACAAGTATCTGGCCAGGGATGCGAACTACCTGCTTAATGTGGGCCCGGCTCCGGATGGGACGATTCCGGATCGGCCGGCTTCGATTCTGCGCCGCATCGGCAAATGGTATCACGCGGTTGCGGAATCGCTTGAAGGTACTGCCCCCGCGTCGCATTTGACTTCCAATCGCAACGTGTTACTGACCCGGAAAGACAACTCGCTGTACGTGCATCTGCACAAGGATCCGGTCAGCGAAGCAGTGAAGCTCAAACCCCTGAAGGCTGCTCCCAAGCGATGCACACTGTTGAATACCGGCCAAGCGGTCGCGTTTGCGACGGACATGGTTCCGAGCGACCACGTGGAACAGCAGGGCTATCTTCGGCTGACCAAACTGCCGGTGAACGAATTGGCCAACACGGTGCTCGTGGTGAAGATGGAGTTCGAGCAAATACCGACCCCGAACGGTCCGGGCAACGCGCCGGAGCCAGGGGACCCACTGCGCCGCTGACGGTGCGTCGTCGGCGTTGTCTGCACGCAGAGAAGACTGCGAGCCATCTTGGCGTTGTGCTGTTCGCAGACCTGCGGTCGCGATGCCAGGGCACAGCGCCGGGCCGTCACGGGCGATTCGGGTCGCTGACGGATCGCAGGTACTCGGCCAATCGGGACTGCAGATCGAGCAGGCTCTGCCATTGATTGACGGCAATAGCCACTCGGTCACCTTTGCCGTCCATCTTCACGGAGTTGATCAGGTTGCGGACGCGGATGTGCAGGTACTCCAGCAGTTCGGCAACTTGTGCGGCCTGGCCGGGTGTGAGACGCTCGGGCAGATCGGGCGGCTGAAGGCTGTGGAGAGGGTTCTGCGAGTCGCTTTCGTCGGAGAGATTGAAGTCGAAGTCGGAAGGAAGTCCTTCGCCCAGTTCGGCCATCTTGGACGGGGTGAGCGTTCCTTTGCCCGGCTGGCTCACTCGCTTCAAATCGGCGAGACGGCCTGCGATCTGGTCGCGCGAACCGTAAAGGAGGACCGAGCGACCGATGGCGATCATATCACCGAATCGCAGGATCCGCAGTTGAATATCTTCGCCGTTGACCTTGGTGCCGTTGGTGCTTTCGAGGTCTGTGAGGACAAGCTTCTCGTGGTCTTCCTGGATCTTCAAATGAAAGCGGCTGACTCGCTCGTCATTGAGTTGAATGGTGTTCCCCTCTTCGCGCCCGATGGTTACGGGCGGAGTGAGTTCGCCGTACACGCGGCCGCGATCGGCGCCGTCGAGGACTCGCAGCGTGATTCCACCCATGAGGAACTTCAGCCCAATGTCGTTTCAGGTCTTCCCGCACCAACTTGCGCTTATAGCATCCGGCTGTTTCCAAGGTCAAGGTGCGCGGGGCATTTCAAGGTGATTTGAAAAACGTGCGAGTGCCGGAGGCTCCGGATGTTCCGAATTTGCTGAGCGGGGCAGCGACCGAAGCGGCTCGGTCGGTGCCGCACCGGACGTTACAGCGAGACCTGTTTCACGGGGATGGCCCCCGAGCGAACTTCGACCGTCGCTTTGCCGTTCTTGAATGTTACGATGCCGAAACCAGTTGCCGTGCCGAGAAACGAGCGAAAATCGCCGATTCGCGAGTTCACATGCAACGTCTGCGTCGTCGCGTCGTAGCGGACGCCGGTCAGTCCCTGGAGCAGCGCGTAGCTGGACATCGCGCGAGCGTACCAGTGGCCGCACTCGTATTCGTTGAACGGATTTCGCCGCCGCCCGTCGTATCGCAGCCGGCATGTGCGGACGATTTCCAGGCCTTCTGGAACGCATCCCAGCATGAAAAGATGGGAAGCAACCTGGTATTCGATGCCCGTCCACACTTCGTCGCTGTAGACAAACGGCAGCAGGGGCTTGCCGCCGTTGGGCCATGAACAGAGCAGCAAGCCTCCGTCGTTGCCCATCGCGTACGTGGGACGTTGCGGGTTCGCGTGCTGGGACAGATCACGTTTCAGGTTGTGTTTGTAAACGGCCAGAAGATGGCTGCGCACTTTGTCGGCGGGGATGATCGGTTCATCCAGCCCGCACGTCGCAGCCATCCATAGGCCCAGTACTCCGTCGGAAAGGCAGCCTGTTCCGTACTGATACTTCGGGCCTTGTTCGTTTACGCGTTGCGCCACGGCGCGATACGCGGCGCTTTGCGCAAGCGGATCCGTTGGAGCGAAGTTATGCGTGAGGCCGTCCTTCTTCACAATCTGGATGAAGTACTCGCCATTGAACAACTCGCCGAGCATCCGCTGCCGGCCCTTGTCCAGAAGCTGGCGGTACTGGTCCACGTTGTCGCCGACCTCGGTTCCCATCGCGACCGCTGCTGCCAGCGCGCCGAGATAAAAACTGCCGCAATGGCCGTCGGGACCGAAGTAGTTGATATCGTAAGTATTGTGATGGTCCTCCTCGAGCAGTCCCGTATGGCGCGGATCGTACTTGGCGATCATGAAATCCAGGCTCAGTTTGACGAGCGGCCAGTACTCGGTCAGCCACTTCTTGTCGCCGGAGATCTTCCATTCGCGGTGGATCTTCATGATGCCGCCCAGTTGTCCGTCCGATGCGTCGAACTGGCCTCCTCCTTCGGCGATCGGCAGGTTTGCGCGAAAAGCCTGACGGCCTTCGGCATTCTGGGATTCGTGGTATTCCGTCTGGCGCAGTGACCGTTCCAGCGACGGAAAGAGATGGCAGATGGCCTGCGCGTAGTTCCAGACATGCGTGCAGGAGCCGGCGCAGCATCCGCTGTTGTCCGAGCACCCTTCAAAACACCACAGCCGTCCATCCTGCTGCCGCAGAACGGTCGGCGACTTGAGAATCGTCAGGTTGGCCGCGGCGGCTTCGATCACTTCGGGAGGAAGGGTCGAGTCGTAGAACGCATCGCGGAACACCGCACTCTTTTCTCGGAGCGAATCATAGTTCGCTCGCCAGAAGCCGGCCACTTCGCCAACGTTCTTGAATTTCGTCGTGTACCAGGCGGTGTAGGTGTCGGGGATTGGGCCGCACTCGCCCGACACGCAATCGCAGTTGATATTGTTCGGTTCAGCGATCCACGATGCATAGTCTTCGCCCTCGAAGTCGGCAAGCACCGTGACTCGGTCGGGGGCGCTCGAGACGGTCTGATTCTGCGGATCCCTCAGGCTCTCCAGCGGTTCGTCGCTCAGCAGGAACTGGTCGGCGAGAATGTGGCCCCACGGTTCCGCGCTGTTGTCCTCGATGACGATCTGCAGTTCCTTGTCTTTCCACGGCGCGAGATCGAACGTGGCCCACTGCATATCCTCGTTCTGATTTCCCGATTTGCTCAGCACCGTCTTGTTGCCCTGGAGAATATGGACGTTGGTTTTGGGGTCATTGCCTCCGCCGATGAGGAAATGCAGGTACTGTTTGCGAGCCTTGAAACCAGGCGAGGTCAGGGTGCCGATCGAGTTGTCCCCATCGGGATCGTACGTATTGACCAGGCCCTTGCCGAGAAATCCCGTGATTTTCTGCTGGTTGCGGGACGCGCCGTGCGAAGGAGCCTTTCGGAAGGCGGGACCGGAGACTCGCCGCCCGAAGCGAAGGTCGGACGACGGGACGTGCCAGCACGTCAGCAGTCGCAGGGTTCGCTGCTGGCCGGGGGCCAGTTCGAAGGGAACAGCCAGCGTCGCGCCTGGAGCATTGGATTCGACGGGCGGATTGTCGATCACGACTCCCTGAGACACGTTGGTCCAGGCGATCGTGAGGGCGTCCCACCATCCGCCTCGGAACCAGCAGTGGTCGACGACCGGTTTTTCGCCCTGGACGAAGAAGGCGAACGCGCCGCTCTTGTCTCGCTCTTTTCCCTGGGCCGTATACAGGGCGAACCCTCCCTCGACGCTGCCGATGGAGCCATCTCCCATGAAGTTCCTCGCGTTGAACGAGAATACCATCCGCAGCGGCTTTTCCGACGTGTTCTTGAATGCGTATTCGATCGCTCCGACCGGCAGGCTGGACGGATCCGGATCCGGTGGAGTGAAGGGGCTCCAGCCCGTCATCGTGACTTCGATCGGCATGGCCTGATCTCGCAAGCCGACCGTCGCGAACGGAAATCTCGCGAGAAACTCGCACTGGCGAAATCTCGGGAACCCGTAGGTGGTTCCGGTGCCTCCGTTGCCCGTGCCGCCGCTGCCAAAGAACTTCCAGTCCGGAATCGGTCCTTCAAGTACCCGCGTCGTCGGCGGGGAATTGCCATCGCCGAGCACACAAATGGCGGCAAACACCGTTGGCTCGTTGAAGAATTCGAGGTGGTGCCGCACGGACATGTGCGAAATTGCCCCGGTGCCCTCGAGGCAGTACATTCCGGCTCCCATACCGCCGATCGGAAAGGCCACGCGGTTCAGGTTCGGGCCCGAATAGGAGCCATTGAACGGCCGTTGTTCGTCCGCGGTCAGGCGATTTGCGGTGACAGCCAGGGTCACGCCGACAATCAGCATCGCAGCATGTTGCCACTTCACGGTTCAACTCCTTGCGAGAAAATTTGCGTACCAACGCGGTTGCCGCCATTGCGATCGGCTTTGCCACGGAATACGGCTTCGGATCTTCCGCACCAGTATGGCAGGGAGCGTCCTCGCAATCTATCGGAGGACGCTTCGGCGGAAGTTCGAGTGATCCAAGGAGGGTTGTCCCGCGGGCGATGTCCCTGCCATTTCGGGGAACTCGCACCGTTCCGTCGAGGGAAGAGGCTGCATCAACCGGTCTCTCCGCCGCTTTTCGCGCAATGCAATACACGGTAAACTGGTGTGCATCGCGGTTGCGCCCGTAGCTCAATTGGACAGAGCATTGGTCTTCGGAACCAAGGGTTAGAGGTTCGAGTCCTCTCGGGCGTACTTATCCAACTCTGAAACCTCCGAGAAAGACGATAATTTCTCGGGGGTTTTTGTGTTTCTTGGATTCTGTCGGCAGTCGCTGTTATTGACGTCGCATGATGGCGTAGCGGGAATTGCAGGCTTGTGGTTAGTATGGAAGGGAATACGGCGGATCGGGGCAACGCACATTGGTGATGAATGGCGGCCCGCGGCGACGGATTGGTCGAAGGACAGGCAGTGATGGCGCGCAGACGACGAAGTCGGTTTGGGGAGTTCACCAACATTGCGCTGCCGGTGCTTCGAGTCTTGATTGTGGTGCCGGCTCTCTATGTATCGCGAGTCGTGGGCGCTTATTTCGCCACTCGGAACTACAAATACCTGCTGCTTGGCAGCCCGGCTATCGTCGTCGCCGGAGTGATGGTCGCGACGGCCGTCTGGCAGACGCAGCGGCCATTGGCGGCTCGCGTGGATCGCTATCGACTGGCGGTGGGGAACGCAATCCGCAGCGAGGATTGGGCGGCAGCCGAGCTGTACAGTCGTAAATTGCTGCAGTTGAACGCCGAAGACCGGCAGGCTGAGTATACGCTGGCCGGTGTTCTGCAGGAGAAGGGGGACCAGAAGCAGGCACTCGAAGTTATCAAGAGATTGGCGCCGGACGATCGCGTCGGTTACGCACCGGCACATTTCGCCGTGGTGATCGGCATGATCAAGAAAAAGGAGCCGCTGTCAAAGGACGAACTCAAGCGGTTCGAGCATCACGCGAAAGCCGCGGCTTCGGATGCCAAGCTGCGCGCCGATGCCGAGCAACTGCTGGGCCAGATGTACCTGATGACGCAACGGGCAGAGGAGGCCCTGGCGAGTTTTCAGATTTCCGTAAAGGACCGCCCCGAGTTGCGTCTGGCCATAGCTCAACTGCTCTTTCAGGCAAATCGACCCGATGAAGCCAAGGCCGAGTTAGCGCGTGCCGTGGAGTTCTTTCGCGGGCGGCTCGTTGCCAATTCCTCTGACACGGAATCGCGGATTTTGTTGGCCCGCACGATGATCCTCGCCGGGAATGTCCAGATTGCGGAGGCAATACTCCGTGAGCGATTCGACAAGCCCGATGGCGCTCGATGTCGCCAGGAGCTGGCCGCGATTGGCCTTGCGTTCTATGACAGTCTGGATGCCCGGGCCAGCGGCGATTCCGTCGCGATCAGACTCCAGGCGATCCAGCTTGCGATCGAGTGCGACGCGAAGCCGCAGGAGATTAAGGACCGACTGGCAAAATGGAATACGGCCGATGCGGCCAGCGTGAAGGAATTGCTCGCGGCAGGCAAGGTGGGCTGGATCGGGCACCTGATCCTGGCTACGTGCGAAAAAGACCCGGATGCCGTGAAGATGCATCTGGCGCAGGCTGAACGGTTGTGGCCCGGCGCGGGGAAGTACGCGGAGGAAAAATAGCCTGAACGAATGTCGTGCAAGTCACGAGTCTCCCGTTCAATTCGGCGAACCGCCGCATTGACGGCCGAACTTGTCATCGCACTGCGGCCGCTGTTGCCGCAATTAAGTCCGTCTCCGATCTATTGGGGCCGGGGTTGTGTTTTTTCCGCGGCCAGTGCCTTATGTTTGGCTGCGAGTTCGGCATCGCCAAGATGCTCGTAGGCCTCGGCCAATGAAGTGTGGATGGCCGGCAGATTCTGCAGCTGAGCGAGGGCCAGTTCGAGATCTGCGGCCGCCTCGCGATAACGCCGGAGTTTCAGCAGCACTTCGCCGCGGGTCTCGCGGAAGTGAGCATTGTTCGGCGCAGCGGCGACCGCCGCATCCGCCAGCTTGATCGCCCGCTGGAGATCGGGCGGTTCGACCTTCGACAGCAGGTATGCCAGGTTGTTTCCCATCTCGGGCATGTTGGGCATTGCGGTGTAGGCCGCCTCGGCATGTACCAGCGCTCTCTTGTAGTCTCCTTCGCGAGCGGCCACGCTGACCATCGCGTAGTGCGCGATTCCGGTCGACTTGCCGGTCTTGATCGACTCCTCGAGCGTCTGTCTGGCCTGCCGGGCCTCTTGTTCGTTGCCGCCTGCCAGAGCCGTGAGACGACGATTCACCGCAGCATTGTCCGGACCATGCTTCCACGCTTTCTGAATGAGTTGCAGCCGCTGGTCCACATCAGCAGGATTGGTTTGGTCGAACGCGAGCACGTAAGCGCTCGTCAACCCCGCTTCAAACCGGCGGTCTTTGGTGCGCTCGAGTCCTCTGGAAAGGACCTCAATGGCTCGCTGAGCCTCTCCGAGGAACAATTCCGACGCGGCCAGCCCCAATTCCGCGTCGACGTCACCCGGATGCGATGCGAGTTCGCTCTGGAAATGGTCGCGGGCGGCTTTGCCGTGCACTTCAGCGAGCGAACGGTTGCCCTGTATGAGGTACAACTGTCCCAGCTCCAGGTTCTCGGTCGGATCCGACGTGCTCGCCACCGTCAGGTTCGAGATCGCTTCGTCAATCTGACCCCACTGCGCACAGATTTTTCCCAGGCTCGCCCTGGCTTCCATGTTCCGCGGTTCTCGTTCCACCACTCGCCTGAGATGCTGCTGGATCTCGGCGACGAGATCGTTTTGCTGCTTCGCGTTTTTGGGCAGAGGGTCGTCCATCAACTTGCGGGCCAACCAAAGATGAGCCTGTGGGTATCCCGGTTCCGTCAGCGGAGCAATCCGGCGCATCAGTCGTTCGGCTCGGGCCTTGTCGCCGGTTTTCTCGGCAATCAACGCCATATTGACCCTTGGCTCTTCGTCGTCCGGCGTCAGGTAAATCAGCTTCCGGTTGCACCAGCGAGCGACGTCGAAGTTCTTTGCGGCAAGGGCATCTTCTGCGGCTTTCTGGTATTTCGCAAGGCATCTTCCGGATGGCGAATTGACGATCGCGACGGTCTCCCAGATCGAAAAGGCAATTCCGAAAAGAGCGGGCAAGCACAAAGCGTATTTCCAGAAAGTCCGCCTCTTCCGTTTCCGGACAAACATCTTCGGCAGCCGGAGAATCCCCTCGACATTCGCGGCCAAGTACCGACGCAGTTCGCGCAGGCGGCGTGCCCACGGGTTGCTGCTTCGGCGTTTCCTGTGGTGGCGACTCATTGTGCGACCTGAGCGTGTTCTTGCGATGGCCCCAGCGTATTGTTAAAGCGGTTTCTGCTATCCCTTGCCACGGCCATTCCGAATGATCTCGATCAACTGCCTGCAGGCTTGTCGCACCGATTCCCGCTCGCGTGAAGAAAGCGGTTCCTCGGCGGTGACCAGGAACTGCAGACCGAAAAGCAGGCCGGTCGCGGGTCGCCGGATCCCCAGGCCCTGCAGAAGCCACGATGCGGGGGTTTCGGAAAAACTCGCCAGGATTGCGGCTCCGGTCGCGCTTCGCGGAGTACCTCTCGCATCGATTGCACCATAAACGAGCCAGGCCGACTCGCCGCCCGCGTTGACCATATCGATTTCGGTATGGGGCATTTGCGCCGCCATCCGCCACGATTGCGCGGAATTGCGGGTTCGCTGGTAGACGTTCCAGCCCCGGCGGCTGTGCCCCGTGTTGATTTCCGGGATTTGACTGGAGAGCGGAGACAGGATTGTCTCGATATGCGAGTCTGCCGAGTTGAAACGCCAGGTTCTCGCTGCCGACGCGGCCGGCGAAGGGTCTGCTGCGTTTTCGGCGGCGCGCTCCCACATTCCAAGTTCGCGCGGCGCCGCCGATACCACTTCCGATATTTCCTGCATCGCCACGGTCCTGCCGGGGGCCTGATGCACGCCGTGAACTATCAACCCGAACTGCAGGCAGATGGCAACGACGCAACTGACAATCGTGATTCTTGAGACGATAGGCGGCAACGGCCGGCTTCGACGCAATCTGCGGCTGCGACGATTGCGGCCGCGGGCGACGGGCAGAGCCTGGCGGCTTTCGCTCCCCTGTTCATTCCGCTGAACCGGTGCCGCCGTGTCGCCCGTGCGCCGACTCGACTTTGCGCGACGAGTCCGTTTCTTCCTGAACCTTAATCGCCGAGGCAGTTCTCTTGCGAATTCCAGTATGACTGCCCTTAACGTCAATGCTGTGGCGGCAATCGGTTTGAACAACACGTCGGTGCTATGGATCAGCAGCACAGCGGAAGCGAGGATCAGGCTGTTTGCCGCGAGCGACAGCCAGAACGTCGTCAAGTCGATAGCCCACGCTCGAAAGACGACCGGAATCGCGACGATCCCCAGTACTTCGCTGAGCCCCAGCCACCACACGGCGCTCAATACCAGGATGATTGCCTGCAGGAAGCTGCGCCTCCGATTGACCGCCAATACGGCGGCGAAGGCCATGCACGCGAACGGCGTCACAAATCTTGCGAAATCGAAATTCAGGACGAATTTGCCGTCGGTCGTTTGCAGCACGTCTCCCGCCAGCCAATGGACGTAGCCGTGCAAGTCAAGAATCGCTTCCGCCGCCTTGCGCACACCTTCGTCAAATGCATGGACAAGCCACAGGTCGAAGCCGAACGGGGGAGGAAGCAGAAACCAGAGCAGACACCAGATCGGCAGCACGTGTCTTCGGAAGGTGCCGCCAACGACTCGGGAGGCAACTCCGCCGGACATACAGATCATCGCCACGGTCGCCAGCCAGGGGGAGGCCAGCAAGATGCTGGCCGCGACCGTTGTCAGGGCGAAGGCGATCAGGAGTCTGGCAGACCTCGTGAGGTGTTTGGCCGGTGCGATGCCGTACTTGGCGAGTCTACGCTTGAGCAGATAGACAATCGCAATGAGCAGGAGCGGAATGAACCTGTAAGCGTCCTTGGACAACAGGCCGAAAATCTGCACCATCGCGAGGGGCAATGGTGCAAGCACGAGCAGCGTCTCCATGCGTCGCAGACGCGGTTTCCGATCAGCGATGTCAGACCGCCGATCCGAACGCATGGGTGCGTCGGGCGATGATGGATCCATTGCTGTGGGCTAACAGGAGGGTAAACAGGCTACTTCGATACATGAAGTTCTTTAGTATGGTCGGGGAACGCTGAAATGGCAAAAGGTCCAGCCTTTCGTACTGATCGGCAGGTTTCACTCAACGGAAATCTTTACCCGTTCGGACCCGTTTATCAGAACCCGGCTCGGCCAGCCGGTGCCCTCCGATCGCAGTGCGGCGTCTCCACCGGGTGGCGACCTGATGCGCGGCAATTCGCATCGGGCAGCGTTTGCGATTTCAGTTTCATCCTGCGGATTTCTGCCGGGCCGAGCGGTTTCCGCGGAGGCGCGACGCGACGATTGTGCGCTGCAAGTTGACTTGCTCGGATTTTCCAGCGAGATTATGCGCGGAGTTGCGCTCCCGATTTGCGCTCGCCGCCACGGACTCGATTGGCGAATCTCGATTAGACAACCGACGCTACTTCATCTGAGGGAAGGGAAAGAACCATGTCCGACGTGAGACCGAACGCGACCCCGCGCCGCGAGTTCATCAAGCAGTCCGCGCGAATCGCCGCTGCGTCCGCGATGGCGGGGCTCGTGGTGCCGCGAGTTCACGCGGGGGAAGACCACACGATTCAACTCGCCTTGATCGGCAGCGGCGGCCGAGGCAGCGGCGCGATTGCCAACGCAATGTCGGCGGGCGGGTTGGTCCTGGGGGACGAGGGCGAGCGGAAGCAGACGCCCGGATCGGCCGGAATGGTCAAACTGATCGCGATGGCGGATCTGATTCCCGAACGGCTCGATCAATCGCACGACGCCTTGCAGAAGATGCTCGGCGACTGCGTCGATGTTCCCAAAGAACGGCGGTTTATCGGATTCGATGCCTATCGCAAGGCCATCGACTGCTTGAAGCCGGGCGACGTGGCGGTGCTGGCGACTCACGCGGGGTTTCGCGCCGCGCATCTCGAATACGCGGTGGCCAAGGGAGTCAACGTCTTCATGGAAAAGAACTTTGCTCCCGATCCGGGCGGAATCCAGCGGATTCTGCGCGCCGGCGAGGCTGCGGAGAAGAAGAACCTCAAGATCGGAGCCGGGCTCATGTGCCGGCATTCCTCGGCCCGGCAGGCGCTGATTCAGAAGATCCGGGACGGGGCGATGGGTGAAATCCAACTAGTGCGTGCCTATCGTATGGATCCGGGCTACCGCATGCCTCCCTTCCCGAAAAATGAAAATGAACTGCTGTGGCAGCTCCGCCCCGGGCGGCCCTACCAATTCCTCTGGTCATCGGGCGGCATCTTCATTGAATTGATGATCCATCAGATCGACGAGTGTTTCTGGATCAAGGATTCGTGGCCCGTTTCGGCCCACGGTATCGGGGGACGCTTCGCGGGCAGCACGGATTGCAGCCAGAACCTGGACAGCTACGGAATCGAATACACGTTTGCCGACGGAACCAAAGCGCAGGTCACCGGGCGGTACATTCCCAACTGTTTCAACGACTTCGCCACTTATCTCCATGGCACGAAGTGTGCGGCGCAGTTTTCCGGCAACATCCATGCCCCTTCGTCGCACATGTACAAGGACCAGCGGATCGCGTCGGATAACATCTCCTGGAAGCCTGAAAAAGAGACGGTCAACCCTTGGCAGGCCGAATGGAATGTGCTGCTGGATGCGATTCGCAACGACCGGCCGCACAATGAAGCGCGCCGCGCGGGATTGGCCAATCTCGGCGCGATCATGGGACGCGCGGCAGTGCATACCGGCGCCGTCGTCACTTGGGACGAAATAATGGGCTCGAACTTCCAGTTCTGCGCAAATGCGGCCGAACTCACGGTGGACAGCCCCGCGCCGGTTAAAGCCAACGAAGAAGGATGCTATCCGGCCCCCGTACCGGGAGTCTGGAAGGAAATCTAGGCCGTCGGTTGCGGCGCTGGACATGGGGACCAGCGTCGTTTTCGGATATTACGCGGACTTTGCAGGGAACGGTTGTTCATTTCAGGTCGCTCGCGGGCACTGGCTCGGCGTCCGGTGCCCGGCGCGGCCGCTTCATTCAACGGGATCCGATTCTCGACAGGGAGCCACTGGAAATGCGTGAATCATCGAATCGAACGCGAAGATCTTCGACCACTGCGCAAAGGCGCGATTTCCTCAAGTCGGCGGCGGCAATCGGCGCCGGCTGGATGATTCTTCCCAGCGGTCACTTGCGCGGGGCGGACGCTCCGAGCAACAAGCTGAACATTGCGATGATCGGCACCTGGGGGCGGGCCGAAGCGCACTTCAGCGCGCTGGCCGACGACAACGTGGTGGCGCTCTGCGACGTGAACGAAGAGCACCTGGCGTTCGGTGCCAAGCAGTTTCCGAATGCGAAACAATATGTTGACTGGCGGAAGTGTCTTGAGCAGAAAGACATCGATGCGGTCATTTGTTGCACCACCGACCACACCCATGCATTCATCGCCAACTGGGCCATGAATCGTGGGAAGCACGTCTACTGCGAAAAGCCGCTGGCTAATTCCGTCGAGGAGGCGCGGATCGTTCGAGCAAACTACCTGAAGAACAAGGGAAAACTGGCCACGCAGTGCGGAACCCAGCGGCACGCGAAGGAGAACTTCAACCGGGTGCGGGAGTTGATCCGCGACGGCGCGATCGGCGAACTCTCGCACGTACACGTGTGGGGCAATCGTCAGTTGCGGCGCCCGGGCTACCTGCCCGCCGCAGGCGACCCGCCAGCCTCGTTGAAATACGATCTCTGGATCGGTCCTTCGCCGTTCCATCCCTACAATCCGGGCTATTTTGCCGGAGGTCCGGGAATGAACTGCCTTTCTTGGAATATGTACTGGGATTTCGGCAGCGGGCAACTTGGCGACATGGGAAGCCACACCATGGACTTGGCGTGGAACGCCATCGACGCGGGACTTCCGACATCGGCTACCGCCTCCGGTGAACCGTTCAACGCCGAGGTAACGCCCGTCGAGATGACGGCGACGTTCGATCACCCGGCCAATGAATGGCGGCCGGCGATCGGCGTTTCCTGGTACCAGGGCGGGGCGATGCCGAGGTCGCCTCGCGAATATGTCGATCTGACGAAGATCGATCACGGTGTGATGTTCAAAGGAAGTCTGGGATTTCTGATTGCCAACTTCGACACTCGCCTGATCATTCCCCACGGCGACAACGCGGACCTGACGTACTTCAAGCGACGGGCCAAGGAGGATGTGATCCCGGCGATGAACCACTTCCAGAAGGAGTGGACGCAGGCCTGCAAGGGGTCGTTGAAGACCTCCTGCGATTTCGACTACAGCGGCACGCTGATCGAGCAGATGCTGCTGGCCCACGTTTCCTATCGTGTCGGCAAGAAGATCGAATACGACGGGCAGGCGGGGCGTGTGACGAACTGCCCCGAAGCGAACGCGTTCCTTCAGCGCGAGTATCGGCCCGGCTGGACGCTCAACGGCTAGGGCGTTTTTTCGGAGGCGGAGACGCGGCGCGAGCTTGGCCTCGCGCCGCGGTTGGTTTGCGCGCGGACGGCCGATCGGCCTGGCCGATCAGTTCGAACAGGAATCGGCTCGGGACGGTGTCGCGCGGCTTGCCCCATTTGAGACGGGTCAGTGCCATGCTGAGGGTCAGTCGATCCTGTGCCCGCGTGACTCCCACGTAACAGAGGCGGCGTTCCTCGTCGATGCCCGACTCGTTCACGTCGATGCTGTTCTTGTGCGGGAGCAGGCCTTCCTCCATGCCCACCAGGTAGACGTGGGGGAACTCCAGCCCTTTCGCGCTGTGGAGCGTCATGAGCACAATCGCGTTACGCTGCAACTGTTTTTCTTTCTCGTTGTCGAATTCCGGTCCGGCCAGGGTGACTTCATCGAGGTAGCCCGCCAGCGATCCTTTCGGGTTCTTGGATTCGTACGAGGCTATCGAGTTCACGACTTCCTCCACCGTTGCCCATCTCGCATCGCGTTCCACGGGGTCGTCGTACCGGTGCGTCACTTCCGACTGGTAGCCGATCGCCTCGAGCAGATGCCGGGTTGCTTCGGCCAGTTTATTCCCGTGCATGCGTTTTCGGAAAGCATCGATGAACGCCACGAAATCGTGCAAGTGCTTGCCGGACCGATCCGGCAGTTTGTCGAGTTCGTGGGGCTGGTGCAGGATCTCCCAGACCGTTCGCCCGCTCCCCACCGCCTGGTCGAGCAGCAGTTCGACGGTTTTTTCGCCGATGCCGCGGGGCGGTGTGTTGATAATGCGAAGGAGCGAGATCTCATCCTTGGGATGTGCGAGTACCCGGATGTAGGCGAGCACGTCCCGCACTTCTCTGCGGTCGAAGAAGGACGATGCGCCCACCAGAACGTAGGGCAACTTCGCGCTGCGAAGTGCCGCCTCGAAAGCCCGCGGTTGCTCGTTCGTGCGGAACAGGATCGCAAAGTCGCGAGGTTCCCATCCTCCGCGTCGCAGCCAGCCATCGATATCGGCCGCTACTCCCTGAGCCTCCGCGTCGCCGTCGCGATACTGCTCGATTCGCGGCTTGTCTCCGCCAGGCCGCGCCGCCCGCAGTTCCTTGACGTGCCGCGTCTTGTTGAAGGCTATCAGGCGGTTGGCCATCGCGAGAATCTCGGACGTCGATCGGTAGTTTTCTTCGAGACGGACGACCTTTGCGTCAGGCCAGTCATGCTGAAAACTCAGAATGTGCTGGACCTCGGCCCCCCGCCATCCGTAAATCGACTGGTCGTCGTCCCCTACCACGCAGAGATTGCGGTGAGGCGAGGCCAGAGCTTTGACAATCCGGTATTGGCTGCCGTTGGTGTCCTGATACTCGTCGATGAGCAGGTGATCAAAGCGACTCGCCTCGGTGCGATGAACATCTTCATGCGACTCGAGAAGTTCTTCCGTCGACATCAGCAGATCGTCAAAGTCGAAGGCTCCGGCGCAGCGCAGCGCCTGCTGATAACGGCGATACGCGGTCGCGGCCAGATGCTCTTTGTCGGTGGAAGCATGTGTCGCAGCACGTTCCGGACGGATCGACTGCATTTTCCAGCGGCTGATGTGATACAGCAGGTCATTGGGCCTCAGCGACGTGCCGGAGACCTTGATGTCGCGCAGTACGCTGCGTGCCAGGCTTTCCTGATCGCCCCGGTCGTAGACGGTGAAATAATCCGGGTAGCCGAGTTTGCGCGCATTGCGTCGCAGGATTTTGAGGCAATAAGAATGGAACGTCCCGACGACCGGGCGTTCCGTGGGCGGCCGCCGCAGCAGTTCCTGGATGCGTTGCAGCATTTCGGCCGCCGCTTTGTTCGTGAACGTGACGGCGAGAATGCGCGTCGGTTCGACTCCGTGCCGGATCAACTCGGCGATACGGTAGGTCACCACGCGAGTCTTGCCGGTGCCCGCGCCCGCCAGGACCATAAGGGGTCCGGACAGCGTGGTGACTGCGTCCTGCTGAGCTTTGTTCAATCCGTGAGCCATGCTTCAGATCGTAGTCAGCCGCCGGAAAGATTGAAAAGGGGGAGTTTCCGGGTTGCGGTAAGGTACTTCGTGGTAAGTGGTTGCGTATTGTATGGTGGTCACGGTTGCCGCGGCGGCGGAATCTGGCCGGTCTGCGAGAACGCCACCATCTCCGGCCTCAGCCGGTCCAATGCCGTTTCGAGCTTCTGCAGACGATCCGGCGCTCCCTCCAAGGATCCCTGCCGGCCTAAGGACTCCAGTTCGAAGGCCAGATCGAAGATGTACTGGCCGCCGAAGTAACGCATCGATCCCTTGATCGTGTGTGCGGCTCGCTGGAGGAGGCTGCAGTTCGACGTTTGTATTGCGTCGTGGATCTGGTCGAGCAGACGCGGGCATTCTTCGATGAACGCATCCACGATTTCCTTCAGCAGTGCCTGATCTCCCTGCACGACTTCCATCGCTCGAAGCCAATCCATCAGGGGCTCCCTGTCACAGTTCGACGATATCGAGGTCGGCGGAGAAACGTGGGGCTGTACTTCGGAAAGCATCTGCAGCAGATGCGAAGAGCGGATCGGTTTGGTCAAGTAGCCGTCCATGCCGGCGGCCAGGCACTGTTCGCGGTCGCCCCGCATGGCACAGGCGGTCATCGCGATGATCGGGATGTGGGTGCCCGTGTGACGCTCACGGGCGCGAATGAGCGAGGCGGTCTCAAGTCCGTCCATCTCGGGCATCTGCACGTCCATCAGCACAACGTCGAAGGCCGTTTCCTGCAGGGCGGCAAGTGCCTCGCGCCCATTGTTGGCAACCGACACGGTGTGACCCTGACGCTGCAGAAGCCGGACGGCCAGTTTCTGATTCACCAGACTGTCCTCGGCCAGCAGAATCCGCAGCGGCGCCGAGGCCTCGCTGGCGACGTCGGTTTCGTCGGCGGCTTCGGGAACCGGCAACGCGAATGCCATCCGCACGGCGGCCAGAAGTTCGGAGTGTTTTACAGGCTTCAGCAGGCAGGCGCAGACTCCGCTCGATTCGCTGAAATCTGTACCCTGCCTGTCCCCCGACGTGAGTGTCAGTATCACGCGGGGAGACAGGTTGGCATCGTCCTGAATCCATCGCGTCAGCGTGACGCCGTCGACTTCGGGCATGTGCGCGTCGACGAACGTCAGTTGGTAGGGGTGTCCTTCCTCTGCGGCGGACCGCATCATCCGGATGGCTTCCCGGGCGCCGGCGGCGCAGTCGATCTGCATGTTCAGGCTTCGCAGCGGCTCCGCGAGGGACGCGAGGCTGGCCGCATTGTCATCGACTACCAGACCTCGCATGCCGGCAAGCGATGACCAATCCACAAGGTCGTCGGTGCTCTGGCCACTGGCCGTGCGCAGGGGGACAGTGAAGTGAAATGTGCTCCCCTGACCCACATGGCTGTCGACCTGCAGCTGGCCGCCCATCAACGCGACGAGTCGGCGCGATATCGTGAGGCCCAGTCCCGTACCGCCGAACTTGCGGGTCATACTGTTGTCGGCTTGCTCGAAGGCCTCGAAGATCGCTCGCTTGCGGTCTTCCGGAATTCCGATGCCGGTATCCTGCACGGAAAAACGCAGCGACGCCTGTTCCGCATCGCGGTTCTCCAGTTGGATCTTCAGCGTGATATCGCCCTGTGACGTGAACTTGATGGCATTTCCCACGAGGTTCACGAGGACCTGCCGCAGTCGGTGCTGGTCGCCGATCAGGAATTCCGGAATTGCGGGCGTGACGAGCGACGAGAGTTCGAGTCCCTTGGCGTGGGCACGCACGGCGAGCGGCCGCAGCGTATCGCCCAGCCATTCCCGCAGGTCGAAGAGTTCCTCCACCAGTTCGAGTTTGCCTGCCTCGATCTTCGAGAAGTCGAGAATGTCATTGAGGATGGCGAGCAGCGATTCGGCCGAGTCCTGGACGAGTCCCAGGTATTCGCGTTGGTCCGCGGCCAGAGGTCCGTCGAGAAGCAGATCGGTCATTCCGATGATGGCGTGGAGCGGCGTGCGGATCTCGTGGCTCATGGTCGCCACGAAGAACCCCTTGGCGCGATTTGCGGCCTCCGCAGCCTCCTTCGCATGCATCAGCGCGCGTTCCGCGGATTTCCGATCCGTGATGTCGCGCAGGAAGATCGCGAACCCCTGCGATTCGCCCTGAGGAATCGGCTGCGTGGACATCTCGGCAGCGAACGGCTGCGCGTCTTCCCGCAACAGATTCAATTCGATGCGGCAGCCGAGCATCTGGGCCTTCCGGCCCGCCTCGATGCGTTGGGACAACTCCGTTCGAAAGCGATCTGCCGCCTCGGGTCCCTCGATCAAGGTGGCAAATTCGCGGCCGATCAGTTCCTCGCCGCGGATCCGAAACGTCTCCAGGGCCATCTGGTTGACTTCCACGATGACCCCCCGCTCGTCCAGAAACAGCAGGCAGTCCATCGCTGTTTCCAGAATCGCGCGATTGCGGGCCTCGCTCTCCCGCAGATCGTCCTCGGCCTGAAGCCGGGCGGTGACATCCCAGAAGATTCCCTGCATCCCGACAAGTTGTCCCGATGCGTCGAAGATCGGCATCTTGATGACCTGCACGTAGGTCTTGGTCCCGTCCGAAGTCTGATTGACTTCGACGTTGTTCAGGGCCATGCCGTCTCGCGTGACCCGCAGGTCGTCGGCGCGGTATTTCTCGGCCAGTTCCGCCGGATAGAAGTCGAAGTCCGTTTTGCCGAGAACGTGGCTGAGCGGCACCCCCAGCAATTCGCAGAACGATGCGCTGGCAAACGTGAACCGGCCATCCGTGTCTTTTCGAATGACATGGATCGGCAGGTTCTCGATCAGGGACAGGTAATGAGCTTCGGATCGGCCCAGTTGCTGTTCGGCGCGAGCCCGTTCGTCGATCTCGCTCTGAAGGACCTCCTTGGCTTCCCGCAACTGCGTCGAACGCTGTTCGTGCAGGGCGTCCAGCTCGGATCGCATGGCCTGCATCTCCTGACGGGAAGAGTGCCGCGCGGACGCAAGCCGCGATGCGACGGCGAGCACGGCCAGGCCCGTCGCGGCCTGCCAAAGAACGGCCGTCGGCGGTGCGGTCGACGAGAATGCGCGGATTGCCGCGACCAGGATCAACAGCAGCGTGCAAATGGCGGCAACTGCCCGGATCTGCCGCGGCTCGTTCAATTTCGCCGCAGCCCAGATCGCCAGCGCGTAAAGAGACGCGCAGCCGAATTGCACCGGCGCGATCGCGTCCATCGCGAGCACGATGCACACGATGGCGGCGACCGGCAGCACGTGGATGGTCGTGGATCTCATGGGGCCGGCCGCTCACGGTAACAAGAACGATCAATCGACCGCGCGGCGTTTGATCATCGTGATCTCATTGCCGACATCGTTGAATCTTACCTCGTCCATGAACGTGCGGATCAGGAACAGGCCGCGGCCGTTGACGTGCTCGACGTTCTCGGGATCGAGAGGATCGGGCAGCAGGAGGGGGTTGAAGCCGTGCCCTTCGTCGCGAACCACGATGGTCACCTCGCTGCGGGTGAGGGATGTCTTCAGGTGCACGTGGCGGTTCCGGAAAGGCGCCTGCCGCGATCGCTCTTCCATCAGTCGCCGATAGGAAGAACCCGCTTCCAGGCGTTCACCCGAACGCAGTTCGAGATTGCCGTGTTCGATTGCGTTCACCAGTGCTTCGTAAACCGCCGTTCCGACGCGCAGGATGTCGCGTTCGCGGAGAAGGCCGATCTGGCGGAACTGATCTTTCAGATGGCCGATCAGCGCTTCCAGTCCCTCCACCGTGTTGCCGAGAATGAAATCACAGTCGAGGCGGGTCATCGAATCAAGAATGGCGCGAGTCTCGCGCCGGGCTCGCGAAACCGACAGCACGTTCTTGACCGTATCGATCAGATCGCGGGCCAGATTGCATTTGGGGACATAGCTGGCCGCCCCTCGCTGCAGCGCGGTCACTGCGATTTCCTCGCTGCCGAAGGCCGTCATCAAGATCACCGGGAGCGACGGATGACGGCGGCCGACTTCATCCACCAGCTTCAGCCCGTCGATTTCGGGCATCTGCATATCGGTCAGCACAACGTCGACCGGGATCTCGTCGATCATCCGCAACGCCTCTCTGCCGTCCCCGGCGCATAACACCAGCAGCCCGATTTCCTCGAGCATGCGGCTGGTGAACCGGCGGTCGAGCGGCGAGTCGTCCACGACCAGAATCGTTGCCATGTGCTTGTTTCCGCGGGTGTGTGCCAGCCGAGGTGGACAGCAGGGCTGGGTTCGGGCAGTCCGTTTCCGTGTTGCGACACAATATCTTAGCTGCCAACTCGGCCGCGATACAGGACGGCGACGCGCCGACGGTTCGGAAAATCCGGACAATCGCCGCAGCGTGCTGCCGGTCTCCGCAAGTTGCAGCCCCGAGCCCCTTGTGCCGATTATGCGTTTCACACCGGTCTGATTGCGGCGCGGACTGGCCCCGCTGCGGATGGAGGTTATGATACACATTCAAGCGTAACGAAGTTCCGACGCGTGATTTCTCGACAGGGTGTCTGGACCATGACCTTTCGATTTCAATTCGGGCTGGCCTTGATTGCCGTTCTCTGTGTCGGTGAACGATCCGCCAACCTCGCGTGCGCTGCGGAAGATCTTGTGTATCCCGTTTCCGTGGCCGTCGATCCGGCGGGAAATGTGCTGATCGCCGACAGGGAATTCCACGGCGTGTGGAAGCTCGAAGGCGAACAACTCAAGGTCCTGTTTAAGGGGTCGAACAAGTTCCGCACGCCCCTCAATGCGGTTCGCTGCGTTGCCCTGGACGCGGACGGCAAGGTCGTGGCGGGAGATAGCGCCACTCGCGATATCTATCGATTCGATGACGCCGGAAAACCTCAGCCGCTGACCGATGAAGGAAAGGGATACGGCCAGATCGGGATCCCGATGGATATTGTCGTGGATGCGGAAGGCAACTTTCTGGTGTCGGACCTGGAACTGCACCGCATCGTGAAAGTACCCAAGGCCGGAGGAAAGGTCACGGAATTCGCCGCGGTGAATGCTCCCCGCGGCATGTTTTATGACGGCAAGAAACAGCTGTGGGTGGTTTCCGGCCGCAAACTGTTGCGCATCGGTCCCGATGGCAAGCCTGAGACCGTCGTGGGGGAAGGCGTGTTTCAGTTCCCGCAGACCGTCGCTGTCTCCGCCGACGGCACCGCGTTTGTCTGCGACAACTATGCTCAGGCCATCTGGCGCATCGCTCCCGGCAAGCAGCCCGAGAAGTGGGTGTCGGGCGATCCGCTCGTCAGGCCGGTCGGCATGGATCTTCAAGGTGACAAACTGCTCGTCGTGGATCCGCACGCGAAAGCACTGCTGGAGATCGACGCAGCCGGCAAAGCCACTCGCCGGGTTGTCAAACCGGCTTCCTGATTTACGTCGGTCCCGTTTCTTGAAAGACACATGCCCAGACGCGTGAGCTGTTTGACAAACGGAGTTCTGCCGTTGACGAACGACGAATCCACAGCCCCCAATGCCGGCACTCAGGCTGAGCTCCGAATCGTAGCCCAGGGACGTTTTCTGGATCTGGTCTGCCGTGGCCGCTGGGAGTTCATCCGGAGACGCAACGCCACGGGCGTAGTTCTGGTCGTGGCCGTCACGCCGCATGGGAAGCTGCTGCTCGTCGAGCAGTATCGTCCTCCGGTAGACTCGCAGGTAATCGAATTGCCGGCCGGCCTGGTGAACGATCAGGTGGGCATTTCGGTCGAGTCCTGTGCCGAGGCCGCCCGCCGCGAGTTGCTGGAAGAGACTGGCTACGATGCGGGGCAGCTTCGCGAGATCTTCTCCGGTCCGTCCAGCGCGGGTTTGACCGACGAGCAGGTGAGCATCTTTCTGGCCACCGGACTCCAGAAGATTCATGCCGGCGGCGGAGTGGAAAACGAGAATATTGTGGTCCACGAGGTGCCGCTGGCCGAGGCGTTCGAGTGGCTCGACGCCCAGCACAATGCGGGCCGGAAGGTCGATGTGCGCGTTTACGCCGGTATTCACATCGCGGCGAAGCATCTGACCTGATCGCTCTTGGGAGCAGACGGGAGTCTGGAGTCTGGAGTCTGGAGTCCGGAGTCCGGAGTCCGGAGTCCGGAGTTCGGGGGCAAACGGTTTTCCATCTCACTACCGGCTACCGGCTACCGGCTACCGGCAGCCGGCATCCGCATTTTCATCCTGCGTGGCGAATCTCCCTCACGTCCGCTCTGTGGATCGTGCCGCATCAAGGGGCGGCATCTTTCGGCGTCTGCTTTTCCGCCGACTTGCCGTTGAACAGGTTTTCAAAAATCTGCAGCTTTGAAGCGGCCGCGGCCTGACGCTGCATGTCGAGTTCGGCGTGCATGGTGAGCTGCTTGCCGTCCTTTCGGACGTTCAATTCCAGTCCGCGGAACCACTTCAGAATCGGTGCCGTGCGATCCTCGTCCTTCTTCCATCCCGTGGCTTGCCAGTTCGAGCATCCGCCGTCGTTGGCCGCAAGCTGGTAGGCGCCGCCGGGCAACGGCACAAGTTGTGTATCGAGCAGGCCCCGCGCGGCATCCAGAGCTCTCTCGCGAGGAACACTCAGCTGGTTGGACAGCGAGTGCAGAAGTCGCACATTCGCCAGGGCCACCTCACGCGCCTTTTGTTCGTACAGGCTGTTCAGCCATGGCACGAGAGTGGAGTTGGACAGGTCGGATGCGTGGACTCGGATTTGCGCCGGTGCTTCAGCGTCCTCCAATTTGAGCGACGGGATTACGCTGTCGAGAACCGGCCGATGGAAGGAAAGAAGCGAAAAATCCCGCCCCTGCCAGCGCAAGAGCCCGAGCGGGAGTTCCGAAAAGCCGTCCGCGTCCGGTTCTCCAACCAGGTTGATCGGCAGCCGATCGAGAAACCCCGGGGCAGGCCAGGCGCCAAGCAGCGTCGGCGCCTTCTGCGCAAATCGCAGCCATTTCAAGGCATTGTCCGCAGTCGGATCGGCCACCACCGGCAGGTCCTCAAGGCCGAGAAACAAACAGTGGGGCAAGACGCCGGGAAATGCCGTTCCGCCGCGAACCGAAGCCTCGATACTGATCAGATTCTTCGGGCCCAGGGCGACTCGCCGAGGTTCGGGATCGCCCAGGAGCGAAAGGAGGATGCCGTATTTCTCCTCAGAAAGCGGCGACAAGTTGGCGTCAATCGTGATGTGTTCCTTGCCTTTGGCGCCTCCGTCGCGCCGCCCGACGGCGACCAGGAGGGGATCCAGTTGCCGCCATCCATTGCGATATTCGGCCGCATGTTCGGCGTACTCGGCCGCTTCTTTTTCCGTCGCTCCGCTCAACGCCACATCGGGCACGGGCAGGAAGGAACCTCGCGCGCCTCGCATCGAGTCGACGGCGCGGTCGGATTCAAGCAGCGGACTGCTTTCGTCGGCCCGACTGCCGAAGCCCTCGGGCAGGAAGCCGGCGGCAACAAGTTCTCCGATCGATTCGGACGGCTTCGATTCGGACTTGGCCGCGAGTCTGGCCAGTTGAACGAGTTCGAGATCGGTGACAGCCTGAAGCCGCCTGGGAAGTTCAATCTGGTACTGCGGGCTGAAGAGCCCCTGGAAGAACGTGGCGGAAAAATAGGCGAACAGCGTGTGCTGTTGTTCGAGCGGCATCTGCGTTCGCGCCGATCGAAATTCAGCCGCCGCGCCCAGCGGGCGTTCGCCCTGCCCGGCCGCGAGAAACCGCTCGACGATCGTTCGCGAGGTTGTCACCAGATGGTAGTCGCCGTCGACGACGTAGAACGAACGAAGCCGATTGTCGGGCGTGGATAGGAAAGAGACCTCGCGGCCACTGATCGTCACGGTCTCCAGTTTAGCTCCGTTTGTCTTTTCGGCCGCCAGGGCTTCCTGACGCTGCTGGCGCAAGCCGGTGCCGAGCATCTGCGTGTTCTTGGCCACCAGCACGACGCCAAGTGCCGGTCCCTCCCGGAAAAACAGGTCCCTTCCGATCAGGGCGACGTCCGATGCGACGCGCGCGCCGAAGAGGTCCACCAGCACCGAGTCCGATACCGCCAGTTGCCGCTGGAGACGCTTGTCCAATTCCATATCGGTGCCGCGCAGCGTGAACAGACGCGCCAGGTCGCCCCCGGATTCCCGCAGGAAATCCCGAAACCACAGGTAGTTTTCAAAGGTCCCGAAGCGGATATAGAAACACTCCTCGGGCACATGCATGGCGATCGGTTCAATGGCCGTATCCGCGGCCGCTTCAGGAATTGTCAGTTCCTGCCACTCGGGTTCCGAGGGAATCGGTCGGTCGGCTCGCAGATCGGCGGGACGACTGCCCTGCATCGTGGCCCGCATGGCCGCTTCGCGGAGGTTCTGCGTCCCTGCGAGCAGTTCGATGCTTCTCGGCCAGCTTGAGGAATTGTCGCGGTTCAGCTGGCTCAAAAGTGGCGGCGAAAGGCGCAGTCGGTTTGCGAGCATCATCAGAAGGTAGTTGTTGACGGTCGCGGGGTAGTCCCCGGACCTGGCCTGCTGGCGCGCTGCAGTGTAGTAGGCCCGCCACCATCGCTGCAGCAGGCGGTTGGCAACCACCGGACGCTCCGATGTCGGCTCCAGGCGGATCTTGCGAGGCGAAGGCGTGTAAATCGTCAAATCGAGGGGTTCAGTTCCTTGAAACAAGAACAACATCTCGACGCTGCTCGGCGGCGGCAATTCGATCTGCAGCAGGTTTTCGCCAAGTCGCTCAAGCAGTCCAGTGTTGTTGAGTGTTGGGTAATGCGCCCGTCCGCCGCGTTCAGTCAGCATCAGCCCACCGGATGCGTAGAGGCTCGCTGACGCCGGATCCGAAAGAGGAACTCGCACCGATGCGACGCCAAAGGGTTCGCCGAGGAGTATCGCCTGACCGCGGGTCGTCGTCGCGCAGGAAACAACGGCGAGAAATGCAAATGCTGCAATTGCAGCGAGCGTGGTCCGGCGGTCGGCAGTCGAGGCTCGCATAGATTCTCCTTTGGTTGGCTCACTGGATTGTAGCGATGCGCAGCGCTTTCGGGCATGGTCAAGTCGGCTAAGTGCCAAGGCTTGTTTCGCTGCGGCAGTCCCCGGCGGGGAGTATTCTCCTCGCGGCCAGTTACTGAAGTGCGGCGAACTTCCCAATTGCAGCGCGGCGACGCGCGACAGAGGCGGTTCACTGGCGGGAAACGGCTACTCGCTGCGAGCAATAACGCCCGTCGAGCATCGTACGAGTCCGCCACCACTGCGAATCAGCAGATTGCCGTCGTCGTCGATCCCCTCGCACAGTCCGGTCGTGATCTGTCCGCCCGACTGAACGCTGACTTGCCGTCCCTGCAGCATGCAGGCCCGCGTCCACATCTCGCGCAAGGACAGCGATCCGTCGGCAAGTCCGGACAGGATCAGCTCGAATTCCCGCAGGACTCGCACCAGCAACTCGTTGCGGTCAAGGCTGCGGCCGCCTGCGTCGCACATCGAAATGGCTCGGGCCCTCACCTCGTCAGGTGCACCCTTCAGCGAGTTGTTGACGTTTATGCCGATGCCAGTCACGAAGACCGGGCGCGCGACTGCCGGAGACTCGACAAGCACACCGCATACCTTCTTTCGCTGCAGGTAGACATCATTCGGCCACTTCAAACGCAGTTCACAGTCCGGAAGAGTTGCCGCAATAGCACGCTCTACAGCTATCGCAGCTCCCAAAGAGACGAAAGCGCCCTCGGGGCGAGGAGTCGCGAGTACGGAGGTCTCCCGTTGAGTCGCAGTGCGATGTGAGGCGGCTGCCGGATGCTTGGGCAGGATCAATGAAAACGTGAGCGCGCCGTCGCCCGACCACCAGCGGTTGTCGCCTCGTCCTCGGCCCGCCAGTTGTCGATCGGCCAGCACCAGCAGAGGCAGTTGCAGATCCTCTGCTCCGGCGAGTTTCAGCGCACGGTCGCTGGTTGAGTCCAAGGCGTCATGGTAGTCGACCTGGCGAACGCACGTTTCGAGTTGCAGCCGCTGCGGATCAAAAGGCTCGTTCATTGCCATCGAGAGAAAACACGACCGCCGCCTTGCGGGACTGCCGGACTCGTCTTCCCGTCCACCGGATCAGACGCTGCGCGTGACGACAAACTCGGTGATCGCCTGCAGTTGCTGCAAGGCCACGCTTGGCGGCAAGCGGTCCAGACGCCGGATCGCGCTTTGGATGTACTGCCTCGCCACCGCATACGAATAGGAGAACGCATCATATCGCTCAAGGTACGGCGACAGCGCCTGACGCCGATGGTTGCCCGCACACTGGAGAATATCCAAGACCTCTCGACGCTGGGCGGGCTCAGCGACGGACAGCAGATGAATCAGAGGAAGCGTCAGCTTCTGCTGTTCCAGGTCGGTGCCCAGCGATTTTCCGACCGTCGCCTCGTCGCCGGCAAGGTCCAGCACATCGTCGACAATCTGAAACGCGATGCCCAGGTCCTGACCGTACAGCGAAAGTTGCTTGACTTGCTCGGTCGTCCCTCCGGCGAAATGCGCGCCCAGCGCGCAGCTGCACGCATAAAGCGTGGCAGTTTTCGCGGAGATGATCTCCATGTACGAGGTCTCGTTCAGGTGGTAATCGCCGCGGGCCCCCTTCTGGCGAAGTTCGCCTTCGCAGACCAAGTTGATCGAGCGGGCGATTTCCTGGCATGCCCACACGGATCCGATGGCGGCCGCGAGGCAGAACGCATGCGTGAAAAGGTAGTCCCCCAACAGCACACTTGCCTTGTTGTCCCATCGCGAATTCACAGTGGCCAGGTGCCGGCGCGTGGCCGCATCATCGAGGATATCGTCGTGAATCAACGAGGCCGTGTGCACCAGTTCCATGACGGCAGCCATCGTGATGTGTGCCGGCACGGTGCCGCCCAGAGCCTTGCCGCACAATAGCACGAGAGCCGGTCGGAGTCGCTTCCCGCCGAGCATGCAGCCGTAGCGGACCAGTTCGTCGATGTACGAATGCTCACTTCGCAAAGCGCTGCGCATCAGTTCATCGACCTGTCGCATTTCCTCCGCGACGGGAGCGTACAGATCTCGCAGGGCCGGACTTGCAGGTTCAGCTCGACTCAAAGTTGGACTCACATCAACGTTCCTTGCGGAGGTAATGTCCGCTGCGGCCGCCGTCCTTTTCCTCCAACTGGATGCGTTGGATGATCATTCCACGGTCCGCAGACTTGCACATGTCGTAAACGGTCAACGCTGCGATGCTAGCAGCCGTGAGCGCTTCCATTTCCACCCCGGTGCGGGCATGAACGCCGACGACGGCCTCCAGTTTCAACGTTTTTTCATCAGGATAATCGAAGGTCACCGAAACGGAATCCAGAGGCAGCGGGTGGCATAAAGGAATCAAATCGGCCGTTCGTTTCGCCGCCATGATCCCGGCGAGGCGAGCAACTTCCAGAACATTCCCTTTGGCCGTGCCCCGTTCGCGTATCAAGCGGAGTGTGCCCGGGGCCATTACCAGCGATGCCGAAGCTCTTGCGACGCGGTGGGTCGGAGCTTTGTCGCTGACATCGACCATGCGGCTGCCGCCCATGTCGTCAAAGTGCGTCAGCGGATTACTCACTCGTAATACCTCGATTTGGGAGGAACACTCCGAACTCAAACGAGTACCTCGAAACTCACCTGCCTCGAAACTCACCGCGATCAAGACGATTTAGGGAAAACACCGTATTACAGGGGGGTAGGAAATACGCCCGTCTCTTCAGAACCCCTGATTGTATGGAGAGGCAAACGTGCGTCGAGAGCCGAATCGGCCAAAATCGCCACAACTTTGGGTGCCGGAACAAGACGATTGCACCCTGAAGAAAAACCGCATTCGAGCGTGGAAGTTAACTCGCTACCCCGATTGTGGGGGCTGGATAGCGGATGCCGGCAGTCAGATGCCGGATGCCGATAGTCGGTAGTCAGACGGAAAAACGAGTATCTCCCGATTCAAGCTCCAGACTCCAGCCTCCAGACTCCAGCCTCCGGACTCCAGACTCCAGACTCCCGACTCCCCGACATGCTGCCAAGAAACAAGGAAGGGGTGTCAGGACGGGTTTCCTGACACCCCTGTTGGTCGATGGGTACGACCACCCGATTATTACTATGTTTTCCACCGTGGGGGTCCGCCACGGCGGTGTTGGGCTGTATCTGAGATTGCTGCGGCGATGGCGGGAAGGACTAGACGAGTTCCTTCTTAGCGCCGATCAGCGTGCGAAGGCGTTCGGCCAACAGGTTGGCGTCGAACGGCTTCTTAAATGTCTCGTTGATGCTGGAGCGATCGAAACTCATCGGGTTTCCATCGTCCGGCAGCAACGCGATCAGAATCGTCTCAGAGAAATCGACGTTCTTGCGGAGGTTCTGGCAAATCTGCAGGGCTTCCACCTTGCCGATCGAGAAGTCCACAATGATGCAGTCCGGGTGAAAGCTTTCCGCTTGAATGCCCGCTTCGAAGCCGCTGGCAGCCACAGCCACCTTGAAACGACGTTCCGCGGGAAGTTCACGGCGGAGATTTTCAATCAGTATTTGGTCCTGGGCCACGATCAAGACCTTGGCCATTGCCTCGTCTTCGAGGTCGCCCAGGGGCATTCCGTGTTCTTTCAAAAATCGGATCAAGTATTCGCGCGGGATGCGACGGTCCTGGGAACCGGGAATCCGGTATCCCTTCAGGCGGCCGGAATCAAACCACTTGCTGACCGTGCGCGGCGCCACTTTACAGATCTTCGCGACCTGTCCCGTTGTGAAGACCTTCATCTCAGGCTCTCCGTTACTCGCTCGTTGTTTCTTCGATCGCCGGGCGGAAGTTATTGGCTTCCCCTCGGCTTTTCACCCCTGTCCATCCCGCGGTTGGCGTTTAAGGCGCGCCGCTGGTCCGGATGCGGGGAACCGGATTGGGATAGACGACTGGGTCGGGGCGTAACTTGCTTCTTTGTGGCAGAGGTTCAGTTCCTTCTGATCCGCGCCCTTAGGTAACATCGGAAAAATGGACAACGAAAGCTTGGCAAATTCCCGTAAATTAGATAAGTCGATTCGACCATCCATTACGGCATCTTCCGTGCTGCTCGATGCCCAAAACGGCAGTACTCGGCGAGGTACACAAAGGCGGGAGTTTGAAGCGGGAAGCTCGGGCCGACGGGTCGGACGGACCGCGAACCTCTTGAAGGCATTGGAGCCTGCGGCAAATTCCCCCCTGGAAATCCTGCTTTTCAGTTCGCCTGAAGCAGAGGCAAGGCTGAAAGCAAGCTCTCCGAAATACAGTTTCGATTCAAACGATGTTGTTTCTTTAGAAACTTTCGCAAGTCGTAACGGACGAACCGGTCACAACACAAATCGCGACGTTGCATTTGAAGAAACAAAGAAGTGTCTGTGCACGAATTTGCGGCATTCCTTGATGCGCCGGCTGTCGATCTCTTGTCGATACTCGCGGAGCGAGCGATTGCGCGGACTGGAATACGCGGCTCAACCACGATTGCGGATATCCGACCGATCCCGATTGTGCTGGTCCGGCCATGGCACATCGGTCGCCGCCGGTGTGAACCGGCCTCAGGCCGCTTCGCGATCCTGGGTCGGCGTCTGCGAGTCTTTGCCTTCGAAGGCTTCGGATCGGATGTGGCCATCCTCGGTCACGTCCTCGAATCGGACGGACACTCGCTTGGAGACGCCGGATTCCTGCATGGTGACGCCGTAGAGCGTGGAGGCAGCGGTCATCGTCTTCTTGGAATGCGTGACGATGACGAACTTGGTCCAGTCCAGGAAGCCCTTCATCACATCGACGAACCGTCCGATGTTTGCTTCATCGAAAGGCGCGTCGACTTCGTCGAGGACGCAGAAGGGACTCGGGCGATACTGGAAGATGGCCAGCAGCAGCGAGACGGCCGTCAGGGCCTTTTCACCGCCGCTGAGCAGGGAGTTGCTGAACGAGGGCTTGCCGGGTGGCGTGGCGATGATATCCACGCCGGCTTCAAGCAGGTCGACGCCCTCTTCGAGGACGAGGTCGGCGCGTCCGCCGCCGAACGCCTTGCGATAGAGCGTCTGGAAATTGACTCGGATTGCCTCGAGGGTTTCCTCGAACAGGCGGCGGCTATCGGCATTGATCTTGCTGATGATCCGCTGCAGAGCCTCTTTGCCGTCGCGGAGGTCCTGGTATTGCTTGGAGAGGGCCGCGAACCGGCTTTCCAGGGAATCGAGTTCGGCCAACGCGTCCATGTTGACCGCGCCGATGTTATTCAGCTTGCGGCGCAGGTCGGCGATTTCCCGCTCGACTTCATCTCGCTGCTCGACCTCCTGCGTCGATAGCTGCTGAACGAGTTGTTCGATGTTGATTTCGTAGTCTTCGCGAAGTCGTTCCGCCAGCGTGTTTCGCTGGTGCCGGAACTCGCCGACTTCGAGTTCCCGCTGGTGCTGCGAGTCCTCGAGCTGCCGCAGACGCTGGCGGACGGACTGCAATTCTTCGGCGACTCTGGTTCTCTGGGAGACGCAGGCAGTTCGGTGCCGTGCCGACTGTCGCGACTCCTGTTCCAACCGGTCCTTGCCGAGATAGAGGCCGGCCAATTCGCTGGTTGTCCGCAGTATTTCCAGGTCGGTTTCCAGCTGCCGTTTCAGGCACAGAGTGAGTTGCCGGTCGGATTCGGACAGCGCGCGATGACGCTCGTGGCGGTCTTCCTGCAACTGGGACAGGTTCAGCCGCAGACTCTCGGCGTTCTGCTCGCACGTCGCCGCATCGATGCGCGCCGCGGTGGTCTCCTTCGCCAGGCGTTCCCGCTCGGTCTCCATGGCGGTCAGGCTGGCTTCGAGATCCCGGAGTCGATTTTCGCACCCGGTCGCCGCGCTTTGGAGGTTCTGCAGTTCAGGCTGTGCGGCATCGAGTTCGTCGCTCGCGCGGGCGGCGGCCGTGTTGGCCAGTTCCAGGTCGGCTGCCATCGCATCGCGCTTCAGCGCCAGTTCGGTTCCGCGATCTTCCAACGCCCGGCTTCGGGCCTGATGATCGGCAAGCGAGCGTTCGACGCTGCGGTGCTCGTCGTCAAGCTGGCTCTGTTTCTTCTCGATTTCGTGCAGTTGACGTTCCGTTTCGGCCAGTTCTCCTTCCGCTTGCTCGATTTTCAACTCCAATGCAGCCACTTCGTCCTGCAAGGCGCGGAGTTCGCTTCGGCGGGAGACCAGACCTGCCATTGTCGAGCGGAGCCCCACGACGACGGTGCCGTCGTTGTCGACGAGTTCTCCGGCCAGAGTCACGAACCGGGTCGCCGGCGGATTCGAAGCGTGCAGCGCCATCGCATCCCGCAGCGTTTCGACGCACCAGACATCGCCGAGCAGTCTCTGGACCATAGGCCGCACTCGCTCGTCGCATGCGACCATGGTCTCGAGTTGCCCGACCAGTCCCTGGCCATCGGGGGGCGATGGGACGCGTCGCGAGGGCGAGACGGAGTCGAGCGAAACAAAACCGACGCGGCCGGCCGGCTGATAGCGTCCCGACTGGATGTCGTCCAGCAATTCGCGGGTTGTCAGCACGATGTGCTGTGCCTTGTCTCCGAGTGCCACGTCCACCAGAGGCGCGAACTCGACGCTGGCTTCGATCAAGTCGGCAACCAGTCCTTGCACCTCGGCGAATGGACCGCTGGTCGCCTCGCGTGAGAGTTCAAGGACTTCGCGCACGCCCTGAGCGAGGCCTTCGTAGTTGCGGTCGAGTTCGTCGAGGACCGCGACTCGTTCGCTGGCCGCGGTGCGGCGTTGCTGAAATGCGGAGAGCGAGTCGCGCTGCTGCGACTGGAGTTGGCGAAGTTCGGCCGCTTTCTGCCGGCAGGCCCGCAGCGATTCGGCGTGCTCGTCCCGCTTGGCGGCAAACAGGCGCGTTTGTTCCTGCGATCGCTGTAAGTCCTGTTCGCAGACGGAGAGCGTTTCCTCGATTCCTGCCAGCGATTCGCGGGTACGCGTGACGGACGCGCGGGCGGATTCGAGTTGCGACTGGAGGCTGGTGATGCGGCTTTCAAGTGCCGCGACGGACCGGAGTGCGTCGAACTGCACGCGTCGATCGGACTCGTATTGGCTCCGGGCCTTCTCCAGATCGGCGGCGAGTTGTTCCAGCGCCGCGGATTTCTCGACCGCGCGAGCCTGAGCGTCCTGCCTGGAATGCTCCGCCTGCGCGAGTCGACTCTGAATGTCGTCGATGCGCTGCTGCAAGTCGCCTGTCCGGCCGGTCTGGGAGGCAAGGTGGCGGCGATGTCCGGCGGCCGTCTCTTCCAGTTCGCCGGCGCGGCGACGCGACTGTTCAAGCGACGATTGTCGCACGGCAATCTGCTCGCGATTCTGGGCTGACCTGTTTTCGCAGGCGCGGATTGCATCCAGCGCGGCCGTCATCTGTTCGTCCTGAACGGCCAGTTCGGCGGCCAGTCTCTCGACGTGCTGGCTGCACTCCTCCGTCTGGCTTCGCAGGTTCGCTAGGGACTGTTCGGCGGCCTCCACCTGAACGCTCAATTGCCGCCAGTCGGCCAGTCCGGCCTGGGTGCGGAGTTCCTGCAGTCGATCGCGGTATTCCCGATAGCGGCGGGCCTTGGTGGCCTGGGATCGCACGCTGCGCAGGCGGCTCTCGACCTCTTCGACAATATCGGACAGCCGCAGCAGGTTCTGCTCAACCCGCTCGAGCCTCCGCTGAGCTTCGACCTTCTTGGCCTTGAAGCGGCTGATTCCGGCGGCTTCCTCGAAAATCGAACGGCGGTCGCGCGGCGAGGCCTGCAGCATGCGGTCGACTTTGCCTTGCTCGATCAGACTGTACGCGTCGCCGCCGACGCCCGTGCCGCGAAACAGGCCGCGGATATCCTTCAGCCTGCAGGGCTGACGGTTGATCAGGTATTCGCCTTCGCCGCTGCGGTAGACTCGCCGCGTGACGTGAACCTCCGGCGCATCGATGGCCAGCTGCCCGGCGGAATTGTCGAAGATCAGGGTTGCCTCGGCCGAGTTGACCATCTTGCGGCCGCCGTCGCCCGATCCTTTGAAGATCACATCCGCCATGTCCTTGCCGCGAAGGCTCTTGGCGCTCTGCTCGCCAAGCACCCACTTCATGGCGTCCACGATGTTGGACTTGCCCGAGCCGTTCGGGCCGACGATGACCGTGATGCCGGGCGGGAACTCAAAGCGCGTCTTGTCGGCAAAGCTCTTGAAGCCGATCAGTTCGAGTGCTTTGAGCATAGTCGCGCCGAGCCGAAGATCTGTGGCATTGACCGTCAGAACGTCTGTTTTTCGCACCAAGTCCCGCTACCGACGGGAACGGGCTATTCACCCGGTGCGGCAGCGCCGATTGGGCTGGCGGTTCTGCAGCCCTGTGGTTCAATCGGTCTGCAATTCGTCACCCCACGGACTCCGCAGACCGACTCCGCGGATGAGCCCCGGGGCAACTCGCGGTGCCGGCGCGGCCAATACGAACTACTCCTTCCACCAGGAGGTCATTCGCGTGAAGAACCCTTTCTCGGTTGTCTCACTGTCGTCAGGCGGATCGATATCGGTGCGAGATTCGCCGGAGCGGTCGTTCGAGTTGGATAACAGGTCCACGAACAGATCCGGAACCGGGTGGTTCACCTCGATCTTGGAGTCGCAGTCTCCGTTTTCAGCCAGCGTTTCGTCGCGGTGGTAGACGCGGTTCGATCTGGGCATGGCGTCCATCTCCAGGCGGCACGTCAGGTAGTTCTTCTGCTTGGCAGACTGCAGTGCCTGCAGCACGTCGGCGTATCCGCCGCCCAGCTGGATGATGTTCCGTACGATGTCGGTCACCTCCGTCGAACACACCACCTGCTCGGAATCCTTGCCGGCTTCGTATTTGGTCATCTTGACCTGCGAGTCATTGACCGATTTGATGAGGATCTTGTCTCCGGCATAGAGGAATGGCGGCGGTTGGATCCGCAGATTGCGGCCGAAAACCACAACTTCCGGACGGCGCGAATGCGAGAAAGCCACCATCGGTTCGCCCGTTGAATTGACGACGTGCAGCCACAGTTGCTTGCCCAGCATCTCGCCGCGGACCACCGGGTCCGTGTGGTTCATCGTCCGCAAAGCACGGAAGGCGCCGTAGCGAGTCTCGGCGCTCGGTTCGTTCATCAGCGCCGTCAGTCGCTCTTGCGCAATGTACTGATCCATCACGGAAAGCGCGGCCATCGCCCGCCAACGGAAGGCTCGCACGTCGCGAGCGGCCTCGTACAACGCGTCCGCGGGGGAGCTGTCGTCCAGGTACGCGAGCGACTCGGCCGCGTAGAACCGCACCTCTTTGTCGTTCGATTTCAATGCGCGGCACAGGACGGGAATGCTCTCCGAGCCGATCGCCTCAAGCTGCATCGCGGCGTCTTCCGCCGAAGTCGGTTCCATCAGCATGCGTTCCAGAGTCTGCATGCGGACGATTCTCGCATCGGCCGACTCGCCCACGGCGATCTTGCCGACGATCCTCAGATATCTGGCAATGTTGTGCTTGTAGCGCGGCTGCACGTCCAGTTCGATCAGGTCGTCCCGACTCGGGTTGGCAACGCCGGATTTGGTTCCGCGATTGTAGGTGTTGAAGCGGTCGTTGATCACGGCGCCGATCAGCGCCGAACTGCGGACCGAACTGTGCTCCTGCCTGATCACGAGACCGAGTTGTCGAGGTCTCGCCACGACGCCGCCGCTGATGACGCGTCCTCGCGTCAGCATCACCTTGTCGTCCGACGCCTGAAACAGCGCATCCACCACGACCGGACCCTCCGCCGTGGCCAGTTGACGGCCCGTGTGCAGATTGTTGTCGAGGACCTGCATCTCCTGAAGCCTCGCCTGCATCAGCCAGCCGCCGCGAAGGCTCGTGGTCGTTGATCGCGGTGGAACCCGCACTTCCACGTCGAAAACATCACCCTTCTCGGCCCCGGGCGGAATGTATCCCTTCACCATCACGAGCGAAGTGTCGCCGGACGCCAGGATTTTCGGTATCTCCTTCGCGTCATGGGTCTGCATCTCTTTGACCAACTGATCGCGCAGCGTGGATTGGGGCGGGTCGCTTCCCGTCTTGTCCAGTTGCGTGATCAGGCCCACGCACTCGACCTTCAAGTACGAGACGTTCCAGGGAATGGCGTAGTCTTCGACCAGCCGAGCCCCGGATTCCTCCGGCGGAGCCTCCGCGACTTCTTCCGTCTCCGGACTCTGCGCACGAAACAGCGGTGAAGTGCATCCGCAAACCGCGAGCATCCAAGGAACCCAGAACCAGATTTGAGGCCGCTGCATGGCTTCCCTCCGAAGCGCTGCTCTTCGAAACGACAGCGCTGGGATGACCTGATCGTTGCGAACCGATGACCTGATCAACACGAACCGCCTTCGCCTCCACGAGTGCTGACTGCGGGAGGATTGGGCGGGGCGACGATAGTGAGCGAGGCAAACTGGGTCAAGAGAGAAATCCGCTAGCAGGCATGCCGGCGGCAGCCGCGTCGCCTGCAGCGACAAGGTACATGGCAGCCGAAAATCGCCGCGAAAACAGCTTGGAATTCGCTTAACAAGTCAGAAATCCAGTTGCAACGGGACAAGCGGATTTTTGTGCGCTGAGTTGAAACGAATCGTATTTTTCCTTGCTGTTCTGCCGGTTGACAAATGATGCGATGTTCGCACAATGTGGTCCGTGCGGTGCGCCGCACACAGGTGTGTCAAAGAAAGAAATGTCGGGGGCGACAACTGACAGGAGCGAATGTCGGCGACTGGTGCGCTGAACGGAGGCTCCCCCGCTTTACACCTTTCCTGACCCTTCTGGATGATAGCCGTCTTTGAATCACGCGTTGGCGGGTGAGCTGTCTGCGAGAAATGAAAGCTCTCTCGCGTTTGAGTTGACCGCGAACCGGATGTTGTCGGTCAGCTCGCAGTGAAAACATCGGTCGCTCGACTGGGAGAGATCCCGGTGGCGGAATCGCTGATAGGGTTGGGATCAAACCTGGGTGACCGTGCGGCCCTTCTGCAGCAAGCGGTTGCTGAAATATCGCGATTGCCGTCCACGCGAATCACCGCACTCAGTCGTTGTCACGAGACGGTCGCTGCCTCGGGCGGCCAGCAGCCGGGCTTTCTGAATGCCGTGGCTCGTATCGAAACGTCGCTCCTTCCGATTGAACTGCTGGCTCATCTGCAGTCGATCGAAAATCGTCTGGGGCGAGTTCGCGCCGAGCGATGGGGAGTCCGCACGGTTGATCTGGATATTCTGCTCTACGACCGGCAGATTCTTCGCATGGCCGACCTGCAGATCCCTCACCCGCGGATGGCTTGGCGGCGGTTCGTGCTAGCACCGGCTGCGGAGATAGCCGGCGAGATGATTCACCCAACGAGTGAATGGACGATTGGCGAATTGCTGCGGTTGTTGGATCAGGCGGACGACTACGTGGCGATTTGCGGCCCGCCGGGGGCAGGGAAAACGCAATTGGCCGTTCGGGTTGCCAGTTCGGTGTGCGGCCGCGTGCTGTCGGACGTTACGCCCGAAATGCCAGCATCGTTCAGTCCGCCGGAGAACTCGCTCCGATTCGAACTTGCCTGGCTGGACTTGCGGGCCGAACGGATTGGGCGACCTCCGCGCGAAGTCGACGGATGCGGGCCGTGGCTGAGCGACTTCTGGTTGGGCCAGGCGTTGGTCTATGCGCGCATCGGGCTGGACGATAGTCTGTTCAGCGTCGTCACGGCGCACTGGGACGAAGTTCAATCGCGGGTTATGCGTCCGCGATTGGTGGTTTTCCTCGACCGCGCCGATGCGGGGGATTCCGCCGGCAAGATGATGGGCAAGTTCGGCGACCGGTCGCAGAGGCTGCGCGACGCTCTGCTGGCTCGCGTGCTGGCTCCGCGCCAGTCGCCGGTGCTGTTGCTCGACGGACTCGACGCGGATTGGGCCGCGGTCGAGGTTGTGGCGGCCATTCAAGCGATGAAAGGTCTCTGAGGTTGAGCGACAACGCATGCAGTTCCCAGTCGGGCAGGTCGGACTTGCGCGTCATACACGCTTGTCGCGAGATGCAGGACGTCGTGCTGGAGTTGCGTCAGCGGGGCATTCGGGTCGGAGTCGTGCCGACAATGGGCGCATTGCATGAGGGGCACCTGAGCCTGGTGCGCGCGTCGCGCGAATGCTGCGACCGGACGATCGTGACGATCTTCGTGAACCCGACGCAGTTCGGGCCCGGCGAAGATTTTCAGAAATATCCCCGCACGCTGGAGAGCGATCTGGAGGCGATTCGCGGCTGCGGTGCGGACATTGCATTTGTGCCATCCCACGAGGAAATGTATCCGAGCGGTTTTTCCACCTACGTGGAACCACCCTCGGTGGGCGCTCGCTGGGAGGGCGAATGCCGTCCCGGGCATTTTCGCGGCGTGGCCACCGTGGTGCTCAAGCTGTTTCAGGCCATTCCCGCGCATGTGGCGCTGTTCGGGCGGAAGGATTATCAGCAGTGTCGCGTGATCCAGGAAATGGTCCGGGACTTGAACGTGCCCGTTGAGGTCCGAGTCTGTCCGACGGTCCGGGAGTCCGACGGGCTCGCCATGAGTTCGCGCAATCGATACCTTGACCCTCGGGATCGCCAGCGAGCCCTGTCGCTGTATCGGTGCCTTAGCACTGCGATGGAAGCCGTCGCAGGCGGCCAGCGCGACGGCCGGCTCGTGGTCGAGGCCATGCATCGGACCCTGCGGGACGGTAACGTCGATCGCATCGATTACGCGGCCCTGGTCGAGCCGGAGACGCTGCAGCCTGCGGGGCATCTCAGCCGCGATGTGGTCGCGATCGTGGCGGCCTTCGTCGGTACGACGCGTCTCATCGACAACGCCGCCATTCACGTTCCCGAGTGACTCTCGCTCGGCTGAACCGTTTCGCCGGAAAGGGCCGCGCAAGAACACGGGGTGCAACGATGCGACGCCGAACGTCGATAGAGTCAACGGTATAGACACCTAACGTAAGAATGTTGAGAGTCAGTGAAATGCGTCAAACGCTTTTCTATATACCTCATGAAGTTTTCGGTCTGCCTCTGTTCGGCTGGGGGCTCGCGATTGCGCTCTGGGCGGTCGCCGCTGCGATCGTGGGTGCTGTTCTCTGGTGGCGGACCGAATGGCGCAAGGAGATTCGCGAGAGCGTACCATTTGTCGTCGTGGTTGCGGCTGCCATCGT
>CAIPEB010000388.1 GCA_903863885.1 uncultured Planctomycetaceae bacterium | reverse complement strand
CCTGGCGCAAGCGATCGAATTCCCTCGCAGCCGCGGCGTCGACAGGAAGCACCACGAGGCGCGTGAGCAGTTCCTCGCTGCGGATCAACCGCTGTTGGGCGAGGTAGAGTTCTTCGCGCGTCAAAAATTGAGTATGGTGTCCCCAGAATTAGGCACCATAGGACCCACCATCGAAGATTACACTAAGGCTCTCGAACTTGAGCGACGCGCTTCCGGCGAGATCACACGGCACCCCTTCGGTGAGTTCAATTTCCCCCGGCAGCCGTTCGTGAACCGGGCGTACAAGCTGCCCGGAACTGATGTTCTGTAACACGAGCAAGACGATGATCGTGAGCGTCAGGCGCATTTCAGCTCTCCGATTGCCGAACGACCGGGGTAACGCGGCGGCGACGGGCACACCCGCCATTGTCGAGGACGAGACCGCCGCTCGCGTTCACCCCCTAGTTCGTCGTGCCTGAGTGGACAGAGGTCATTGTCCGGTCCTCAGTTTCAAGTACTCCGGTCGCAAGTATCGCGGCGTCTCGAACGGTTCGTTGTCCTGATTGGACTCGTTGCTATCGTCAACGAAGAGCCGACGCATTGTATCGATCGTGGCGTACGGCGCGTTCGGCTGTCCGCCCCACGTAACGCGAAAGACACCGTTTCCAAGATCATCCAGTTTTGGCGTGACGGATGAGGTGATCACTACGGCACCGAGGTGCCGCTGACCGCAATCTCCGTCATGCGTTTCAATTACGTAAAAGAAGTCGCCGTTGTTTGGTCCGTGGAGATAAACGGAGTACGGCGTTCCGGGAAGCCGTGTCGAGCACACAATCGGTATGGCTGCATCACCGTGAATGATGCAACCCCCTAGGAGCGGCAGCGTTGCGATCAGTATTGTCTTCATCGAATCGACGAACGACCAAGCTGACCAGGTCGCCGCCAATCAGCGTTCCATTTGATTCCGACCAGATCGGCGACTCTGGTCCAGCGGCTAGTTCGGCGACTGCCGAGCGACGCCCCACGGCGATCGCTCAGTTTGGACAGGAACCGGTCGACTACGGCTCGGCCGCGATGTTGCATCTCTTCCGGACAAGAACACGTTACCAATGGGCGACAGTCCCGGGCGTCACCTTGCCCGCTCCCGCTCCGACTTGCGAATAATCGAGGTCAGCTTGATGGGCTGGTACTTCTTGGCGTACTCCCGCACAAGCGGCTTAGGATCGACCATTCCCACGACTTCCTCATACTCCTTTCCCGTCATCAGATGCAGCCAAATATGCGCGGTCAAGCTGTGGCAGAAGTAGTCGTCCTCCGGGTCAATGTTCACTGCTAGATCGAGGGGGTATTCCACTCGGCCGTCCGGACCTGTGCCGTTGCTTTCCGTCGTCAGCCACAGGTTCTGTGTCGCGATGCGATTCGGGAACTCGTTCGGCTCAATCTCCTCGAATCCATCGCCATACTGAGCGTAATAACGGAATCGGATCTTCGAGAAATTGGACCGATCAAACGTGATGAGGTACAGGTTGCTGTCCCATTCCCGAAGGCACACCGGGGTTTCATCCTCCTCTTCTTTCCAGTTCAGAGTCTTGTTTTCCCAGGGGACAATCAGTTGCGAGGAGGTCTGCTTCACCGTGATCCATTTCTCGGGAGCGACTTCCACCTCCTTATCCGCTAGTTTCATTATCAGGGAATCACAACCGCAGAGCGTGGTCAGGACCAAGACGGGAAAGAACGTCGCGCGATCAAACATGATACCCGCTCCATGCCTAGCAGACGGTGTGCCCGACGGCGCACTGCTGCGCGAATCAGCGTCGAGCCGCGGCTGATTCGGCTACTCCACTTCGCCACCGCCAAGGCGTCCGCGTCATTTCCGTCCTCCGCCGCCGAACGTTCCGGATCACGCGGGCGTACTCGCCTCGCGTGCATCCGATGGTTCGGGCCTATCCCTCCGCCCCGAAAGGTCTCCGCGGGGACGCAGCCGATTTCTCGACCAAGGCGCGAAAGGCTGCATTTGTCTCCATCAAATCGCTGACCAGGGAATCGGCCTCGTCGTCGCCGTTCAGGGACTGAATGGCAACAAACCGATGGTCCGGCAATTCCACTACGACGGCCTCACCCGAATCACAGCACTTCGTCAGCAGACCCGGTGTGTCCATCTGCAGTTGGCTCAGGGGGATCACCTCGATGTCCATGAAACTCTTCTCCTGCCACAATCAGTTTGTTGCCGACCTTCCGTCCGACGATCAGCAGGACCACTTCGGAATTCTCCTGCTCAACATTATACAGGACGCGGAGGTCGCGGACACGCAGTTCGAACTCCGCCAGCGGGTTCGGCCGAAGACGCCGGATCGAATTCGTGGGGATCACAGGTTGATCTCGCAACCGAGCCGTAATTGCCGCCTCGATGATCCGCTGGTCACGAACCGGCAGGGCTCGCAATTGCGAGTCAGCTTCGTCGGTGATCGTAATTCGGAAGGCCATCCCGCAACCCAACTGCCCGAGAAAGAACTGGGGCCAATGACCGATTCCAGGTTACCAATCCGCGGTGACGCGTGCAACCGGTCGCGTCCGAGCAAAACGCCAGGACGCCCGGGACACGGGCTTCCGCGAAATGACGGCCCGAACGTGTAGGGTTTTATCCTGTCGGCTCCCGTCGCGGACTTGGACGGCGGGGACCGGCTGGCCGGGAGCCGACAGGATAAAACCCAGTTGAACTAGGCCGCGGAGCGGGGATGCGCTCCAAGGCATACTATCTTATTTGGAGATTCTATCGCGGGGGCTCGGGCGTGGGAAGCAGAGTTCCACCGTCGTGGGCGGTTCGGCGCGGGAGGGCGGGGTACGCGGCAAGGCAAGACGGGAGCCGAAGTCGGCCGGCAACGGGCTCAGGACGGCCGGAACGAGCCGCGAGGCGGGAGTTGGGCGCAGAGCGTCTTTGCCGACGCCCGGGCACGTCCTGAAAAGCTCACCCAGCCACAGACAATGGGACATCCCGTAATCTCCGCTCAGGAGGTGTTCCAAGGCGCAAGGCTCCGTTCCGCCCACGAGGCATACGCGGCGTCCGCCAGCGGAGGCCCTGCCGGCAACGGCTTACGCTCCAGGACGCCGCCGCAGCAGGGGCACCGCGTCACGTCGATGCCCAACAGGTGCTGCATCCACTCGGCCGCCGTGCGGGGGCGATCGGCCGGCCGAGGATGGGGCACTGCTCCCAGCAACCGCCGGCAATGGGGCAGCAGTTTCCGCTTGACGCAATTGGCCAGCAGGCCGTAGTGCCGAACGCGGAAGAAGCCGCTGGGCAACACGTGCTGCAGGAAACGGTCCAGAAATTCATCCACCGGAAGCGTCTCGAATTTCTCCCGGTCGCCGTCGGCCCGGTCCCGGTAACGG
>CAIPEB010000387.1 GCA_903863885.1 uncultured Planctomycetaceae bacterium | reverse complement strand
TCCCCGCCGCAGCTGCATCGGGTCGGCCGTCTGGGCATACTGCGTGGCGTCCACCCGCCCGCAGGACCCGGAAACGCACCCTCGGCCCGCCGAACCCAGCCACGGCGTCCGGCCCGGTGCCGGACCGCCCACCCACAGGCAGCACGGCGCCGGGCTGCCGCAGCACGGCCCGGTACAGTACTGCAGGTTGCAGATCGCATACCCCACCCCCGCCTGCTGCAACAGCAGCATCCACGCCGTCAGCAGGCATAGTCCCTTACGCCACAGGTCGCGACCGGCGCGGCGCATCATTTCCATTCCCTCCGGCTCCTGAGTGATTGAGCATCGCGTCGTGCGCCTGCTGCGCCGGCACACGCTCGCGAGCCGCGGGACAATGTAATGAGTCTGTGAATTCTGTCAAATATTTTCTGGCGTGTGTCACCACAGACAGGACGCGTGATAGTGAAATGAGGACTCTATTTCAAAGTCGCATGATGCGTCTTTGATCGCCGCTGCAGTCCCCGATTCGTGCGCGCGGGAGCATGACGTGACAGTGCCTGGCAACTGGCGCCCATGATAGGCATCGCCGCCGGTTAGTGCTCACGGCGTGGCAGGTTGCGACGATTCCTGTCCATCCTGCCGCGGACGTGTGCGATGTGCGTTTCTTGCCGTGTTTCAAAGGCGCAGCGTGCAACTTTGAACGCGGGCAGGGACATTGGTGGACTGGGGAAGACCCGCCTCTTGCCGCTCCGGAAAAAAAGTTCGCTTCGACTTTCGGCAAGCGCCGCACGCTTCGTCTGCAGCCGCGCGCAGGATGGACAGCAGTTCCCTTGAGAACTGGTCATAGCCGCGCAGGCTCGTGGGCACGCTCTGCTTGCCAACGCACTATACACCGCGCCCGCAGTGATAGAGTGCGGCCTGCGTCACTGCAGAGACTCCTGCCGAAAAGTCCTTGGCTGCGTCAGGGAGAGTTGTCGCACGGGAGGTGTCGGGGCCTTCCCACAGCAGGCGGCGGGAGCTTCCTTCGCTGGCGAGTTCGTACCTGGGCCGTCCAGGAAGTCCCGGCAGCACTCAGTGCCAGTCGGGCGATTTTCGTTCGGTTCCCGGGTGTCTCCACAAACACCGTTCACGATGGGGAACAGGAAGCAAAACAGCCGCGCGGCAGCGCCTGCAGCGCAAACAAGGTTGATTGCCGGGACGCTGCGCTATCAGTCTGCCCGCAACCGCGGTCCTTGCCGGCTTCTTAATCGCATTGCCGACGATCACACCTCAGATCGATTCGGTTTCATGTCTACCCCCCGGAGGCGGTATTTGATGCAGGGTCGCGCCGAACGTCGCGGGGCCCGCACGGCCGCCTTCGAGCGCAGGGATTTGTGTCGTAAACTGGCGCCAGAACCCTTGCTCAGGTGGTTTTCGGGGCGTCTTGCGCAGTATACTTGCGGTAGCACGCGGTTTCAGGCGATTTTGACGGCGGGCCTGGATCAGGACACAGCACGATGTTGATCGAATTCCGAGTTGAGAACCACCGCTCATTGCGCGACGAGCAGGCGTTAACGCTTGAGGCAGGTCGCGTTGGCGATCCTGCCGATCCACGCCCGCGCCGCGTCGACGGTCACTCCGAGTTGTTGTTGCCGGCCGCCGTCATCTACGGGCCGAATGCAAGCGGAAAGAGCAATGTGTTGTCCGCATTCGCGTTCATGCGCGAAGCCGTACTGCTTTCACATCGGCGGTGGGAACCGGAGGGCGGCGTTCCGCGGACGGCATTTGCATGGACACACAGACGTTACGAGCCGTCCATGTTTGAAGTTTCGTTTCTGATTGGTGACACCAAGATTGAATACGGATTCACCGTCAGCGACAAAGTTGTTGAGGAAGAGTGGCTGTCTGCATGGCCGAGCCACCGTAAGCAGGTATGGTTCGAACGTGAGGCCGGTTCCTTCAAGTTCGGAGAGCACCTGAAGGGGCCGAACGAAGCCGTGAAGGAAGTCACTCGCCCAAACGCCCTGTTTTTGTCGGCAGCGGCGCAACACGGTCACCAGCAGCTCACCGCTTTGTACTCATGGTTTCGCCAGATCTTTCCAGTGAACATACTGGGACGCGACGAATCATTGTTTTCCCGGTCATTCGTGCCGGAAATGTCTTTTTCCACAGATGACGAGCTGCGATCACAATTCCCCATAGACGACTCTGAAGAATCTCTCTCGTCGCGCATTGGGCAGCTGCTGCGGTCTGCGGACTTTGGGATCGTGGACATCAAGCGCGAAGTGTCTGAATACGAGTCTCGCGGCCGCATGCTGCGCCGACCGCGCATTCTCTTGCAGCATCAGGCTGGTGATGAAGGGTCGTGGTTGGATTTGAATGAGGAGTCCGAAGGGACAAAGACGCTCTTTCGAATGGCTCCTTCCGTCTTCCGGGCCCTTGAGTCCGGGGGGCTACTGCTGGTCGACGAGTTGGAATCCAGCCTTCACCCGTTGATTGGTCTTGCGATCGTGAAGCTCTTCAACTGTCCGCGGGCAAATTCCCGTAACGCCCAGGTTATCTTTACGACCCACGACACGAATCTGTTGGGGACGACACTCGGTCAACAACCGCTTCGACGCGACCAGGTGTGGTTCACGGAAAAGGACGACGAGGGTGCATCGACGCTGTATCCGCTGACGGACTACAAGCCTCGCAAGTCAGAAAACCTCGAGCGAGGATATTTGCAGGGCAGATACGGCGCGATCCCGTTTCTTGGCGATATCTCTTGGATGGCGGAGTGAATCAAAGTGGGAAAGAGAGATCGTCAACGGCGACCGGCGAGACGCGTGCCCTTCAAAGACTCCAAGCCGGTGATCCTCATCGTCACTGAAGGAAAGGTGACCGAACCCGAGTATCTGGATGGATTTGCCAAAGCGTCAAGGAATCCGAGGGTTCGCATCGAGGTCGTTGGCGGCAGTGGCGCCCCGAAGACAATTGTCGAGTCTGCGAGAGAGCTAAAGCGGAATGCTGTGAAGCGTGCCCGACGGGAAGAGGACGAAAAC
>CAIPEB010000386.1 GCA_903863885.1 uncultured Planctomycetaceae bacterium | reverse complement strand
CGCGGGTAATTCAGCATCACCGCCGACTCATCCCGGAGGCGGTGCAACGCCGCGAACCTGTGGATACAGGGGAGAAAAGCCGTTGGTTGCATCAACTCAAGCCAAATTACTGCAACTTCGGCTTTTCGAATTCCAAAGGTGGGGGTCAACCGGTAGTCCGAGGGCCGTACCACGCTTCAGGCCGGAATTCGCGGGTAATTCAGCATCACCGCCGACTCATCCCGGAGGCGGTGCAACGCCGCGAACCTGTGGATACAGGGGAGAAAAGCCGTTGGTTGCATCAACTCAAGCTAAATTACTGCAACTTCGGCTTTTCGAATTCCAAAGGTGGGGGATACGCGCTGATCCAAGCTCTGATCCACGCTTTCGGCCGGAATTCGCGGGTAATTCAGCATCACCGCCGACTCTTCCCGGAGGCGGTGGGGCACCGTGAGCGTGTGGATACAGGGGAGAAAAGCCGTTGGTTGCATTAACTCAAGCCAAATTACTGCAACTTCGGCTTTTCGAATTCCAAAGGTGGGGGTCAACCGGTAGTCCGGGGGCCCTGCCACGCTTTAGGCTGGATTTCACGGGTACCGCCGACTCATCGCGGAGGCGGGGCGGCAACCGTGGACTTGTGGATACAGGAGGAGAAAACCCGTTGGTTGCAATAACTCAGTGCAACTTGCTGCAACTTCGGCTTTTCACGATCCAATCGAGGGGGTGGCCCGGTAGTCCAGAATCCGGTCCACATCGTGAGCTAGGTTCCACAGGTAATTTAGCATCACGGCCGACTTATCCCGGAAACAATGCGTTACCGTGGACTTGTGGACGCCGACGAGTTTGGCCAGGGTTTCCTTGGTCGGCGGCTTGAGCAAGGCAGGCTCGCCAGTCTGGTCTCGGGTGGTAATGGCGTGGTCGCGCGCGGCGCGCAGATGTTGCTGCAACTCCGACATGATCGCATCGATGTGGACGGCCCGAGGTCCATGTTGCCGGGGTTTCTTTTTCACGGGCTGCGCCGCAATCGACCGGAGCAACTCGGCCAGATGGTCTTCCACGTAGGCGTGGTCAAATACGAACTTCGGACCGTCCCCCCAGGTGAGAATCTCGCGCAGCGCCACCATTGTCGGCCGCGTGACGATGCGCTCATCAAGCTCAGCGACACGCTGGGGTGTGAACACGACGGACCGTGCCGGGAACTGAGCCTGATTGATCACCTTCCAAGCATCCGACCAATGCAAACGCCGGGCGAAAAACACGTTCCAGCGTGAATTGGCCCACGTCGCTTTTCCAAGCCGCCAGACGCGACCGGGGACAATTTCCGTTGGCGGACCTTTGCGTTCGACATGCGAGAAAGCAACGTCCAAAAAAGTCCCGACGGGCATTTGCCAACGCTGCAACCGCTCCAGCGGCACCAGCACCTCGCCCAGCGTGCAGGCAATCGCCGCGCGGAGTTTCTTGGTTACCACGTGGGGGAAAAACACGACTTCCGATTCGTGCAGGTCCCCGCACTCGTAACAGGTGAGAAACCGGGCGGGCTCCGCAGGGTAAAACAACCCTGCGGCCACGCAGCGGGCCAGCGCGCCGGGCTCCCAGCGGACGACACCGTCGTAGTCGAACACCGGAAGATCGTCGGATTCCACGGCCCACAGGATCTGCTGCAGCGACTCAGACATGGAGAATTCTCCAACGTCTCAGGTACTTGCGAACCAATTCGATGACGGCGGGATCGCGACTGTTCACACGACAGCCGTCCGGAAAGGTGACCACGACTTCCAACGTTCGGGCACGACGCCCCGGTTTGGGCAATAACTGCAGGCGAAACGTGGCCATCGTAATATTGACTTCCTGCCAACTAACTTTCTGCGGATGCAGCCAGTCGTCGGCCATGCCGTAGATGTCGCGATGCACGCCGTTCTGCATCAGATCCAACGTGACTCGGCCACGCCCTTTGGCTCCCAAGCGCACGCTGCTGAGTTGGAACAGCACCTGATCCTCCGGATCTGTGTCGAGCACGAAGCAGCGATCTCGCAGCCGATTGAGATCGTAAGGAGCATCGTTTTGGCAGGAACTGACCTCCTCTCCCAGCACGATCTCGCCGAACAGTTGTTCCAGTTTCGGCTTCAGATCCGACGCGATCTTGGGCGCATTCAGTCCCAAGGTGCCCTCTTCGCGATGGTACGCGAACACGATCT